>NZ_JARESS010000290.1:0-291 GCF_046027915.1 Paraburkholderia sp. RL17-347-BIC-D
CCGACCGCCAGGGAACTGCTCAAGGTTCTGCAGGCCTAGTTCTGTTCCGGCGCGGCCAAGGCGCCCGCGCGCATCTGTCGGTGACAGGAGTCCCATCATGAATGCGACGACAACCCCAACTCAACTTAAGGTTGCACGGCACTCCCCGGCCTGTTGGCGTGTCACGATCGACCACCCGCCGATCAACGTGATGGGCCCGCCGATGGTCGGGCAATTCCACGAACTCATCAACGCGCTAGAAGCCGACGAGCATGTCAGAGTGGTGGTCTTCGAAAGTGCGGTAGACGGCTA
>NZ_JARESS010000291.1:0-281 GCF_046027915.1 Paraburkholderia sp. RL17-347-BIC-D
GGCATCAACAATCCTTCCGAAATGCCCAGGGTCTCCGAGTTGCAGATCAGCGACGATGAGTTGCGCGAATCGATCGAGAGCAACCAGTTGCGGTTGATGCGCGAGCGCGGGCTCGACCTCACCATCTTCAGTCCGCGCGCGAGTTTCATGGCGCATCACATCGGCGATTTTCAGGTTTCCAGTACGTGGGCGGCGATCTGCAACGAGTTGTGCTTCCGTGTGAGCCAGCTGTTCCCCGATCATTTCATCCCGGCCGCGATGCTTCCGCAGAGTCCGGGCGT
>NZ_JARESS010000292.1:0-280 GCF_046027915.1 Paraburkholderia sp. RL17-347-BIC-D
CCCCCCGCCACTGGGAACACTGATTGCCCGCAAGCTGCTCGAAACGCGCATCATTACGGTCGCGTCTCCGCGGTATGTGGCTGAGCACGGGAAGCCAGGAAAACCGGAGGAGGTGAGCAGGCATCAGCGAATCATGTTCTATAACCCCGTGACGGCCAAGCCCTTCGAGTGGGAGTTTCATCGGGGTAAGAAGGTCACGGAGATACCGGCAGAGGGGCGTCTCCTCGTGTCGGACGTGGAAACCATGCTTGGTGCGTGTATCGCCGGCGCTGGCATCGCC
>NZ_JARESS010000293.1:0-280 GCF_046027915.1 Paraburkholderia sp. RL17-347-BIC-D
ATTCTTCGCGATTTCCTTGATGACCTTGTTGCGTGGGTCGGAGATCGTGTACACCGGGTGGCCGAAACCGATTACCACTTCCTTGTTCTCGACGCGACGGCGGATGTCCGCTTCGGCTTCATCCGGCGTCTGGTAGCGCGACTGGATCTCGAACGCGACTTCGTTGGCGCCGCCGTGCTTCGGCCCGCGCAGCGCGCCGATCGCGCCGGTGATGGCCGAATAGATGTCCGATCCCGTGCCCGCGATCACGCGGCCGGTGAACGTCGATGCGTTGAATTCA
>NZ_JARESS010000294.1:0-280 GCF_046027915.1 Paraburkholderia sp. RL17-347-BIC-D
CTTCTTCGCGATTTCCTTGATGACCTTGTTGCGCGGGTCGGAGATCGTGTACACCGGGTGACCGAAACCGATCACCACTTCCTTGTTCTCGACGCGACGGCGGATGTCCGCTTCCGCTTCATCCGGCGTCTGGTAGCGCGACTGGATCTCGAACGCGACTTCATTGGCGCCGCCGTGCTTCGGCCCGCGCAGCGCGCCGATTGCACCGGTGATGGCCGAATAGATGTCCGATCCCGTCCCCGCGATCACGCGGCCCGCAAAGGTCGATGCGTTGAACTCG
>NZ_JARESS010000295.1:0-279 GCF_046027915.1 Paraburkholderia sp. RL17-347-BIC-D
TGCGCTGGCCTACTGGTCGGCGCGGGCGATCCGCACGCAATATCTGAAGAACCCCGGGCCGCTGGTGAGCGTATGACGAAGAAGACCGATATCCAGCGCCTCATGCGGGCGATGAAACGCGTGGGCGCGGCGGCTGTGCTGGGCATGACCACACTGGCCGCGCACGCGGCAGCGCCACAGAACCAGAACGACGCGGCACTGATCGCGCACGGCCAATATCTCGCGCGGGCCGGCGACTGCATCGCGTGTCACTCGGCGCCCGCGGGCAAGCCCTTCGCC
>NZ_JARESS010000296.1:0-279 GCF_046027915.1 Paraburkholderia sp. RL17-347-BIC-D
CGCGAAGGGCTTGCCCGTGGGCGCCGAGTGACACGCGATGCAGTCGCCGGCCCGCGCGAGATATTGGCCGTGCGCGATCAGCGCCGCGTCGTTCAGGTTCTGTGGCGCTGCCGCGTGCGCGGCCAGTGTGGTCATGCCCAGCACAGCCGCCGCGCCCACGCGTTTGATCGCCTGCGTGAGGCGCTGGATATCGGTCTTCTTCGTCATACGCTCACCAGCGGCCCGGGGTTCTTCAGATACTGCGTGCGGATCGCCCGCGCCGACCAGTAGGCCAGCGCC
>NZ_JARESS010000297.1:0-271 GCF_046027915.1 Paraburkholderia sp. RL17-347-BIC-D
AATGCTGCCCGCGGTAAAGATCGGCACGGTCAGCGAGCCTGCGTACGACCAGATCCGTGCCGGCCCGGTGAATAGCTTCGAGAACTGGCCGCTCGCCGTTCCGAACAGGCCCGTCAGTGAAATGGACGGAAAGTAAAGCGCGCGCGCGGCGCCGATCAATGCGTTTGCGGCGATGAGGTTCTGCTCCGCCTGACGCAGATCGGGACGACGCTGAAGCAGATCGGAAGGCAGGCCTGCCGGCACCGGCGGCACCTCGAGCTCCGTGAGTTCA
>NZ_JARESS010000298.1:0-271 GCF_046027915.1 Paraburkholderia sp. RL17-347-BIC-D
CGAACTCACGGAGCTCGAGGTGCCGCCGGTGCCGGCAGGCCTGCCTTCCGATCTGCTTCAGCGTCGTCCCGATCTGCGTCAGGCCGAGCAGAACCTTATCGCCGCAAACGCATTGATCGGCGCCGCGCGCGCGCTTTACTTTCCGTCCATTTCACTGACGGGCCTGTTCGGAACGGCGAGCGGCCAGTTCTCGAAACTGTTCACCGGGCCGGCACGGATCTGGTCGTACGCAGGCTCGCTGACCGTGCCGATCTTTACCGCGGGCAGCATC
>NZ_JARESS010000299.1:0-271 GCF_046027915.1 Paraburkholderia sp. RL17-347-BIC-D
GCTGGGAACACTGATTGCACGCAAGCTGCTCGATACGCGCATCATTACGGTCGCGTCTCCGCGGTATGTCGCTGAGCACGGAAAGCCAGGAAAACCGGAGGAGGTGAGCAGGCATCAGCGAATCATGTTTTATAACCCCGTGACGGCCAAGCCCTTTGAGTGGGAGTTTCATCGGGGTAAGAAGGTCACGGAGATACCGGCAGAGGGGCGTCTCCTCGTGTCGGACGTGGAAACCATGCTCGGCGCGTGTATCGCCGGCGCTGGCATCGCG
>NZ_JARESS010000003.1:0-406276 GCF_046027915.1 Paraburkholderia sp. RL17-347-BIC-D
AAGGCTCTTTTTCGTTTTGTCAACAACATTTTTTCGCTTTCGCTTAAAACCTTGTTGACGCTACGGCCGCTGGTTTCTGCCGCGGCCCTCGTTCGCAAACGAGGAGGCGAATCTTAGGCGAACATCAGCCATATGACAAGGGTTTGACCGAAATCTTTTTTGGCGAGTCACCTGCGGGTCGATTTCACCACTGCGTCCATCGGAACCGCCTCGGCCATAGCTGTGTAGCCGGCGTCGCTCGGATGGATGTGATCGCCGCTGTCAAAGCCACGCTGCAGGCGGTCCGGCTGCGCCGGATCGCGCAGCGCAGCGTCGAAATCTACGACGCCGTCGAAAGCATGGCTGGTCCGAATCCACTGATTGACGGCGAGCCGAATGCTTTCTCGCTGCGACGGAAGCGACGCCGGCGTCAGCGTCGCGCCGAACACCTTCACGCCGGCATGCCGTGCCGCGGCGATCAACCGCTGGTACCCGGCGATCAGATCGGCAGCCGTCACGGACGTGTGCGGGAAGTCGCAGTCGAGGCCGTTACGCGGCGGCATCGCCGCGAAATTGATGTCATTGATACCGATCAAAAGAATCGCCGTCTTGACGCCCGGGCGCGCGAGCACGTCGTGCTCGAAGCGCGTCGCGAGCGCGTCGCCGTAGCAAGGGGAGTCGCTCAGCAAGCGGTTGCCGCTGATCCCCAGATTGACGATCGCGGTCGACCGGTCGCCGCTAGCGGCGAACCGGCGCGCCAACGCGTCCGGCCAGCGGCGATTCTGGTTCAGGCTGGAGCGCATGCCGTCCGTGATCGAGTCGCCGATCGCGGCAACGGCGGCGGATGCAGGCGCCGCGTCCACCGACAATCCTGTCACCCATACATATTGCGTGAACCGGGCGCGAAACGCTTCCGCGGAAGCGTCCGCCGCGTGATTACCCGGCGCCGAAACGTAGTTCACCTGGTTCGACACGCGGTGCCAAGCCACGATACGTTGCTCGGGACCCATAAACGCGCTGACCGCATAAGGCGCACCTTCGGCAATATCGACAGCGACGGGGTCACTGTCCAACTCGCCACCCGGCGGAATCGAAACCGCACTCTTGCCACCGAACGTCACGCGCGCCTCGCCGTTACCAGCCGCCGCCGCGCCACCCGCCGAGCGGGCGATACGCAGATCTTCGATGACGAGCGGAGTCTTGCCGTACCGGTTGCTGAGGTGGACTCGCGCCGACTTTCCGGACAGTGTCGGATACACAATCTGACGAACCGTGCGCCCGGCTACTTCCGGCGCGCGATAGAGTGGCGGCAAGTCCGCCCGCTGTGGGATGGGTTGCAGCGCTGTCGCCCAGGCGGTGACCCAATGTGCCGGGGCGTCGGCGGCGAAAACGGTTGGGGAAACGGCAAATTGGACAAGCAACGCCGCGCCGCATGCGGCAGCCAGGGTGCGAATGGTCATTCGGGTGGTCGGTTCGAGGCGAAACGTGCATTGTGCCCGATCGCACCAGCCGTCGCGGGTCCGCGCGACGGCGTTCCCGCGCTCCGCCGACTCAGGCCGTCTGTGCCCCGACCATCTTCAGCGCGAGCGCTTCAGCGACTTCGATTCCGTCGATGGCCGCCGAATAGATCCCGCCGGCATACCCTGCGCCTTCGCCAGCCGGATACAAACCTTCGACGTTCATGCTTTGATAGTCGTCCCGCCGACGCACGCGAATCGGCGACGACGTTCTCGTCTCGACGCCCGTCAGCACCGCGTCGTGCATTGCAAAGCCGGCGATCTTCTTGTCCATCTGCGGAAGAGCTTCGCGAATGGCCTCGATCACATAGTCGGGAAGCGCGGTGCTGAGATCGGTTGGATGCACGCCGGGTTTGTACGACGGCACCACCGAACCCAGCGACGTGGACGGCCGGCCGGCGATAAAGTCGCCGACCAACTGGCCCGGCGCCATATAGTTGCCGCCGCCGAGCTCGAAAGCCCGCTCTTCCCACTTGCGCTGAAAAGCGATGCCGGCGAGCGGGCCGCCCGGATAGTCGTCCGGCGTGATGCCGACGACGATCCCCGCGTTGGCGTTCCGCTCCGCCCGCGAGTACTGGCTCATGCCGTTGGTCACCACGCGACCCGGCTCGGACGTCGCCGCCACAACGGTGCCGCCAGGGCACATGCAAAAACTGTAGACAGCGCGGCCATTGCTGCAGTGATGCACCACCTTATAGTCGGCGGCGCCCAACTGTTTGTGACCGGCAAATTTGCCGAAACGGCTACGGTCGATCAAACCCTGCGGATGTTCGATGCGGAACCCGAGTGAAAACGGCTTCGCTTCAATATAGACGCCGCGGTCGTTGAGCATCTGGAAAGTGTCGCGCGCACTATGACCGACCGCCAGCACCACATGATCACAGCGCAGCGTTTCGCCGGTCGACAGCTTCAGCCCGCGCACCTTGCCCTGGCCGATCTCGATATCGTCGACGCGGCTTTCGAAACGCACCTCGCCGCCCAGCTCGTGGATGGTCGCGCGCATTTTTTCGACCATGCTCACCAGCCGGAACGTGCCGATATGCGGCCGGCTCAGAAACAGAATGTCTTCCGGCGCACCGGCTCGCACGAATTCCTCGAGCACCTTGCGGCCGTAGTGCTTTGGATCCTTGATCTGGCTGTACAGCTTGCCGTCCGAGAAAGTGCCCGCGCCGCCTTCGCCGAACTGCACATTCGACTCGGGATTGAGCACCGACTTGCGCCACAGGCCGAAGGTGTCCTTGGTGCGCTCACGCACGGCCTTGCCGCGCTCGAGGATGATCGGCCGGAAGCCCATTTGCGCCAAGATCAGGCCGGCGAACAGGCCGCACGGCCCCATGCCGATCACGACCGGGCGCAGCGCGGTCATCTGCGCCGGCGCTTTGGCAACGAACCGGTAGGCCATGTCAGGCGTGACGCCGCAGTGCGGCACATCGGCGAGTCGCTTGAGCGCGGCCGCTTCATCCGTGACCTCGACATCGACGATGTAGGTGAGTTTGATGTCGGCGCGCTTGCGCGCATCGTGCGCGCGGCGAAATACGGTGTATCGGATGAGCCCGTCCGCGGCCACGCCGAGTTCCGCGAGGCGCGCACGCACGGCGGCTTCGAGGGCGCTCTCGGGATGATCGAGCGGGAGTTTGATTTCGCTTAAACGTAACATGAGTACCGGGGGATGCAGGAAGGCCGCAAATCGTGGCCAATTCGCAATTTTATAGGTTTAGTGTGGGGGCGGGGCGCCGGCGCAGACGAAACGCTTGCCAAGGAAACCGCCCAAGCCCCTATCGGCCCAATCGACCCATCTCAAAAAATTTATTAACCGACCGGTCGGTTGGCTTATACTGTGCGCACACAGACAACTTCCGCAGAGAGCGTCCCCATGTACACGCAATCCCTGGATATTCCCGGCAATGTCGCCCCGCTGGATGCGGGCGCAGACTCGTCAGAGCAGACGCAGTTCGACGCGGTCATGGCCGCCGACGGCAAGATCGAAGCTCAGGACTGGATGCCGGAGGCCTACCGCAAGACGCTGGTCCGGCAAATCTCGCAACACGCGCATTCGGAAATCGTCGGCATGCTGCCGGAGGGTAACTGGATCACGCGCGCGCCCAGCCTGAAGCGCAAGGCGATTCTGCTAGCCAAAGTGCAGGACGAAGCCGGCCACGGCCTCTATCTGTATAGCGCGGCGGAAACGCTCGGCGTGTCGCGCGACCAGTTGATCGCGGCGCTGCACTCGGGCAAAGCCAAATATTCGAGCATCTTCAATTACCCGACGCCCACATGGGCCGACGTTGGCGTGATCGGCTGGCTGGTGGACGGCGCGGCGATCATGAACCAGATTCCGCTGTGCCGTTGCACGTACGGCCCGTACGCGCGCGCCATGATCCGCATCTGCAAGGAAGAGTCGTTCCACCAACGCCAGGGTTTCGACGCGCTCATGTCGATGATGGCCGGCACCGAAGCGCAACGTGAACTGGTCCAGCAGGCGGTGAATCGCTGGTGGTGGCCGGTGCTGATGATGTTCGGCCCGAGCGACAAGGATTCGATCCACAGCAACCAGTCGTCGAAATGGGGCATCAAGCGCATTTCGAACGACGACCTGCGTCAGAAATTCGTCGACGCGACCGTCGACCAGGCCAAGGTGCTCGGCGTCACGCTGCCCGATCCGGACCTGAAATGGAACGAAGCGCGCGGTCATCACGACTACGGCGACATCGACTGGGAAGAATTCTGGCGCGTGGTGAACGGCGACGGCCCGTGCAACCGCGAGCGTCTCGCCACCCGCGTCAAAGCCCACGACGACGGCGCCTGGGTTCGCGAAGCCGCCCTCGCCCACGCCGACAAGCAGCGCCAGCGCGCACAACAGCACGCCGCCTAAGCAGCGCGGCATGCCAGACAAAGCATCTCAGGAGATCTGCAATGAACAAGGAATGGCCGATTTGGGAAGTCTTCGTGCGCAGCAAGCAGGGACTCGACCACAAACACTGCGGTAGCCTGCACGCAGCCGACGCGCCGATGGCGCTGCGCATGGCGCGCGACGTCTACACGCGCCGCCAGGAAGGTGTGAGCATCTGGGTGGTGCCGTCGGCGGCGATTACGGCGTCCGCGCCGGAAGACAAGGCGGAGCTGTTCGAACCGGCTGGCGACAAGATTTACCGCCACCCGACGTTCTATACGCTCCCCGACGAAGTCAACCACATGTAAGCGCGGCCATGAACATCACGCCCCAACATCTCCAATACGTGCTGCGCCTCGCGGACACCGCGCTGATCCTCGGTCAGCGCAATACCGAATGGTGCGGCCACGGCCCGATCCTCGAAGAGGACATCGCGCTGTCGAACATGAGCCTCGACCTGATCGGCCAGGCGCGCCTGCTGTACACGCATGCCGCGTCGCTCGAGCAACAGCTCACCGGCAAAAGCCGCACGGAAGACGACTACGCGTACTTTCGCGCCGAGCGCGAATTCGCCAACTACACGCTCGCCGAGTTGCCGCATGTCGGCCCGCTGTCGGCCACCGCGCAAGCCGAGAAGGATTACGCGGTCACGATCGTCCGCAATTTCCTCTACTCGACGTTGATGGCGCATCTTTGGACGGCGCTCACGGCATGCACCGACGAGCAGCTGGCGGCGATCGCGTCGAAGTCGATCAAGGAAACCAGCTATCACGCGCATCACGCGCGCGAGTGGCTGATCCGTTTCGGCGATGGCACCGAGGAATCGCATCGCCGAGCGCAAGCCGCACTGGACTATCTGGTGCCGTACACGCGCGAATTCTTCAGCACGGACGCCGTTGAGGAAGTCGTTGCGGCAGCCGGCATCGGCCCGTTGACGTCGGACCTCGAAGCGGCGTGGCTCGACGACGTGCGCGCCACGCTCGACGAAGCCACCTTGACGCTGCCCGAGCCGGTCAAGCACATCACGACCGGCAAACACGGCGAGCATTCCGAGCACATGGGTTTCGTGCTGGCCGAAATGCAGAGCCTTGCACGCCAGCATCCCGGCGCCACCTGGTAATCCGACGATGACGACTTCGACTGCCCTTTGCACAAACGACATGACCGACACGACCGACGCCGCGCTCGCACGCGCATGGGCCGTGCTCGAAGCGGTGCCTGATCCGGAGATTCCGGTGGTGTCGATTCGCGAGCTCGGCATCCTGCGCGACGTGCGGCGCGCCGCCGACGGCACGCTCGAAGTCGTAATCACGCCGACCTACTCCGGTTGCCCGGCCATGTCGCAGATTGCCGAGGACGTCGCGCATGCGCTCGACGCGGCGGAGCTCAAGCCTTATCGGATCGCCACGGTGCTCGCGCCTGCCTGGACCACGGACTGGATGACCGCCGACGCACGCGAAAAACTGCGCGCCTACGGCATCGCGCCGCCCACGGGCAATTGCGGTTCGCCTGCGCCCCTGCAGGAAAAGGTGATGCGCTTCGTGCCCCGCGCGCTGCCCGCGCCGTCGTGCCCGCGCTGCGGCTCGGCGCACACCGAGCGTCTCGCGCAATTTGGCTCGACCGCCTGCAAAGCCTTGTACCGCTGCCTCGACTGCCGCGAACCCTTCGACTACTTCAAACCATACTGATATGGCCACCCCGCAATTTCACCCGCTGCGTATCCGCGAAGTACGACCCGAAACCGCCGATTCGGTTTCGGTCGCCTTCGAAGTCCCCGCTGAACTGCGCGACCACTATCGCTTCACGCAAGGCCAGTTCGTCACGCTGAAGACGCATATCGACGGTGAGGAAACGCGCCGGTCGTATTCGATCTGCGTCGGCGTCACCGATTACGACCGCGACGGCGAACTGCGCATCGGCATCAAGCGCGTACGCGGCGGGCGTTTCTCGAACTTCGCCTTCGACACGCTGCAGCCCGGCCACACGATCGAGGTGATGACGCCGGACGGGCGCTTCTTCACCCATCTGAACGCCGATCAAGGCCAGCAATACCTGGCGTTCTCGGGCGGCTCGGGCATCACGCCGGTGCTGGCCATCATCAAGACCACGCTCGAAGTCGAACCGCGCAGCACCTTCACGTTGGTGTACGGCAACCGCAGCGTCGATCAGATCATGTTCGCGGAAGAGCTCGAGGATCTGAAGAACCGCTTCATGAACCGCTTCGTGCTCTATCACGTGCTGTCCGACGATCTGCAGGACGTCGAGCTGTTCAACGGCGTGCTCGATCAGGAGAAGTGCGCGGCCTTCATCGAGAATCTGTTGCCCGCAGATGCGATCGACGAAGCCTTCATCTGCGGCCCCGGTCCGATGATGGACGCCGCCGAAGCCGCGCTGAAAGCCGCCGGCGTGCCGTCGGAAAAGGTGCACGTGGAGCGCTTCGGTTCGCCGCTACCGCAAGCGGGCGTGCCGCCGGTCGAAATCACCGAAGACACGCCGGCTGCCGATCTCGAAATCGTGCTCGACGGCAAACGCCGCAAGCTGCGCCTGCCTTATCAGGGCGTGAGCGTGCTCGACGTCGGCCTGCGCGCCGGCCTCGCGCTGCCTTATGCGTGCAAGGGCGGCGTCTGCTGCACCTGCCGCGCGAAGGTGCTGGAAGGCGAAGTGAAGATGGAAAAGAACTACACGCTCGAAGAACACGAGATCCGCGACGGTTTCGTGCTGACGTGCCAATGCCATCCGATCAGCGACCGGGTGGTGGTGAGCTACGACGAACGTTGAGCCGCGTGCGGCGGGCGAGCCTGCTAGACGTCCGCCGCGCTTTCAGCAGTTCCGCGATCCGCTTACACTAGGGGCCGCTCGCGATCGGACACCTGTTCCGGTCGATGAGCGGCCCCTAGTGTTGTTAACCGCCCTACGCCACTGCCGATGAGCACGATCCACCTCACCAACGGCGATGTCGCCGCCGAGTCACTGCGCGCCGCATTGCGAGATGGCGGCCGCGACGATCGCGTGCACGCATTGCGCGACGATCTCGCGGTCGGCCCGCTACGTGGCGTCGACGACGCACCGGACGTGCGCGCGGACTTCTGGGATCGCGTGAGTGCGGACATCCGGCGTGATTTCCTTCGGGAATTCCGCGAACAGGCCGCGGCGCTGGAGAGTATCGCGCGCGGCGAAGCGAATCTGGCGGTGTGGCACGGCGAAAGCGCATCGGATCAATTGATGCTGCGCCGCGTCTGCTATCACCTGCGCAACAGCCCGCAGCGCCTGAACGAAGTGCGTCTGTCGATTCGCGATCTCACCGATCCGGGCGCGTGGGCGCATAGCCGCAAAGACCGCGCGACGTCGGTCGGCATGTTCGCGCCGGCCGTGCTGCAATCCCGGCTGCCGGACGCCGCGCCGATTTCCGTCCTGCGCATCAGCCGGCTCGCGCTCGAATGGCAGGAAGTCAAACACGCAAACGGCGAAACGCGGCGCTGGCGCGACAATACGTTCACGAGCGGCAGCTTCACGGAACTGGACGCGCTGATTTTCGAGCACGTCACTGAAGACTGGCAGCCCGCCGCGCGCGTTGCCGCCAAATTGATGACCGCTGAACTCGGATTCCTGGTCAGCGACAGCATTGTGCTGTGGCGCTTCCGCGAACTGGCCGCGACCCGGCGCATCAAGCTGCGCGGCGACGCGAGCGCATGGCGCACGCTCGAATTGTGCGCGGCGTTCGCCCCCTGTCCACACTAATACAACAGACGACTATGGCCCGCACCCGTGCCCCCGACCACGAAACCCAGCGCGAGCAGATTCTCGAGCTCGCCGCGGCAAAATTCGCCCAGACCAGCTATCCGAGCACCTCGATGGCCGATCTCGCCGCCGCGAGCGGCACCTCGAAAGCGCGCCTCTACCACTACTACGCGAGCAAGGAAGCGATCCTGTTCGATCTGCTGGACCGTTACACCAAGCGGCTGATGCTGATCATCGCCGAGGTGGAAGGGGCGAGTCAGCGGCGCGGCTTGTCGGAGCGGGAAACCTTCGCCGAACTGATCCGGGCGTTTCTGTCGGAGTACGAGACGTCGCACAGCCGGCACGTCGCGCTGTTGAACGACGTGAAGTATCTGGTCGATACCCAGCGCGAAGTGATCCTGAACCGTCAGCGCGACGTGGTCGCCGCTTTTGCGCGGCAGTTGGCCCGCGCGTATCCGGAGCGCGCCACGCGCGACAACCAAACTGCGCTCACCATGATGGTGTTCGGCATGATCAACTGGACATTCACCTGGCTGAAGCCGGATGGCCGGATGGGCTACCGTGAATTCGCCGAGCAGGTGGTCGGCATGGTGGACCACGGATTGAGTTCGAACCCAGCCTGATCCCGCACTGCAACAATATTCAGACGAAATAATGGACCGAAGTGCCCGATGGGCGACACCGTGTCACGAACGCCTGTTCCATTTATTTATTATTTAAAATCAATAACCTAAAATTAGGGCGCCACCTTTTTAGGCATCTCCTTCAAATATTGATACGGGTTTTCCCTAGTGATCGGTCTGGATCTCCGCTAAAATTGCTTTTGCGGTGCACCACGCCGCTCGACTAAAAGGAGAACCCGACCATGAACTTGATTACACCCCGCGCCGCTGAGCCGATCGTCGCGCACGATCGTTTGACGCAGCCAGCCGGTCGTGCGCCTGCTCTGGTCCGCGAGCTCACCGCTGTCGACCGCGAGCGTCTGCTGACCCACTTCCTCGCGCTCGACGAGGACGACCGACTCCTGCGCTTCGGCCAGATCGTGCCGGATCACGTCATCGAAAACTATGTTCGCGCGATCGACTTCAAGCGCGACACCGTCTTCGGCGTGTTCAACAATCAACTGCAGTTGACCGGCGTCGGCCACCTGGCCTATCTGCCTGCCGAAGGCGACAAGCGCACGGCGGAGTTCGGCGTGTCCGTGCTGGAAAGCGTCCGCGGCCAGGGCATCGGCACGAAGCTGTTCGAGCGCGCCGCCATTCGCAGCCGCAATACGCACGTCACCATGCTGTACATGCACTGCCTGTCGCGCAATTCGACCATGATGCACATCGCGAAGAAGGCCGGCATGAAGATCGAATACGCCTACGGCGAGGCCGACGCTTACCTCACGCTGCCGCCGGCGGATCAATCGAGCATCATCGCCGAAATGCTGCAGGAGCAGGCTGCAGTGTTCGACTACGCGCTCAAGCGGCAAGCGCGTCAGGCGTCGAAGCTGTTCGAATCGTTCATGCCGACTGAAGTCGCAGCCTAAAACGCTTGCGCTTCGGCAAACAACAAAGGGCGGCCCCGTGGCTGCCCTTTTTGTTTGCTGGGCGGTCGCACGCCACGCCGTCGTGCTCACAAAATCGGCAGCGCCGTCGTCTCCTTGATCTTTTCCAGTGAGAAGCTCGTTTTCACGTCGATCACCGACGGATGGTGTAGCAACTGGTCCTGCACGAAGCGCGAAAAGTGCGCCATGTCCTCCACCTGGACGCGCAACAGGTAGTCCATCTCGCCGGTCATCGCATGACACGCCACCACTTCCGGCCACGTCTGAACGGCCGCGCGAAACAGATCGGCGTGCGTGGCGTCGCCGCGCGGACTGAGCGCCGGACCGCCGCGCTTTTCCAGCCGCACATTCACGTACGCGAGCAAGTCGAGCCCAAGCCGCTGCGCATCGAGCAACGCGACATAGCCGCGGATCACACCGCTCTCTTCCAGCCGACGGATACGCCGTAGACACGGACTCGGCGAAAGATTGATGCGCTCGGCGATCTCCTGATTCGACAGCCGGCCATTCTCCTGAAGGATCGCCAGAATCCGCCTGTCGATGGCGTCTATCTCTATATTGGCCATTTTCTGCCGTCCATTCAAAACATTGAGCTATAAACTAGCGTCAGCGTATCGATGCGCGATTAAGTTCGCAAGTTTTCGCCGCAGGCAGGCCTTTACACTTGCGTCATTCAGTCGCGCTCAATCGCACACCCGGAGACAGACATGCAGGTTTCAACTTGGGAAAATCCGCTCGGCACCGACGGCTTCGAGTTCATCGAATACACCGCACCGGATCCGAAGGCGCTCGGCAAGCTCTTCGAGCAGATGGGCTTCACCGCCGTCGCGCGGCATCGTCATAAAGACGTGACGCTGTATCGCCAGGGGGAAATCAACTTCATCGTCAACGGGGAGCCGGATTCGTTCGCGCAACGCTTCACGCGTCTGCACGGCCCGTCGATCTGCGCGATCGCTTTCCGCGTTCAGGACGCCGCCAAGGCGTACAAACAGGCTCTGGAAAAAGGCGCCTGGGGCTTCGACAACAAAACCGGCCCGATGGAATTGAACATTCCGGCGATCAAAGGCATTGGCGACTCGCTGATCTATTTCGTCGACCGCTGGCGCGGCAAGAACGGCGCCGAGCCGAACAGCATCGGCAACATCGACATTTACGATGTCGACTTCGAACCCATTCCGGGCGCGAATCCGAATCCGGTCGGCCACGGCCTGACCTACATCGACCACCTGACGCACAACGTGCATCGCGGCCGGATGCAGGAATGGGCGGAGTTCTACGAGCGTCTGTTCAACTTCCGCGAAGTGCGTTACTTCGATATCGAAGGCAAGGTGACGGGCGTGAAGTCGAAGGCGATGACCTCGCCGTGCGGCAAGATCCGCATCCCGATCAACGAAGAAGGTTCGGAGACCGCCGGCCAGATTCAGGAATATCTCGACGCATACCACGGCGAAGGCATTCAGCACATTGCCCTCGGCAGCAACGACATCTACCGCACGGTGGACGGCTTGCGCGAATCGAACATCTCGCTGCTCGACACGATCGACACTTATTACGAGTTGGTCGATCGCCGCGTGCCGAATCACGGTGAGCCGCTGGACGAATTGCGCAAGCGCAAGATCCTGATCGACGGCGCGCCCGATGATTTGCTACTGCAGATCTTCACCGAAAACCAGATCGGCCCGATTTTCTTCGAGATCATTCAGCGCAAGGGCAATCAGGGCTTCGGTGAGGGCAACTTCAAGGCGCTGTTCGAATCGATCGAACTGGATCAGATTCGCCGTGGCGTGGTGCAGGACAAAGTCTGACGGCTTGCGCCGCTTCACGAGAGCGGACACATAGGTCCAAATGAAAAGGGCGAAGATCTCACGATCCTCGCCCTTTTCATTAGCGCCGTTGTCTCAGGTGAAACCTTGGTCGGAGAACGGCTGGTTACTCAATCGACACACCGCCTGCGCGGCGCATCACGAATTCTGGTCTTCCTCGTCGGACTTGGTGGATCGCGTGACGCGGTCCATGGCAATGCGTGCGGGCGCGACCTGCGCCGTACGGGTTACAGCGTTCGACAGCGCGCCTGCACTGCCCGAGTTCGAGCGCACCGGTGCGCTCATGGCGAAAAATGCGGCCGAAACCATCAGGAACGTCTGGATGTTTCTCGTGTTCATGCGTACTCCTTTTCTGACTGCCCTGTTGTCGTGAAGCTCCGCCGAATGCGGAGCGTTGCGCGGACATTGCTCACAGGTTGGGGGTTAGACAGACATTTCAACTGCGGTTCCGCAGATTTGTAGTTTTTACAGCTTGTTACAGGCCGTCGCAGGAACAGCGGGCGCGCACACGCCGAGCGGGCGCACGCCTACACCGACCGTATCGCTGCGGTCCCCATTTTTTCGCGGCCTGCGGCGGGTTTTCACCAGTGCTACCATCACTTAAAACACGTCAAGATGACGGCCCCGGCCCTACGCATTCACAAGATGCCGCGGCCCAAAAAAGTTTTGGTGATCCCAAACTGGTTGGAGGAGTACACATAATGAACGCCCCGCTAGACGCAGGTCAGCGAGCCTCGCTCGAAGCCGCGTTGTCTTCCGTCACGCTCGACGACAAATACACCCTCGAACGCGGCCGCGCGTACATGAGCGGCATCCAGGCGCTGGTGCGTCTGCCGATGCTGCAACAGGAACGCGACCAGGCCGCCGGGCTCAATACCGCCGGCTTCATCTCCGGTTACCGCGGATCGCCACTCGGCGGACTCGACCAATCCCTGTGGAAGGCGAAACAGCATCTCGCCGCGCATCAGGTCGTGTTCCAGCCAGGCGTCAACGAAGACCTCGCGGCAACCGCCGTTTGGGGTTCGCAGCAGGTCAATCTGTACCCGAGCGCCAAATACGACGGCGTGTTCTCGATGTGGTACGGCAAAGGCCCAGGCGTCGACCGTTCCGGCGACGTCTTCAAGCATGGCAACTCGGCCGGCTCGGCGCGCAACGGCGGCGTTCTCGTGCTCGCCGGCGATGACCACGCGGCGAAATCGTCCACGCTCGCGCACCAGTCCGAACACATTTTCAAGGCGTGCGGCCTGCCGGTTCTGTTCCCGTCGAATGTGCAGGAATATCTCGACTTCGGTCTGCACGGCTGGGCGATGAGCCGCTATTCCGGCCTGTGGGTCGCGATGAAGTGCGTAACCGACGTGGTCGAATCGTCGGCATCGGTCGATATCGATCCGCACCGCACGAAGATCATCCTGCCGGAAGACTTCGCGATGCCCGAGGGCGGCCTGAATATCCGCTGGCCGGATCCGCCGCTGGTGCAGGAAGCGCGTCTGCTCGACTACAAGTGGTACGCGGCGCTTGCCTACGTGCGCGCCAATAAACTGGACCGCGTCGAAATCGATTCGCCGCATGCGCGCTTCGGCATCATGACCGGCGGCAAGGCGTATCTCGACGTGCGTCAGGCGCTGACCGACCTCGGTCTCGATGACGAAACGTGTTCGCGCATCGGCATCCGTCTATATAAGGTCGGTTGTGTGTGGCCGCTCGAAGCGCAAGGCGCGCAGGCTTTCGCGCGCGGCCTCGACGAAATTCTGGTGGTCGAGGAAAAGCGCCAGATTCTCGAATACGCGATCAAGGAAGAGCTGTACAACTGGCCCGACGCACAGCGTCCGCGCGTGTTCGGCAAGTTCGACGAGAAAGACGGCGCGGGCGGCGAATGGTCGGTGCCGATGGGCAACTGGCTGCTGCCGGCGCACTATGAACTCTCGCCGGCGATCATCGCCAAGGCTATCGCCACGCGGCTCGACAAATTCGACCTGCCGTCCGATGTGCGCGCTCGCATCGCCATGCGCATCGCGGTGATCGAAGCGAAGGAAAAGGCGCTGGCGCGGCCGCGCGTCGAAGCCGAACGCAAGCCGTGGTTCTGCTCGGGCTGTCCGCACAACACATCGACCAATGTGCCGGAAGGCTCGCGTGCGATGGCCGGCATCGGCTGCCATTACATGACGGTCTGGATGGACCGCAGCACCAGCACGTTCAGCCAGATGGGCGGCGAAGGCGTCGCGTGGATCGGCCAGGCGCCGTTCAGCAACGACAAACACGTGTTCGCCAATCTCGGCGACGGCACCTACTTCCATTCAGGGCTGTTGGCGATTCGCGCGGCGATCGCGTCGAAGGCCAACATCACCTACAAGATTCTCTATAACGACGCGGTCGCCATGACCGGCGGCCAGCCGGTCGACGGCGTGCTGACCGTGCCGCAGATCACGCACCAGCTCGCCGCGGAAGGCGCGACGAAAATCGTGATCGTCACCGACGAGCCGGAGAAATACTCGGCGAACGTCGGCCTTGCGCCCGGTATCGACATCCACCATCGCGACAAGCTCGACGAGGTGCAGCGCCAACTGCGCGAAGTGTCCGGCACGACGATCCTGATCTACGACCAGACTTGCGCGACCGAAAAACGCCGCCGCAGGAAACGCGGCACGTATCCGGATCCGGCGCGCCGCGTCGTGATCAACGAAGCGGTGTGCGAAGGCTGCGGCGATTGCTCGGTGAAGTCGAACTGCCTGTCGGTCGAACCGCTCGATACCGAGTACGGTACGAAGCGCCAGATCAATCAATCGACCTGCAACAAGGACTTCTCGTGCGTGAACGGCTTTTGCCCGAGCTTCGTCTCCGTTGAAGGCGGTCAGTTGCGCAAGCCGAAGGCCGCCTCCGGCGTCGCCGGCGACGCGATGCCGCCGGTGCCGGAACCGGAATTGCCGTCCATGGAGCGGCCGTATGGCGTGCTGGTGACGGGCGTCGGCGGCACGGGCGTCGTGACGATCGGCGCGCTGCTCGGCATGGCCGCGCATCTGGAGAACAAGGGCGTCACCGTGCTCGACGTCACCGGCCTCGCGCAAAAAGGCGGCGCCGTGATGAGCCACGTGCAGATCGCGAAAAATCCGGCCGACATCCACGCGACCCGAATCGCCATGGGCGAAGCGAGCCTCGTGATCGGCTGCGACGCGATCGTCACGGCCAGCGACGAATGCGTGTCGCGCATGCAGGCAGGCCGCACACGCGTCGTGCTGAACAGCGCGCATACGCCGACCGCTGAACTCATCAAGAACCCGAACTGGCGCTTCCCTGGCAGCAGCACGGAAGCCGACGTGCGCGCCGCAGCGGGCGACGACGGGGTCGACACGGTCGACGCGAATCACTTCGCGGTCGCGCTGCTCGGCGATGCAATCTATACGAACCCGTTCGTGCTCGGGTATGCATGGCAACGCGGCTGGGTGCCGCTCATGTATGAGTCGCTGATGCGCGCCATCGAGCTGAACAACGTGCAGGTCGAGAAGAACCGCGCGGCTTTCGAGTGGGGCCGCCGTGCAGCGCACGATCTGGCCGGGGTTCGCAAGCTCGCGCAATCGCAAGGACGCGGCGCCGCGGCGGAAACGGCGAGCAGCAAGATCATCTCGCTGCACACGCCGAAGGCCCTCGACACGCTGATCGACAAACGCGCCGAGTACCTGACTGCGTGGCAAAACGGCGCGTATGCGGAGCGTTATCGCGCGGTGGTCTCGCAAGTGCGTGCGGCGGAGTCGGCGCTCGATTCGATCGACGGTCAGTTGCCGTTGACCGAGGCGGTCGCGAAGAACCTGCACAAGCTGATGGCCTACAAGGACGAGTACGAAGTCGCGCGCCTATACAGCGATCCGGCGTTCATCGAAAAACTGAAGTCGAATTTCGAAGGCGATTGGAAGCTGCACATTCACCTCGCGCCGCCGACGTTCTCGAAGAAGGATGCCAAGGGTCATCTGGTGAAGAAGAAGTACGGCCCTTGGGTTTTCAGCGCGATGCACGTGCTGGCCCGTTTCAAGTTCCTGCGCGGCACCGCGCTCGATCTGTTCGGCAAGACGGAAGAGCGTCGCACCGAGCGCGCGTTGATCGGCGAGTATGAAGCGCTGGTGCGTGAACTGATCGCCGGCCTGACTGCGCAGAAGCGTGAGCTGGCCATCGAACTGGCGAATCTGCCCGACGGCATCCGCGGCTATGGTCACGTGAAGGAAAACAACCTGAAGGGCGTGCGCGTCAAATGGAACGAGTTGCTGGCGCGGTGGCGTTCGCCGGAGGCTGGCAAGACGCAACACGCGGCGTGATCGGAATGGCTTGACCGGCTCCGCCGGTCTGAAAACAAAAGGCGACTGTCCTTGCGGACAGTCGCCTTTTTTACGTGCTATGAGACGCGACGCGTAACGCCGGTGCAACTACTGCGCCAATAAAAAAGCCACGGGTTCGGCACCCGTGGCTTTTTTGCAAACTCGTCGCGAACGCCTCGACGAGGCGCCGCTCCGAGTCTCAAAGCATCCGCATTACTTCGCGTTCACTGCCTTGCGTGCGTTGGCCGACGCCACTGCCGTCATGTTGATGATCCGGCGCACGGTCGCAGCCGGCGTCAGAATGTGCACCGGCTTTTCCGCGCCCAGCAGGAACGGGCCGACCGTCACGCCTTCGCCGCCGATCATCTTCAGCAGGTTGTACGTGATGTTCGCCGCTTCCACGTTCGGCATGATCAGCAGGTTGGCTTCGCCGGTCAGCGTCGTGCCCGGGAACGCCGCCTTGCGGACAGCTTCTGACAATGCCGCATCGCCATGCATTTCACCGTCGATCTCGAGCGACGGCGCACGCTCGGTAATCAGCTTGCGAGCCGCAGCCATGCGTTGCGACGACGACGACGGCGCGCTGCCGAAGTTCGAGTTCGACAGCAACGCCACCTTCGGCGTGATACCGAACTTCTCCATCTCACCCGCAGCCAGCATCGTCATATCGGCGAGCTGCTCGGCGGTCGGCGTTTCGTTCACGTAGGTATCGCAGATGAACAGATTGCGGCCCGGCAGCATCAGCAGATTCATCGCGGCGAAGTTCTGCACGTTGTCCGCCTTGCCCAGCACCTGTTCGATGAACTTCAGATGCGCGTGGTACTGACCGATCATGCCGCAGATCATGCCGTCCGCTTCGCCGAGGCGCACAAGGATCGCGCCAATCAGCGTGTTGAACTTGCGCATTGCAGCCTTCGCCACGTCCGGCGTCACGCCTTCACGCGCACCGAGTTCGTGGTACGCCTGCCAGGATTTCTGATAGCGCGGATCGTCTTCCGGATCGACGATCTCGAAGTCGTCGCCGCACTTGAGCTTCGAGCCCATCTTCTTCAGACGCATCTCGATCACCGACGGACGGCCGACCAGGATCGGCTTGGCGATCTTTTCCAGCAGCACGAATTGCGCGGCGCGCAGCACGCGCTCGTCTTCACCTTCGGCGAACACGATACGCGCCGGCTCCGACTTGGCCGCGGCGAACACCGGACGCATCACCATGCCCGTGCGATACACCGTCGTGCCGAGTTCTTCGCGATACGCGTCCATGTCCTTGATCGGACGGGTCGCGACGCCCGAATCCATTGCCGCTTGCGCGACGGCCGGCGCGATCTTGATGATCAGGCGCGGATCGAACGGCTTCGGAATCAGATACTCGGGGCCGAATTCCAGCGAGTGTCCTTCATAGGCCTTCGCAACTTCATCGCCCTGATCGGTTTCTTCGGCCAGTTCGGCGATTGCGCGCACGCAGGCGAGCTTCATTTCTTCCGTGATGGTGGTGGCGCCGACATCCAGTGCGCCACGGAAGATGAACGGGAAACACAGCACGTTGTTGACCTGGTTCGGATAGTCCGAACGGCCGGTCGCGATGATGCAGTCCGGACGCACTTTCTTCGCGTCTTCCGGGCGGATTTCCGGTTCCGGGTTCGCCAGCGCGAGAATCAGCGGCTGGGTGCCCATTTCGGCGACCATCTCCGGCTTCAGCACGCCTGCGCTCGAGCAGCCGAGGAACACGTCGGAGCCGCGGATCGCGTCAGCGAGCGTGCGTGCCTCGGTGTTCGCCGCGTAGCGTTCCTTCGACGGATCGAGGTTGCCGCGGCCTTCGTAGATCACGCCCTTGGAGTCGGTGACGAGAATGTTCTTCTTCGACAGGCCCAGGTTCACCAGCAGATCCAGACACGCGATTGCCGCGGCACCTGCGCCCGAACACACCAGTTTCACTTCGTCGAGCTTCTTGCCGACCACTTTCAGGCCGTTCAGGATAGCCGCCGATGCGATGATCGCGGTGCCGTGCTGATCGTCGTGGAAGACCGGAATCTTCATACGTTCGCGCAGCTTCTTCTCGATGTAGAAGCACTCGGGCGCTTTGATGTCTTCAAGGTTGATGCCGCCGAGCGTTGGCTCGAGCATCGCGATCGCTTCGACCAGCTTGTCCGGATCGGACTCGGAGAGTTCGATGTCGAACACGTCGATGCCCGCGAACTTCTTGAAGAGACAGCCCTTGCCTTCCATCACCGGCTTCGCGGCGAGCGGGCCGATGTTGCCGAGACCGAGCACGGCCGTGCCGTTCGTGATCACGCCGACCAGGTTGCCACGCGAGGTGTACTTCTGCGCGTCGAGCGGCTCCTCGTAGATCGCCATACAGGCCGCGGCGACGCCCGGCGAGTACGCCAGCGACAGATCGAGCTGATTCGATAGCGGCTTGGTGGGCGTGACCGAAATCTTGCCGGGTTTCGGATTCTGGTGGTATGCGAGAGCGCTTTGCTTAAGTTGTTCGTCCATTTTTTGGCCTGCGAGACGTAAGAAATTGGGCCCGGCACACCGCACGTCAGCGTCGCGTGCATCTATCGAATGGATAATCGACCGAGGCGGTTTGCGCATGCGCCGGTTGAGCGCGGCGTCGAACCTCGCCGGAGGACAGGACGATGCGGAGTGCTTCGCGGGTCGGTTAGTGTACACCCCGAATGAGTCGATGCACTGACTGGTTAACGCTGCTCGCCATCGGCGAAACAGCGCTCGCGCAATGCTGCAGCGCCGCATGCGGCGGCCCTTTCGCGCTTTGTCATGCGCAGGTCACGGACAGGCTGTTCGCGCTCACTCGAGCTCGGCGCCGCGTCGTTCGGGAATCAGGAAGAGTGTCGCGAAGATGTCGAGCAGGTAGATCGACGCAAGCAAAGCCAGCGCCGCGCCGAACGAATAGCGCGCGGCCAGAGCGCCCACCACCACCGGCCCGAAACCGCCCACCGCCCGGCCGACGTTGAACAGCACATTCTGCGCGGTGGCGCGCGCATCGGTTGGATAAAGCTCGGAGATCAGCGCACCGTATCCGCCGATCATGCCGTTGACGAACACGCCCATCGCCGCGCCGCCGATCAGGAGCGCCATCGGCGTGCTCAGGTGAGCGTAGACGAACACCATCACCACGGCGCCCGCCTGGTAGAACAGAAAGGTCGGCTTGCGGCCGAAGCGGTCGGCGGCGATGCCGAACAGCCAGATGCCGCACGCCATGCCCAGAATCGTCGCGGAGGTCCACAGGCCGGATTTGGTCAGCGAATAGCCGAAGGTTTTCGACAGATAGCTCGGCAGCCAGATCATCAGGCCGTAGTAGCCGAAGTTCTGCACTGAACAGAGAATCGCCACGCCGATGCTGGCGCGCGTGGTGCGGCCATCGGCCACCAGCAATTTCAGCGGCAGCTTGCGCATGCCGCGCGCCACGCGCTCGGTGAAGAGCGCCGGTTCCTCGACCTGGCGCCGCACGAAAAACGACACCACCGCCGGCAACAGCCCGAGCGCGAACATGCCTCGCCAACCGATCACCGGCAATAGCAGCGGCGTCAGCAATGCCGCAGCCAACACGCCGAGCTGCCATCCCAAGCCGACGTACGACGAGACGCGCGCGCGCTGTGACGCCGGCCATGCCTCGGCCACGAGCGTCATGCCGATGCCGAATTCGCCGCCAAGCCCGATTCCGGCGATGGTCCGGTATGTCAGCAGATCGGCATAACCTTGCGCCAGCGCGCACAAGCCGGTGAACACCGCGAAGATCAGGATCGTCCACGTCAGCATGCGCACGCGGCCGAAATAGTCGCTCAGCACGCCGAAAATCAACCCGCCCGCCACTGCGCCGATCAGCGTCCACGTGACGAGCGAGCCGGCCTGCGCGGAGCTCAGATGCAGATCGGCGGCAATCACCGGCAGCATGAAACCGAGGATCAGCAGATCGAAGCCGTCCATCGCGTAGCCGAGCACCGAGGCGATCAGCGCCCGGCCGGCGTAGCCATTTCTCGCGGATGCGCGGGGGTCGGTGGTGGAGGAAGCGGTATTCATTGAAAGCATTCCGTAGGTCGAATGGGCGGCAATGGCGGCAGGCGCCCGAGAAATTCGCGTGAGTGTAAAGGCGCCTCTGACGCCTCACAAGCGAACCAAAAAGCGCTCGTGGATGCGGGCGCCCGATGCGCCCTTCGATGCCCGCCCAAGCCTGCCCGGTGCGCCCGTTATGACCGTCATTCGCCGCGGCCACGCACGACGGGTTCCTCGGAAGGGTCCGTTTCGGGTAAAATGTCGGCCTACGCGCGCAGCAAAAACCGGCCTGCACTCCACTGACCGGCTGCGTATTCCGCCCGGCATGGCGCGGAATACCGCGCTTGCTGCGCCACCGGGCCCCGCGCCCGCTTCTCCCCGCTCACACCCAAGGATCCGCCCATGACAGGCTTCGATCGCCAGACGATCTCCGACACGACCGCCAAAATGCTGCTGGAAGTGCAAGCAGTGCACTTCAACGCGGAGAAACCGTACATTTTCACGTCCGGCTGGGCGAGTCCGGTTTATATCGACTGCCGCAAGCTGATCTCGTATCCGCGCGTGCGCCGCGGCCTGATGGAAATGGCAGAGTCCACGATTCTGCGCGACGTCGGCTATGAGCAGATCGACGCGGTCGCCGGTGGCGAAACCGCAGGCATCCCGTTCGCGGCGTGGCTCTCCGATCGCCTGATGGTGCCGATGCAATACGTGCGCAAGAAGCCGAAGGGTTTTGGCCGCAACGCGCAGATCGAAGGCCTGCTGACTGAAGGTCAACGCGTACTGCTGGTCGAAGACCTGACCACGGACAGCCGCAGCAAGATCAACTTCATCAACGCGCTGCGCACTGCCGGCGCCACGGTGAACCACTGCTTCGTGCTGTTCCACTACAACATCTTCAAGGAAAGCGTGTCGGTGCTGAAGGACATCGACGTCGATTTGCACGCGCTCGCCACGTGGTGGGACGTGTTGCGCGTCGCGAAGGAAAACAAATACTTCGACACCAAGACGCTCGACGAAGTGGAAAAATTCCTGCACGCACCGGCTGAATGGTCGGCTGCGCACGGCGGCGCAACCTCGACGCCGCAGTAAGCCTCTCCGCCTCGTGCGGATCGAATAAAAAGGGCGCCTGTCTTATCGACAGGCGCCCTTTTCTATTTTTGCCTTAAGCCTCGTATGCGACCTTAAGACGTTCCGCCTGTGTTTTCCGTTGAATGCGACGACAGGTTCAGCAAGCCATTGCTTTGCGCGTACTGGAACAACTCGGAATCGCGCTCGATGCCGAGCTTGCGCATAGCGGTGTTCTTCTGCGTGCTGATGGTCTTGATGCTGCGGTTCAGATGCTCCGAGATTTCCTTGATCGTCATGCCCGACACGAACAGACGCACCACTTCCAGTTCGCGTTTCGACAGCATCACTTCGTCGTTCTTGCCACCGGCATTCATGCGCAGCGTATCGAGCGATGCCTTGACCGACGGGCTCATGTATTCGAGGTGGCGGCTGACGTGCTGCACCGCGAGCCCAATGTGGCTGAGATCATCCGACTTGTTGACGACAGACGTCACGCCGAGTTCGCTCAGCCGCTTGAGCAACGCAGCGTTCTCGAGCATCGTCAGGACGACGATGGGAAGGTTGGGGAAATTTCGCCGCAGATAGCCGATCAGCGGCAAACCATCGCCGTACTGACCGCCTGGCATCGCCAGATCCGTGACGAGCACGTCGCAGGCAATGGTTTGCAGCACCTTGATCAATTCCGTTGACTGTCGCGCACGCGCGACGACCTGCAGACCGGGAAACTTGAGCAAAGCCTGTTCGGCGCCGAACAGAATAACCGGATGGTCATCAGCGACCACGACCCTGACTGGATCTTGCATTGCCCTCCCCTCGACAGATAAACCACTCTGCAAAACTTCCGACATGTCTTATGTATTCTAGCTACTGAAACGGGTGAGGACGCGGCCTATCTCCGCGGGCAATTCCTCTGACTATAGCCGATTCCGGTGCGCAAATTCCAGCGGACCACAACAATGATGTGTCGTAGAGCTAATGTTAGACTTGAATCGACCTTGAGGCACAAAATAGGGACAATAACCATCGCGAGGACAACCGCCTCGCGCCCTCACAGGAGAACCGGCACATGCGCTCGCGTTGCCTGGTTGTTTCGATTGCTTCGCCGTTCCGCCGTCTGCCGTCGTTCCCCTGCGCCATGCTGGGCCTCGCCCTCTTGGCCGCTCACGGACCACACGCCCTCGCCGAAGGCGCGTTCGCGCTGACCAGTGCCAGCTTCCGTGCGGGCGGCACCGTGGCGGACGCTCAGGTTTTCAATCAGGACGACTGCAAAGGCGGCAACCGCTCACCGCAACTTTCGTGGCACGACGCGCCGCCCGGCACGCGCAGCTTCGCGGTCACCATGTTCGATCAGGATGCGCCGGGCCGCGGCTGGTGGCACTGGTCGGTGGCGGGCATTCCGGCCACGGTCAGCAGCTTGCCGGAGAATGCGAGCTCTTCCGGCTTCCTCAGCAAACTCGGTGCGGTCGAAGCGCGCAACGACTTCGATACCGACGGCTATGGCGGCCCCTGTCCGCCGCCAGGCAAACCGCATCGCTACATCGTCACCGTTTATGCGCTCAGCACCGCGGACCTGCGCCTCGCGCAAGGCCGTCCCGCGCTGATGTTCGATCACGAGATCGGCACCGCCACGCTCGGCTTTGCGCGGATGGTGGTCAATTACGGGCGCTAGCGCGTATCGAAGCGCCTCACGTGCAAGCGGCACTGCCAAGGCCGCCGACGCAAGCCGAGGCTGGCGTACAGATTGCGTCGCATTGCCGCCCACGCGGAAATTCTGTCATCCGCGCACGCTAATGTGCAGCCTGGCGGTGTGCGCCATGCTTGCCGCTGCCGCGCCGCCGCAGGTGCGCACCATTGCCGTGCCCGACCCATCGTCTTTTCACTGTGCTGGAGTTTGTCATGTCGAAGATCGTCATCGTTTATCACAGCGGCTACGGCCACACGAAGAAAGCCGCCGAGTCCGTGCTGGCGGGTGCCCTCGAAGCCGGCGCGGACGCCAAACTGATGCCGGTCGGTGAGGTCGACGATGCAGCCTGGGCCGAACTGGCGGCCGCCGACGCCATCATCTTCGGTGCGCCGACCTACATGGGCGGCCCCTCCGCAGACTTCAAAAAATTCGCCGATGCGAGCTCGAAGCCGTGGCTCGAGCAGGCGTGGAAGGACAAGATCGCGGCCGGCTTCACCAACTCCGCGACCATGAACGGCGACAAGTTCTCGACGATCCAGTACTTCGTCACGCTGGCCATGCAGCACGGCATGATCTGGGCGGGCACCGGCATGATGCCGTCCAACACCAAGGCGGCGACCCGCAACGACCTGAACTACGTCGGTGGCTCTACCGGCGTGCTCACGCAGTCGCCGGCCGATGCCTCGCCGGAAGAAGCACCGCCCCCCGGCGATCTGGAAACAGCGCGGCTGTTCGGCGCACGCGTAGCCGCGGTCACGGCGCGCTGGACCGCCGCGGCCCGCTGACGCGCGGATTGCCGCGATCCGGCCGGCATCGGCGTGCATCTGCCGCATAACGGGTCACGCCGATGTCATGTTCGGCGCGCATCGTCGTTTTTTCACCCCCTTTTGCACGTGCGGCGCCATCAGGTCTTAAAATGACGTTCCGGCGCGGCGTCGCGCCCCGTTTCCAGCAAGCCAGTGAGATCGAGATGAGCACGAAAGTTTTTGTCGACGGACAGGAAGGCACGACCGGCCTGAAGATTTTTGAATACCTGTCGCAGCGCGCCGACGTTGAGATCCTGCGTATCGAAGAAGCGAAGCGCAAAGACCTCGAAGAACGCCGCCGTCTCATCAACGCGTCGGACGTCACGTTCCTGTGTCTGCCCGATGTCGCCTCGCGCGAATCCGCTTCGCTGGTCGAAAACGATCACACCGTACTGATCGATGCCAGCACCGCGTTCCGCACGTCCGCCGACTGGGCCTACGGCCTGCCCGAACTGGCCCGCTCGCAACGCGAGCGTCTGCGCTCGGCGAAACGCATTGCCGTGCCGGGCTGCCATGCATCGGCCTTCGTGCTCGCCATGCGTCCGCTGGTCGAAGCAGGCGTGGTGGCGCCCGAGTTCGCGGCGCACGCTTACTCGATCACCGGCTATAGCGGCGGCGGCAAGAAAATGATTGCCGACTACGAAGCCGGCGGCAACGACAAGCTCAAGAGCCCGCGTCCGTACGCGCTCGGTCTCACGCACAAGCATCTGCCGGAAATGGCCGCGCATACGGGCCTGAAGTCAGCGCCGATCTTTACGCCGATCGTCGGCGACTTCTACAAGGGTCTCGCGGTCACCACCTTCTTCTCGCCGAACCAGTTGGCGAAGAAGGCCACGCCGCAAGACGTGCAGGCGCTGTTCGCCGAGTACTACGCGGGCGAGGCGTTCGTGCATGTCGCACCGTTCGACGCGGAAGCGAACCTCGACAGCGGCTTCTTCGACGTGCAGGCAAACAACGACACGAACCGCGTCGACCTGTTCGTGTTCGGCAACGAAGAGCGCTTCGTGACCGTCGCGCGTCTGGACAACCTGGGCAAGGGCGCGTCGGGCGCGGCGATCCAGTGCATGAACCTCGCGATCGGTGCCACTGAAGAAAGCGGCTTGAAACGTTAATCAAGTTCGAAATTACGGACGGTAATTCACCGTCAATATATTGAAAGGCCGGTCTGCAAAGACCGGCCTTTTTGTTTTAAAAGTCCGCCATTCAAAATTCCCTATTCGCGTTTAATCAGTAGTAGCCCGTATTTCCTAAAAAATAAAAATCGGACCACTCAAAATCTGCCGGTAATTCATTCCTGATATCGACGCATAGCGCATAGTTTTCCGCATAGGGAAATTCCTGATTTTTTCGCGAACGGTCGTTCGCAGATGATAGAGCCATTTTGCTAAGAGGCTTACCTGGCAAGGGAGTGCGGCGAAGCAACGATGCCGCCTTCCAGGCGAAAAATCGTTTTTTGTTTAAAAGACCCGCAGATGTCCACGCGGCGCGCGCGCAGCAAAAAATGCGCTGTTTGAATCGGTCTTTTTAGACGGCTCATTCAATTGACAGCCATTATCCGCGCAGCGAAATTAGCTCGCACAATTACATGAAGGGAGACAGCTGCATGTCGCACGCCATTACTCGAGGCCTCGCGATGGCCATTGCCACGGCCCCATTCCTGATCGCTTGCGGCGGTGGCAAGGCCGACAATCCAGGCGCGATCAACGCACCGCAATGTTCCGGCGCGAGCTGCGGCGTGCAAGGCCCGCCCGCCTCGGGCGCCGGCGCGGCGGCGTTGTGCCCGGCAACTGCCGACATCGTCAAGAGCACCTTCCTCGGTGGCGCGGGGAGCGGCGAAGTGGTGCAGCTGAACATCGACGCGACGGCGATGACCTACACGCTGAAGTGGCTCAAATCGCCGATCCCGCTGACCAGCGCCGACGTCACGATCACGCGCGAAGGCACGCAGATCACCGGTGCGGTGATTCATCCGCCGACCGGTACGCTGCCCACCGCCGAGCAAACACGTTGCGCGTTCATTCTCGGCAAAGGTACCGGCACCGCGCCTGCCAACGGCACGACCTACACGACACCCGATTTCGTCAACAACCCGAACCCGCCGATGATCCTGGTCGGCCAGGGCGTGGCCGGCGGTGGCATTCCGGGCGCGACCGTCGAGTACGACGGGCTGACCATCATTCCGGGCATCATCGATCACGTTGGCGCAGTGCCGAACCGGCATTTCGATTTCTATCCGTTCCTGGGCTTTGCCAGCACGACGAACGACGTCACCAAGCTGGCCGGCACCTACAACGGTCTCCTGTATCACCTGGTGCCGTCCGGCTCGTACGCGGCGACCGCTACCAACACGGTCGAAACCTTCGACGCGGCCGGCAACTGCACGGGCTCCAATCCAGCGAACGCGGCCTTTACGCCGAGTTCAAGCGGCTGCCTGACGACAGGCACGGCGTGGACCGCCAACAGCGGCGGCTACTTCGACAGCCAGAATGCGCCGCAGATCGGCACGCAGCTCAAACTGCCGCCGCTGAATCAGCCGAGCGGCGTGTCCGCGCAGGCACACATGATTCTCGGCCAGGTCAACGGCGCGACGGTGCCGCTCGTGATCCGCACGGGCTCCGTGAATCTGGGCACGGCAGTGTTGCTCCACTCCGACGCCAAAGTCGACGACGAGTCCGGTATCGCGATGCTCGCCGCTGCCACACCGCTTGCCTCCGGCGGCTTCGACGGCGGCTACGTGGGCGCCGACTCCAACTTCAAGTACACCGCGGCGTTGATCCAGGGCGGCGTCGGCACCTTCATCAATCCGTCGACTTCCGCAGGGGAAGACGGCTTCGGCCTGGGCTACGCGTTGCCGAGCCCAGGACTGGTCGGTGTCCAGCAGGCCAACGGCCAGAAAGGCCTCGCGATCGCTTCGGGTGGCCTGTACGCGATCGAGATTCAAGGCACCGTCAACGGCGGCGTCGCGCCGACGTCGCAACTCAGCAGCACGGCTTCGAGCGCGCCGTACTTCGGCATTGGAGCGCAAATCAGCAAGTAAGCCAGACAACCAAGCCACAGCGGACCGGCAGTGGGCAGTACGAGAGACAAATAGCAAAAAGGTGGCGGGACTGGGAGCCGGCCACACACAACGAGAAAATTCTGGAGGCGGTATGAAATGGAGAATCCTTTCGGTGCTCACTCTTGCTGCACCGTTGCTGGGGGCGTGCGGTGGTGGCGGCGGAGGCGACGGGCCCGTGACGGAAGTGCGTCTGTGTCCGGCGTCGCTGGACTACAGCACGGTATTCACGGGCGGCGGCGGTGACGGCGAACTGGTCAAGCTGCAACTCGATACGACCAAGATGACCTGGCAGGTCAATTACATCGAGTCGCCGATCCCCGCGACCACCGGCACCGTCGTCCCGACGCGCGCGAGCCAGACCGCCAGCGGCACGCTGACTCAGGAAACCCAGCTGCCGACCAACAAACTCAACCAGTGCGCGTTCCGCCTGAATGGCGCGAGCCTCGATCCGAATCGTCCGGCGCGGATTTTCGTCGGCGAAGGGGTGGCGGGCGGCACGATCCCCGGCGCGGAAATTTCGTTCGGCGGGATTCTCGGCGTGGGCGCCGTGCCGGATACCAAATTCCCGTACTACCCGTTCATCGGTTTTTCGTCGATTGAAACGAATCTCGCGAACGTGGCCGGCACCTACAACCAGCTCGGCTATCACCAGGTGCCGTCGCAAAACTTCGCGCCGGTCGCGGTCGATTCGAAGATCACGATCAACGCGGACGGCACGTGGACCGAGTGCGACAACTCCGGGGTCAACGCGGGCAAGTGTCAACAGCCGGGCGGCAACTTCGCGCAGTCGGCGGACGGCAGCGGCGCGTTCCAGACCAACAACTTCCTGGGCCAGGCCAAGCCGACGCTCGCGACGACCCCGGAAGCGCGCGGCTACATGATCGTCGGCAAGCTGCGTAACCAGCTGGTGCCGATCCTGGTGCGAACGGGCGCGGCGAACTCGTCGGTGACCGTGCCGCAAAACGGCGCGCTCGGACCCTACGCCGACGACGAATCCGGCATCTCGATTCTGGCGCCGCAGAGCGCGATCACGGTGAACTCGCAGAACGGTGAGTACATCGGCGTGGATAGCCAGTTCGACTACCGCACCACCGCGCTCGACGGTGCTGAGGCCACGCTGCTGGATCCGTTCAATGCATCGCAGGCATCGCTGGCGACGCCGCTGAATCTGGACTTCACGCAAGCGGTTCCGGGCGTGGTGAGGACGACGCAAGTCGGTGCCTCCACCGGCACTACGCCGACCGGAAAGATGATCTTCACGGGTGGTGTGTTCGGCTATCTCGATCTGACCAACGCGGCCTCGCCGTACTTCACGATCGGCGCCTTCGTCCAGTAACGGACTCAGCACGCGCCGCCAATCCGCAACGTGGCGTTCGCGTCCCGGCTGCCGCGCAGCGCAACCGCGCGGCGGCCGGCGCCCAACGAATATGCAGCGCGCCGGCGCGGTCGCCAACCCGCCGCCGCTTGCCGCGCGCGATGAGTTTCAGCGCGCCTCAGGAGGAACAAGATGAAAAAAATCTATCTCGCGTTACTGGCCGCCTGCCTGTCAGCCGGTGCGCACGCCCAGCAAGCGGGCGACAACGTCGCAGCGCTCGGCTGGTTCCACGTGATGCCGCAGGATTCGAGCACGCCGCTCACCACCCATGTCGCGCCGACGCCGATCAACACACCGCTGCGTCTACCGAGTTCATTCACCTCGGCTGGCACGAGCTTGTCGACCAGTAACGCCGACACCGTCGGCCTGGTGTTCAGCCATTACCTCACCGATCACATCGCCGTGACGACGGTGGCAGGCGTGCCGCCGGTCTTCAAGATCTACGGGCACGGCACCATCAAGCCGCCGGGACCGGCCGGCGCGCTCGGCCAGCAGGATCTGGGCGATCCGCAAGCCAACCCGATCGTGAAAAGCGTGCGCCAGTGGAGCCCGGCGCTGCTGTTCCAGTACTACTTCAATGCGCCGACGGCGAAATTCCGGCCGTTTGTCGGCATCGGCGTGTCGTACAACTGGTTCTCCGACATTCAGTTGAGCCCGAATTTCGTGACATCGACGCAAAACAATCTCGGCGCCGTGCTGGCCGCCGGCGCGGGCAAGCCGGGGCAGACGCAGGTGTCGGCGAAAGCGTCCTCGTCGTGGGCGCCGGTGTTTAACGCGGGCCTCGTGTACAACATCACCGAGCACTGGGGCCTTCTGGCGTCGGTCACCTACATTCCGCTGAAGACGACCTCGTCGGTCATCATCAAGGCGGCGGACGGCACGGAGCTGGGTGTGTCGAAGGCGGACCTGAAGGCCGACCCGATCATTTCGTTCCTCGCCGTCTCGTACAAGTTCTGAGTTCGGTCCTGACGCAACAAAGCCGGCTGACCCTTGCGCAGGGCAGCCGGCTTTGTCTTGTATGGGACGCTGGAAATTCAGGGCAAAAAAAAGCCCGCCTATGTGGGCGGGCTGAATCCATATCAGAGGAGACATGGAGGAGACAAGACAAACTATAGCAAACGGCTTGGTGCGGCGCAACATGCAAATTAGGGTAGACCCTCGGCGTTGTAAATGCGCAACACCCCGCAAGATGTCTTGCCGCCGCCGTTGACCAACGGCTGCGCCTTGCGCCTAGTGCCGCACCAGCGCCATCATCGCGCCGAAGCCGACGAACACGCCCCCCGTCAGACGATTGAACATGCGGGCGACGCTGTGGCTCTTCAACTTCGCGCCGATTCGCGTGCCGAAACCCGCGTACACCAGATACCAGCTCACCTCGATCACGGCGAAAGTAGCGACGAGCACGCCGAACTGCGGCAGCTTGGGCTGCGCGGCGTCGATGAATTGCGGCAGCAGCGCCGCGGCGAACAGAATCGCCTTCGGATTGCTGCCCGCGACGAGAAAGCCGTTGCGGAACAGCGCGAAGCGCGAGCGCGCGGGCTTGACGGCCAGTTCGTCGGCATCGCCGGCGGCCGCTTCGTCAGCCGGCGCGCGCCACGCCTTGATGCCGAGATACACGAGGTACGCCGCGCCGATCATCCGCAGCGCGTTGAACATGGCCGGCCACGCCTCGAGAAACACGCCGAGGCCCGCCGCCGACACCGCCAGCATCAGCACCAGCGCCGACAGGCAACCCGCCATGGTCGCGCTGGAGCGGCGCAAGCCGTGCTGGGCGCCGTGCGTCATCACGAGCAGCATGTTCGGACCGGGAATCGCGGAAACGACGAAGACAGTGGCGACGAACAGCCACCAGGTATGCAGACTCATGGGAATCAGGGCGGATAAAGGATCGGGCGGCTATTATGCCCGCCCGCGCCCGTCAGTGCCGTTCTTCAGTGGCTCTTCAGGGCCTGTCAATTGCTCTTAGCGCCCGGCTCGCCGCGCGGCGACCTGGCCCAGCACCGCGAAATCCTTCTCGCCGTCGCCGTGAGCCATGGCCTCGAGCAGGCTGTCGCGCACCACGCTAGCAATCGGCAGCGGCGTCGTGACGGCGTCGGCCGCGGCCAGCGCGAGCCGAATGTCTTTCAGGCCGAGACGCGCCTTGAACAGCGCCGGCTCGTAGCGCTGCTCCGCGATCAGCTTGCCGTAGCCGGAGTAGACCGGTCCCGGAAACAAGCCGCTCGTGATCACGTCGAGGAAATCCTGCATGGCGAGACCGTGTCCGGTCACCAGTGTGGCCGCTTCGCCGAGCGTCTCGACTGCCGCGCCGAGCATGAAGTTGGCGGCGAGCTTCATGACGTTCGCCTGCTGCGGGAGCGAACCGATGCGCCAGGTCTTCTGGCCGATTGCGTCGAAAATCGGCTGGACGCGGTCGATCGATTCGGCTGGGCCGCCTGCGACAATGGTGAGCTTTCCCGCCGCCGCGACATCGGGCCGGCCCATCACCGGCGCGGCGACGTAGTTGACGCCGCGCGACGCGTGCGCCGTCGCCAGTTCCTCGGCCAGCGCCACCGAGATCGTCGCCATGTTCACGTGGATCAGCCCGCGCGGAGCGTGTTCCAGCAGCGAAGCGGTGATGACCTCGCGCAAAGCGCTATCGTCGGCGAGCATCGAGAACACGGCGTCGCCCGCAAACGCTTCGGCCGGCGTCGCGACGACCCGCGCGCCTGCGTCGGCGAGCGGTTGCGCGCGCTCCGGTGAGCGGTTCCACACGCGCACCTGATGCCCGGCTTTCAAAATGTTTGCAACCATCGCGGCACCCATCTCGCCGAGACCGATAAAACCGATGTCCATCTGTCGCTCCGTCTTCTAAAGAACTGGAAGTAAAACACACCCATGCGACACGTGCAGGACAGCGCGCAAAGAAACACGGTGCGATACTGCGGTGATGGTGACCGCGACATTCCGCTTCTACGAGGAGCTGAACGATTTTCTCGCCCGGCCGCTGCGCCGGCGCGCGTTCAGCTACGCCTGCGCGCCGGGCGCCACCGCGAAGCACATGATCGAAGCGCTCGGCGTGCCGCATACCGAGGTCGAGCTGATTCTGGTCAACGGCGAGTCGGTCGGTTTCAATCATCCCCTCGCGGACGGCGATCGCATCGCCGTCTATCCGAAGTTTGAAGCGCTCGACATCCAGCCACTCCTGCGTGTGCGCGAGCGGCCGCTGCGGGTGGTGCGTTTCATCGCCGACGCGCATCTGGGCGGCCTCGCGCCACTTCTACGGCTAGCCGGCTTCGATACGCTGTACGACAACCACTTTCCCGATGCCGACATCGAAGCGCTCGCCGCCGAGCAGCAGCGCATCGTCCTGACACGCGACCGCGAGCTGTTGAAACGCCGCAGCATCACGCATGGCTGCTACGTCCGCACGCTCAGGCCGCGCGAACAATTGCGCGAAGTATTTGAACGACTCGATCTGGCGGGCAGCGCGCAACCGTTCCGCTTGTGTCTGATGTGCAATGTGCCGCTACGGCGCATCCCCAAAGAGGAAGTCGGCACACGCGCGCCCGACGGTGTGCTGGAACGGCATGCCCAGTTCGTCACCTGCGACGTGTGTCGCCGCGTGTTCTGGGAAGGCACGCATTGGCAAAGAATGCGCGCACTGATGGACAGCGTGGCCGCCGCGCCGGGACGGTCCGAGTGAGCTTCGATTCAGAGTCATCCCGGTTCGCATTGCACGTGGCAAACCACGCGCGCGGAAGCTGAACGCCATGCGTTCGCGCGACGCTCGGCGCGATGCGTACAATGCGGGATTACTTATCTGGCAGAGGCCTTCCGTATGGCGATGAAAAAAACCGACCTTGAAAAGAACAAGGCACTCAAGCTGAACAACGCAATGAAGCTGTCGACCGCCGACCGTTTCGGCAAAGCCGCCGCAGCCGAGCCGAAGCTCGATCGTCGCGAACAGCGCAAGCTCGACCAGGCGCAGGGCCTCGTCGCGTTTGCCTGCAAGCTGAACGGTGATCTGGTGACCGAACTGAAAGAGCGCGCCGCGACCCATCCCGAAGGGATGAGCGGTTTGCTCAACGAAGTCATCAAGCGCGGCCTTGCCGGCTAATCGCCGCAAAAAACCCGCCCAGAATGCAAAAAGGCCAGAGCTCATGCTCTGGCCTTTTTGCTTGCGACGCCTTCATCCGAATCGCGCTGCATTAGCCGGCTAGCGGCGCCGTGCAGTCGACCCGGCGAAGCTGGCCCGAAGAATCGGGCGACAGCTTAGTTTTGCGTGCCCTTGTCGTTCGTGCCAGCTGCCGAAGCAGCTGCCGAAACCGGAGCGCGCTTACCGTGCGTCGTCAGCTTCTTGACGTGATGCTTCTTCGGCGCGCTTGCTGCAGCAGCCGGCGCTGCGTCCGACGCTTGTGCGAAAGCTTGAACAGAAACCAGCGCGATCGAAGCGGCTGCGAGCGAGACGATAACTTTTTTCATGTGTTGTTCCCCAAACCTGGACGACTGAGTCAATGTGAATGAATAAGCTGCACGGTGAAGCAGACAGGGCTTGAGGCGCCTTCCCGCTCCCCGCGGGAGAGTATTACCCAGTGTAGGCGGTTTGTCATGCCCAAAACTCGATATGTATTTTCCGGGAGACAGCTTTGCTTTCGACCCGCTTTCACTCGTTAAGCATCCCGTACCAGGGGATTCACCTAGACCGCGTCAAACGAGGTTGCGCAGCAGGCTGGCGTTCTCCAAAAGGGTCGGCAACACCCGGTGCAGCGCGGCATTGGCCGACTCCTGCCCGATCGGCATGCTGACGCTGATCGCCGCCACGACCGAACCATGCCGGTCACGCAGCGGCACCGCGACGCCGCGCACGCCCAACTCCAGTTGCTGATCTGTGACCACGTAGCCGTTGCGGCGAATTTCGCCCAGCACTTCGCGCAACTGTTCGATCGTCGAGTAGGTGTGGGGCGTGAACACCTTGATCGGATACGACGCCAGCCAATGCTCGATGTTCTCCGGCGCCTGGAACGCCAGCAGGACCAGTCCCGCCGACGACAACGGCGCGGGTGCGCGCGAGCCGAGCACGAAACCGACCGCCATCGCCCGGTTCACCCCGTTGCGCGCCACGTACACCACATCGTGTTCGTCGAGGATCGCGACCAACGCGGTTTCCTGCACGGTCGCGGTAATGCGCTGGAGGAACGGCTGCACGGTGCGCGGCAAGCGCGCCGAATCCAGATACGACTGGCCGAGCCGCAAGACACGCGGCGCCAGCCAGAACAGCTTGCCGTCGGTATCCACGTAGCCGAGTTCACGCAGCGTCAGCAGATAACGGCGCGCCGCCGTGCGCGACAGACCCGCGCGGCCGGCGACCATGGTGGGCGTCATGCGCGCGTGCTCTTCGTCGAATGCTTCGATGATCGCCAGCGCTTTCGCGGCGCCGGCGATCCAGTCTTTCTCGTCCATTGCGTTTGCCTGAAAATCGGCCGGTCGTTGGGTCAGTCGTGTCCGAGGTCCGTGGCCGACTGGCGCGATTATCGCGCGAGTCGGCTAGAGAACGAACCGCCATGAGCGGATTCAATCATTTGAGGTCTCAGCGCATCTGCTCAGCGACGCGGTGTGACTCGGCGCACTGCCGATATCAGGCTCTCCCGCCAGCCCTTGAACCGCAGTTTGTCATGCGACGATCCCGAGTACCTTGAGAAGACGTCGAAGCGGCATGCCGACATTTCGGATTCCCGATCGACGCACCGCTCAATAGCGCGATCAATAACGATAAGTCAGTGCCGGTATCGCGAAGTAGTTATTCTTCGACTGCACGATCGGGCTGTTCGCCGAAGCGCCGAGAAGCCGCGTCATGCCGCCAACTCGCGCTGCGCAAAGGCGTGCGCGAACTCGATGAACTGGTCACCGAATTGCTGACCTTGAGCCGTCTGGAACAAGGTGCGGGACATCTAGTGCTGATGCGCGTGTCGGTGGATGAACAGCTCGATAGCATGGCCGCGAGCATGTGCAACGATGTCGTCGACCGCTCGCTGACGCTTTCAGTTTCCACGGGCGGGGAGGCGGTTGCGCAGGCGCCCACGTATCATGTCTGCGATCCCAAGCTGGTCGCGCGTGCGCTGCTGAATCTGATCCGCAACAGAACGCGCTATGCAAAGCGCGCGATTTCGCTGGGCGCGGAAGTCGATGGGACGGGCACGCTGGTGCTGACCGTCGACGATGACGGTCCCGGCATTCCGCTCGCCGATCATGACCGTGTGTTCGAGCCGTTTCATCGACTTGATTCGAGCCGTGACCGGCACACCGGCGGTTTCGGCCTTGGCCTTGCGATCGTGCGGCGTGTGGCACTGGTCCATGGCGGAGACGTGCGGCTCGAGTCGGCCGCCTCAGGCGGCGCACGCTTCGTGATGACGCTGCCGGCGTTGACGTTGCCGGCGAACGCGACCACTAACTAGCCAGCCCCGCGCCTCTGCCGGGCCACGAGCAACTTGTCACACAACAACCGAATTAGATAGACCACCTTTGAAAAACGAAACCCGCCAACACCTGCGCGCCAATGTCCTGATGCTGATCGCCGCGATGATCTGGGGCTCCGCGTTCGTCGCGCAACGCTTGAGTCTCAACGCGATCGGACCGTTTCTGTTCACCGGCCTGCGCTTCCTGCTAGGCGCGCTGGTCGTGCTGACGCTGATCGTTTGCGTGCGGCGCTCCGCGCTGGCTGAACTGTCGAAGCGCGAACCCGGCGGCGCACGCGAGCTGCTCGGCGCCGGCGCGCTGCTCGGCGTGGTGCTGGCCGCCTCGATTTCATTGCAGCAGATCGGCCTGCAATACACGAAGGTCGCCAACGCGGGTTTCATCAGTTCGCTGTACGTAGTGATCGTGCCGCTGCTGGGCGTGCTGTTCAAACATCGCACGGGGATCGGCACGTGGCTCGGTGCGGCGCTCGCGGCCGTCGGCATGTATTTCCTGAGTGTCAACGAGCACTTTTCGATGCTGTATGGCGACTGGTATCAGCTCGCCGGCGCGCTCGTGATCTCCATTCAGATGATGCTGGTCGGACGTTTCGCGCTGCGCCACGACACGCTGATGCTCGCGCTCGTGCAGTTCGTGACGTGCGGGCTCGCGTGCCTTGTTGTCGGTCTCGCCGTCGAACCGTTCAGCCTCGCGGTGATTGTGCGCGCCGCGCCGACCATCCTGTACGGCGGGGCGCTGTCAGTCGGTATCGCCTACACGATTCAGGTGGTCGCGCAAAAACACGCGGCGCCGTCGCACGCGGCGGTGATCTTCAGCATGGAAGGTGTGGTCGCCGCGCTTGCGGCCTGGCTCGTGCTCGGCGAGACACTGTCGGCGCGCGCGCTGTTCGGATGCGCGCTGATGCTCGCGGGTTTGATCGTGTGTCAGGTGATGCCGGCGTGGCAACGCGGACGTGAACGCGTGACTCGCGCGTCGTCTTGAGGATGCAGCCAGCCACCCCATTCGACGCCAAAGCGTGCGAGATATTTGCGCAGGCGTTCGGCGTCGTTGGGTTGCTTGCTGCCCTCAGGCCGCCCGCGGATGCGCAAACAAAGCGGGCGTATCGGCGGTTGGCGGAAACACGCACCAGCAGCCGTCGTCGTGACGAAAGAAGAACAACCCGCGCGAGCCCCTCTCGAGCGAAGTCTCGACGCGCACATAACGCCGCCCTCCCAGGCGAGTACGGCTGAATTCGGTGACGTGAACCGGCGCCGAAGGCTCCGGAGCGAGCCATTTCTCAACCAGAAACCGCAGCGACTGTTCGCTTGCCGTTCTCATGATCCGCTCCGGGCCGGCTTGTCCTGGTGCGCGTCGCGCGTGGCGTCGCTATTCTCGTCGCTGTCGGCGAGGTCCGCCTCGTGTTCAGCGGATGCGTGCGCGATGGCCCGATTGGTGGCTGCCGCCCGCAGCGTGCTGCAATGGGTGGCATGTCGGATATCCGAGAGAAGACGGACAAGCTGTCGAGCTGTTCTGCGTTTCATTCCACACCCCCGCACTGCACCAATAACCTCAGAAAACACTTTAACTCTATGCCTGGATCGGGCGTTGCCGAAATGGTTTTGACTAAATAGCAACAGTTGCGCTTGCAAAAAGAGAGACGCAATCTTTGTACCGTCCGTCTTCAATGTGCGCGTCTGGCAGGCAGCGGTCTGTACGGTGGCGAGCGCTTGGGCAACTTGAAAAACTTGCCCGGCAACGGTTGGAGAAACGACTGCGAACGCGAGTTATCCACAATTCCCTATGAATAACTTCGGGATAGCGCATGGAACAGCCTGTGTGCGGAATCTTGATAAGACGGCGCGTCAGGCAAGCCCCGTCAAAGTTATCCCGGTTTGGTAGTTTTTCTACAGACGTGTTCCGCAGGGTTATCGAGTTTGCATGGCGTTGATGTGATGGAAGATTCGGGAGTTATCCACAGAAGGGGTTAACCCTTGTTAACTATTACTACATATGTATACGTATGAAGTAAAAGACATAGGGTAAGTAATGCTTCGCGATGAGATGGGAGGCTGATCAGGTCTTGACCAGCCTCGACACCGCGAACGCCCGCGGACGGGTCAGGGCGCTACGCCGACTCCGCTCGCCGGCTGCACGGACGCCGCCTTGCCGATGGCATCGGGCATCTCGGGAACGGGCACTGGAGCCGTCACTTCGACTGGCACCGGCAGCAGGCGCGTCTCGATGCGGTTATTGGCAACCGGCTGCGTGCGCACCACCGTCTGCAGATAATGATCGACGAGCCCGAAGAAGCGGTCGTAGAACTTGCCCGACGGAATGGTCTCGCTCGAAATCTTGACCATTGCATCGCTGTTCGAACGGATCGGCAATGACAGCGACCCCAGCACGCTCAGTCCGACGCTTGCCGACGTGTCGCTTTTCTTCAGCGCAAAGCCGTTCTGCACCGCATTGACATAGACGATGCTGGTATCGCTCGCTTCTTCTCCCGGCGTACAGACCACGTGAAATTCGACGACCACATGCGTGTCGCCCGTCGGCTGGAAGTTCTTGGTGCCGTCGACGGTATCGTTGCGGGTCATCGTCGTCAGATAGCCCTGGCTCAAGAGCGCCCGGCGCGCGGCCTCGCAGCTATCCGTGGTGCTCGAATTGAAATTGCGTGCGTACGGGCTCGCGCCGGTTTCGAACAATTCCTGCTGGAATTTCGGCTGCGGCGTGCTGCTACAGGCGGCAAGGGTCAGCAGGCCGGCAAACGCGGCGGCTGTGGATCTGGAAAACGAGGTCAACATGGTCGATCGGAAGAGACGCTGCGTCAGCGCGAATGGGAATGCATTGTAGAGCGGTTGCCCTCTCTGCGTAAAAAGGGCGCAACGTGGCGTCTTACGGGACGTGACAATGCATGACCGCGGCTGCGGCTCTGCGGTAGGAAAAGAGACGAATGTCGCTTAGTGTGACGTCGCGGGAAGTCCCGTCGCCGACGTCGCCGCGCCGTTCAATCCGGCGGCATTGACGGCCGGGACGGTGAACGTATCGGCCCAGTTGCCCGGTGCCGCGCAACGGTCAGACGCAGGCCGTGCCGCGCACATGCCGGCCTGCACATCCGATTGTTGCGCAGCGTCTTGCGATGGCGCGACCGCTGCGAAGTCTCCGACGCGCAAGCTCACCTTCTGCGCGTACGCTTGCGATCCGCCGTAGCTCTTGAGCGCGGCGTTCATATCGCCGTTGGCCGAACGCATGTAGCCGTACAGAATCGCCGAGCCCACTTCGATATTCGCGGTTGGCTCGGTGAGGTCCTTGACGTTCCTCAGCAGTCCGCGATGGGCGCCGGGCACGACTTGCATCAGCCCGGTCGCGCCGTTAGCGCCCTTGGCCTTTTCCTTGAAGCGGGATTCGATCGAGATGATCGCCAGCAGGAGCGCCGGCGGGAGGGAATATTTCGAAGCGGCCGATTGCACCGCGTCGGAAATCTTTTGAGCCTTTTCCTTTGCCAGACCGAATTTTTGCGTCAGGTACGCGGACATCCGGTCGGTGTTTTCGTCGGCCGTCGCGGTCTGCATCAGGCCGAGCGAAAGCACCATCAGGCAAAGTAACCGGCTCATAGCGGAGGACGGGAAAGAAAAGGGAATCCGGCCATTATAGCTCTGCCCCCAAATTAGACCCAGAACGAACCGAAATTCGTCTGAAGTATCGTGGCTGGTGGGCTTCTTTCGCATGTCAGTGTGACGGCTTCGGCTTCAGCACGTAGTCGTCGTTCAGCGTCGCCAGGAAAACGGCGACGTCGTCGATATCGCGCTCCGACCAGACCCGACGCTCACCGGCATTGCGTGTGAGCGGTTCGTCGGTCGGGTCGACGTTGACGTGCCGCGCGGCCGGTTAATCGTTGAATTTGTCGACCTTGCCTCGCCCGCAAATCTGGATTGCGTGGCACGCCGAGCGCCTGGAAGTTTGAAATCCGTGAATAGCGGATGAGAGCCGTCCACGCCCACTTGATCGATATGGCAGGTGGCGGAATAGCCGCCCGCTGGATTGTCGACCAGTTTTTTCCCCCTCAACACTTGTGCCGTTAGTTGCAATTTATTGTCCAAGTAATAGTCGGACTTGCTTCTGTGCGGATCAAATCTCGGATCTTCGAACTCGAACCGTTCGATCGCATACGTGGCATGCATGGAGGCTTTGGCGCGTTCGACGAAGATGTTCTCGCCGAAGACTTCCTTGAAGCGCGCCGCGTACGGCGTCCGCTCCAGTTTCGCGAGCACGGCCGCTGGATCCTTGTCGGCCCGTTCGGATTGAACAGCGAGAAACTCGCCTGATCGCGCGGACGGCTAAAGCGGCCATCACAACCGACACCGCCCACCGGGCGCGTTTCCCGTTTCGCTCAGACGCTCGGTCATGCTCGCCGCCTGCGTGTGACTCCACATCGGCGCGCGGTTCAGCACGTAGCGCAGGCCCGGCACGGCGCGCTTGCCTTGCGAACGCATTACACCCTACCCAACTGTGCCGCGATGCTGTTGGGCGGCCCGTACGCGTGCGACGGGCACTCTCACGGCGTCATTCCGCGTAACGTCGATGCAACGCCGCCGCGATCTCCGACATGCGCGCGCGCAACTCAGGCGGCGCCAGCACCTCGGCCTCGGTGCCGAAGCGCAGCAATTCCGCGCACGCCTGTCTCACGGAGCCGACCGGCAGCGTCACGGTGCGCCAACCATCGATGGGATCGGGCTCGTCAATGATCGCCGCCGAGCGCGCGAACGGCGACACGAAGATTTCGAGCATCCGCATGCCCCAAGGCGACAGACGCAGCCTCGCTTCGCTCGCATGCATTTCTTCGGAGAGACGCTGCGTGCTGTCCTGCCAGTAGGCGGCGAGATCGAATGCGGGCGGCCGCTCGAACGTCTCGTCCAGCAAGCTCAATTCGAGAATGCGTGAAATGCGGTAGATGCGTACGTCCGGCGCGACGCGCCCGACCACATACCACGCGCCGCTTTTCAGCACGATGCCGAGCGGTTCGATCCGGCGAAACTTCTCCGCTTTCCAACTCTGATAGCGAATCTCCAGCGGATGCTGCTCCCACACCGCACGCGCGATCGACGGCAGATAAGCGGGCTCGTCCGCGTCCGAAAACCACGCTGGCGCATCGAGATGAAAACGCGAGCGCATGCGCTCCGCGGTCGAGCGCAATTCGACCGGCAGCGCGGCCAGCAACTTGGTCTGCGCGCCGGCCATCACCGCGCCCAGGCCGAGCGCCTGCATCGGTCCCGGCAGGCCACCGAGAAACAGCGATTCTGCTTCCTGCGAGGACAAGCCGTTCAGCCGCGTGCGGTAGCCGTCGAGCAGGCGATAGCCGCCTTCCGACCCGCGCTCGCTATGAACCGGGACGCCTGCAGCGCTCAGCGCGTCGATATCGCGATAGATCGTGCGCAGAGAAACCGCGCATTCGTCGGCGAGCGACTGCGCTGTGACGCGGCCACGCGCCTGCAGCGTCATCAGGATGGAAAGAAGGCGGCTCGCTCTCATGCGGACAAGTGTAGTGATACCTGACACAAACTGACAGGTATGGACGCTTAGGATGAACGCATCCCCCGGCGCTTCGTTGCTGCCTCAAAGCCGGTTTTTTCGTCCACCACGCACATTCGGGAAGGCTCAAGCCATGACCACAGACCGCACGATCACCCTGTTCCACTCGCCGCAATGCCGCTCCGTCAGCGCGCTCACGCTGCTGGAAGAGCTCGGCGCGCCGTACCAGTTGAAGGTGCTGAACATGAAAGCCGGCGAGCAGCGCAAAGCGCCCTATCTCGCCATCAATCCGCTCGGTAAAGTGCCGGCGATTCTCCACGGCGACGCGCTGGTCACCGAACAGGTCGCCATCTTCATCTATCTGGCGGACCTCTTTCCTGAAGCCGGTCTCGCGCCGGCGCTCGATGATCCGTCGCGCGGGCCGTATCTGCGCTGGCTGGTGTACTACGCAGCCTGCTACGAACCGGCGCTGGTCGACAAAGCAATGAAGCGTGAACCCGCTCCGCCCTCCACTTCGCCCTACGGCGATTTCGATTCGATGCTCGCAACGGTAACGAGTCAGTTGCAGGCCGCGCCTTATTTGCTCGGGGACACGATGTCGGCGGCGGATATTTTGTGGGGCATCGCCTTGCATTGGGGAATGATGTTCAAGCTGGTGCCCGAAACGCCGGCCTTGCTTGAGTATGTCGAACGCATTTGCTCGCGGCCGAGCTTCGTCGGCGTGAACGAGCGAGACGTCGCGCTGGCGGCCGAGCACGCGGCGGCAGTCAAAGACGCTTGAAGATGGCGGCGAGCGGCCGTGTTGCCGGCCACCGCTCGGCGCGCGGGTTGGCTCGCCGGTTGAATCCGCCCGGATTTGAGACAATGAAGCCCGCCGGCGAATATCCTCCCCGGACAACCGGGTGTAGGCTTGGCATTCGTGCCGGTGCCGGCCCATCGAACAAGAGATGTTTTCAGGTATGAGCAAGACCGCATTCATTCCCAGCGTCCCCGCGACGTCGGAGGACGATTTTGAAATTTCAGCCACGTCGAAGCTGGCCGGCTATCGGCGTTTCTTCGGCGTGTTGAAAGTGGTTCGAACCACCGACGGACGCGTGCTGTTTCCGTTCGACGGCGCGCCCGAACTCGGGCCGTACGCGACCAAGCTGGAAGCAGTCGCTGCGGCGCAGGTGTACGGCGAACATATCGTCATCAGCGATCTAGCGCGGCCGGAGTTGTAAGCGCGAGTGCGTGGCCGGTTTTGCGTTGGCCGCTTGCGTTGACCGTTGGTAGCGATCACTTCGGGAGCTGCGAATGACCTGTGCGCGCAAAGTCGGTTCATCGGCCGCTGTCATGTGGCGTGCGGCTTCTCTCGTGAGCGTGCTCGCTGCGACGCTCTGTCAATCGAGCTTCGCGCAGGATGCCGACGCTCCCGCCGGACAACAGGCGCTCGGACGCGCCGAAGTGATTCACGCGCAAGTCCGCGTGGTCGCAATCAATACCGTCACGAATAGCGTCACGCTGCGTGGTCCGCGCGGCAATCTCGCTGACGTGGACGTCAATCCTGCCCTCGCCGATGTCAGCCGGCTCAAGATCGGCGACAAGCTCAACGTTGCGTATCAGCAGGCGCTGCTGGTCAACATCGACAAGCTCGCGACCAAGGGTGTGCGCGAACGCGTGGAGACGACCGCGGCGATACCGGCTTCGGCGGGCTACGCGTCGTCGGCGCATAGCGTGAAAGTGGTCGCGACGGTGATGAAGATCGACCGCAAGACCCGCATGGTCACGCTGCGTGGCCCCAAGCATCAGCAGGTGCTCAGGGCCGCAAAGGGGATTTCGCTCGATCGGTTGAAAGTCGGCGATAGCGTGCGCGCGGAGTTTGTTTCTGCGGCGGCGGTGGAGTTGGTGAGGGAGTGAGGATGAGGTTCGTGGGACGCCGACCGTAGGCGCGAAAAAAAGCCACCTGTGAACGACAGGTGGCTTTTTTCCAGCAATAGAGCAAGCAACAGCTACCTCACTCCACTGTCACCGATTTCGCCAGATTCCGCGGCTTGTCCACATCCGTACCCCGCGCACACGCCGTGTGATACGCCAGCAACTGCAGCGGCACCACATGCAAGATCGGCGACAACAAACCGTAGTGCTCCGGCATCCGGATCACATGCAAACCTTCGTCGTTAACGATCTTCGTATCCGCATCGGCGAACACATACAGCTCACCGCCGCGCGCGCGCACTTCCTGAATATTCGACTTCAGCTTTTCCAGCAGCGCGTCGTTCGGCGCCACCGTCACCACCGGCATCGCCTCCGTCACGAGCGCGAGCGGCCCATGCTTCAACTCGCCAGCCGGATAAGCCTCGGCGTGAATATACGAAATCTCCTTGAGCTTCAGCGCGCCTTCGAGTGCGATCGGGTAGTGCAAGCCACGCCCGAGGAACAGGGCATGTTCCTTGCGCGAAAACTCTTCCGACCACGCGATGATCTGCGGCTCCAGCGCCAGCACGCTATTCAATGCCGCCGGCAAGTGGCGCAGTTGCTTCAGGTACACCGCTTCCTGCTGTTCACTCACACGGCCGCGCATCTTGCCCAGCGTCGCCGCCAGCACGAATAGCGCAACCAGTTGCGTCGTGAACGCCTTGGTCGACGCCACGCCGATCTCGCGGCCCGCGTGCGTCAGGAACGAGAACTCCGTCTGACGCACCATCGCGCTCGTACCGACGTTGCAGACCGCCAGCGTATGTTTGTGGCCGAGTTCCTGCGCGTGCTTGAGCGCCGCGAGCGTGTCCGCCGTTTCGCCCGACTGCGAGATCACCACTACCAGCGACTTCGGGTTCGGCACCGACTCACGGTAGCGATACTCGCTGGCGATTTCCACCTGAGTCGGAATCTTGGCGATCGATTCGAGCCAGTACTTCGCGGTCAGCCCCGAGTAGTAGCTGGTGCCGCACGCAAGGATCAGCAGGCTGTCGATCTCCGCGAACACCTTCTCCGCGCCCTCGCCGAACAGCGAGGCATCGAACGAATCGGCTTGCGGGATCGTGTCGGTGATCGCGCGCGGCTGCTCGAAGATTTCCTTCTGCATGAAGTGGCGATACGGGCCGAGTTCGACCGCGCCGCCATATGCCGCCACTTGGCGCACTTCGCGCTGCGCTTCATTGCCGTCGCGATCGGCGATGCGTGCACCTTCGAGCGACAGTTCGCAGACATCGCCTTCTTCGAGGAAGATGAACCGTTCAGTGCTGCCCGCGAGCGCCAACGCGTCCGAAGCGAGGAAGTTCTCGCCGTTGCCGAGCCCGACCACCAGCGGCGAACCCTGCCGCGCGCCGACCACCGTATGCGGCTGATCCTTATGCAACACGGCGATCGCATACGCGCCGTGCAATTGCCCGACGGCTTCACGCACCGCCGCGAACAGATCGCCGCGGTACAGGCTGTGAATCAGATGCGCGATAACCTCTGTGTCGGTCTGCGAGACGAACGTATAACCCTTGCCACGCAACATTTCGCGCAGCGTTTCGTAGTTCTCGATGATGCCGTTGTGTACCAACGCAAGCGCATCTTTCGAGAAGATCGGGTGCGCGTTGTCCGTGACCGGCGCGCCGTGCGTCGCCCAACGCGTATGGGCAATACCCGTGATGCCTTCGAGATGACTCCCGCGCACCTGTTCGTCGAGATCGGCCACCCGCGCCACGCTGCGCGCGCGGCGCGGACCGTCTGCGCCAAGCACGGCCACGCCGCACGAATCGTAGCCGCGATACTCGAGGCGACGCAGTCCTTCGATCAGGACGGGAACGATATTACGTTGCGCTACCGCGCCGACAATGCCACACATGGCTCATTCCTTTTCAGTGCTAGTGCTGCGTTTCAGGGAGCGCGCGTTGAGCGCGCGTCATGACCATCAGCTCTTTTTCTTGGTCGGGCGCACGTAGCCCGTTTTGCTCGTTTGCGTCTTGTCGTTCAGGACCAGCGCGTCGGCCTCAACGTCCTTCCAGACCGTGGTGCCCGCCGCGATCGTCACGCCGCGCTTCACACGCACCGGCGCAACCAGTTGCGTATCGGAACCGACGAAAACGTCGTCTTCGATGATCGTGCGGAATTTGTTCGCGCCGTCGTAGTTGCAGGTGATGGTGCCCGCGCCGATGTTCACGCGCGCGCCGATATCCGCGTCGCCGATATACGTGAGGTGATTCGCTTTCGAACCGTGGCCGAGCACTGCGTTCTTCACCTCGACGAAGTTGCCGACATGCGACTCGTCGTGCAACGACGCTCCGGGGCGCAACCGCGCATACGGTCCGAGCACGACATTCGCGCCGACTTCGGCGCCTTCGATGTGCGTGAACGCGTCGACGCGCGTACCGGCGCCGATGTTCGCATCGCGGATGACGCAGTTCGGCCCGATGGTGACGTTCTCAGCCAGCGTCACGCGGCCTTCGAACACGCAATTCACGTCGATCGAGACATCGCGGCCGCATTCGAGCGTGCCACGCACATCCAGCCGCGCCGGATCGGCGAGCGTTACGCCCGCGACCAGCAGCGCATCCGCCACGTTGTGCTGATGAATCCGCTCGAGTTCGGCAAGCTGCTGCTTGCTGTTCACGCCGAGCGTTTCCCACTCGTCGTCCGGCTGCGTGGTGACGACTTCAAGGCCTGCTTCGATCGCCATCTCGACCGCGTCGGTCAGATAGAACTCGTCTTGTGCATTGTCGTTCTTCAGCGCGGCAAGCCAGCCGCCCAGACGCTCGGTCGGCGCGACGATGATGCCGGTGTTGATCTCGGCGATCTCGAGTTGCTCGGGCGTCGCGTCTTTCTGCTCGACGATGCGCGCCACTTTGCCTTGCGCATCACGCACGATGCGGCCATAGCCGCTCGGGTCCGCGAGCGTGACAGTGAGCACGCCGTAGCCGCCCTGCCCCGCACGCTCGGTCAGCGCCTGCAGTGTGCTGGCGCGCGTGAGCGGCACGTCGCCGTATAGCACCAGCGTAGGCGCGGACGGATCGAGCAGCGGCAACGCCTGCTGCACCGCGTGGCCCGTGCCGAGCTGCTGTTCCTGCACGGCGAACTGCACGTCCGGCGCGGCGACGGCCTTGCGCACGGCTTCGGCGCCGTGGCCGATCACCACCACGAGATGCGTGGGTTTGAGCGTGCGAGCCGTGTCGATGACGTGAGCGAGGAGCGGCCGGCCAGCCAGGGGATGAAGCACCTTGGGAAGCGCGGACCGCATGCGCTTGCCGGTGCCTGCCGCCAAAATCACAATGTTCATGGCACGGCAAATAGACGAGTTTGGAGGCGTCGATTCTAACACGCACCCTCTAGCGAAAAAGGCCGCTGTGGCGGCCTTGATGCGTACTGCAGTGTGCGGAAACGCCCATACCACGGGCGTTTTTCGTCAAAGCTCGTCGAACTGGACGATGGAGATCGATTTTGTTGCGCTGGGCATTGCGCCGTCGCCGGCATCGGTCGAACACGGCTCCTCGTCGAAGGCGATATCGCCTTGCGGATCGGCCTCGCCGGTCGCACGCAGGCCCGCGAACGGGAACAGCTTGTGATCCATCAAATGCGAGGGCACGACGTTCGACAATGCATTGAACATGTTTTCGATGCGACCCGGGAAGCGCTTCTCCCAATCGCGAACCAGCGCCTTCATTTCCGCGCGCTTCAGATTCGGCTGGCTGCCGCACAAGTTGCACGGAATGATCGGAAATTCGCGCAGCTCGGCGTACTTCTCCAGATCGGTTTCCTTCACGTAGGCGAGCGGGCGGATCACGATATTCTTGCCGTCGTCGGATTGCAGCTTGGGTGGCATGCCCTTCAGCTTGCCGCCGTAGAACATGTTCAGCAGCAGCGTTTGCAGAATGTCGTCGCGATGATGGCCGAGCGCGATCTTGGTCGCGCCGAGCTCGCCGGCGACGCGGTAAAGAATGCCGCGCCGCAGCCGCGAGCACAGCGAACAGGTAGTCTTGCCTTCCGGTACCAGCCGCTTGACGATGCTGTACGTATCCTGATTCTCGATGTGAAACGGAATGTCGAGCTGCTTCAGATACTCGGGCAGCACGTGCTCGGGAAAACCGGGCTGCTTCTGGTCCAGATTCACCGCGACGATATCGAAGTTGATCGGCGCGCGCTCGCGCAGCCGCATCAGAATTTCGAGCATCGCGTAGCTGTCCTTGCCGCCCGACAGACACACCATGACCTTGTCGCCGTCCTCGATCATGTTGAAGTCGCCGATCGCCTGGCCGACCTGGCGCGCGAGCCGCTTGAACAGCTTGTTGTTCTCGTACGCTTCCTTCTGTTCGCGGCGCGTGAGCGGCGACTTGGCGCGCGAGGCGGCTTGCGTGGCCTCGGTTGCGGCAGCGGCTTCGGCGGTTGCGGCGCCGTTCAGGATCTCCGGAGCATTCATGGCTCAATCCTCTTTGATGCGGAAGACTTCGACGCCCACCGCGTCGCAGTCAGGATAAACGTCCGGCTTTTCCGTCGACACACGCGCGGCCCGCACTTGCGGATGCTCGAGCATGGTCTTGACGAGGTCGTCACAGAGCGTTTCCTGCAAGTGGATGTGGCCTTGCTCGACGCGTCGCGAAATGGTCGAGCGCATGAAGTCATAGTCGACGACTTCGTTCAGCTTGTCCTGAACCGGCGTGGACAGCGCGAGCGGCACGAACAGTTCGACGTTGATCACGACGCGCTGTTCGCCGCGCTTTTCGAAGTCGTGCACGCCGATGTTGATGTGCACTTCGTAATTGCGCAGAAAAAGCCGGCGGCAATCGGCGAGCCGGGGATGCGAAAGAGCGGCAAACATGTTCGTTCCAGTCGAAAAAAGCGTGCGGAGCACGCAAAGGGGCGCTTCACAGCGCGGCGGCCGCCGCTACAACGGCTGGCCGCGCGCGCTTCAGGCGCCCGTCAAAAACATAACGTCGCGCGGCAGCGGCACGAGGTGCTGCCCGCCGTCGACCACCAGCGTCGTTCCGGTGACGCCCGCTGCATCCGCGAGATACAGCGCGGCGGCGACAATATCCTCGGCCCGCGACGCGCGGCCCAAAGGCGTAGTACGGTGAGCGGCCGCGAAACCGTCCGTCGTTTGATCGCCGGACTGCATCGTCAGACCGGGTGCGAGCCCGACCACGCGCACTTTCGGCGCCAATGCCTGCGCCAGCGCGACCGTGGCTGTCTGCAACGCCGCCTTGGTCAGCGTGTACGACAGATAGTCCGGGTTCATGTTGTACAGCTTCTGATCCAGCACGTTGATGACGACGCTGCGCAGGCTTTCGTCCGTGCGCGCGGCTTCCGGCGTGGCCTCGAACAGCCTGCGCGCCAGCACCAGCGGCGCGCCGACGTTCATCGCGGTCAGCTTCAGCAGCAAGTCGTAACCGACGGTCTGCGCCGTGTCCTCTTCGAAGCGCGACGCATTGTTGACGATACACGACGGCCGGCCCAAGGCGTCGATACAAGCCGGCAAAAGCCGCTCGACCTGGGCCTCGTCGCCCAGTTCTGCCTGCAAAGCGACTGCCCGGCGGCCCAAGGCGGTGATTTCAGCGACCAGTTCGTCGGCCTCTTCCCGCGAGGCGCCGTAGTGGACGGCCACGTCCCAGCCACGCGCGGCAAAGCCGAGCGCGAGCGCCCGCCCGATACGGCGGGCGGCGCCGGTAATCAGCACGACGCGCGGCGTTTCGGGCGCGCGGGGGGCGGCGGTGTCCAGAGAGGCGGTCATTTACAATGCGGGGATGAATCCGAAAGCTCACCAACCCGATAGTTTACCTGCTCCCGGCCCGAGCGCGCTTGCGCAGTCCGAAGCGCTGGTCGCGCAGATCCGAACGGAGCTCGACGCCGCCGGCGGCTGGCTGCCGTTCGACCGCTACATGGAACGTGCGCTGTATGCGCCGGGGCTCGGCTATTACAGCGGCGGCGCCCGCAAATTCGGGCTGCGCGGCGACGACGGCAGCGACTTCGTCACCGCTCCGGAACTGTCGCCGCTGTTTGCCGCGACGCTGGCCCGCCCGGTTGCGGAAGCCTTGCAGGCGAGCGGCACGCGCGACGTGATGGAATTCGGCGCCGGCACGGGCAAACTCGCCGCCGGCTTGCTCAACGCGCTCGACGCTTTGGATGCGGAATTCGACAGCTATTCGATCGTGGATCTGTCGGGCGAGCTCCGCGAGCGCCAACGCGAGACGATCGAGGCCGCTGCGCCCGCGCTCGCGGCCAAAGTGCGCTGGCTGGATGCTTTGCCGGAGCGCTTTGAAGGCGTGGTAATCGGCAACGAGGTGCTGGACGCGATGCCGGTGCGCTTGTTCGCCTTCACCGGCGGCGCGTGGCTCGAGCGCGGCGTGGTATGGCGCGACGACGCGTTCGCCTTCGACGATCGGCCTGTGTCCGCCGCTTCGGACCTCGCGCTGCTGTCGGAAATCGAAACCGCCGGCGAAGACTACGTGACCGAAACGCACGAAGCCGCGAGCGCATTCACACGCACGATCTGCACGATGCTCGCACGCGGCGCGGCTTTCTTCATCGACTATGGCTTTCCGCGTCACGAGTACTACCATACGCAGCGTGCGCAAGGCACGTTGATGTGCCACTACCGGCACCGGGCGCATGGCGATCCTTTCCTCTATCCGGGCTTGCAGGACATCACGGCGCACGTGGAATTCACTGGCATCGCCGAAGCCGGCGTCGAGACGGGCGCGGACTTGCTGGGCTTTACGTCGCAAGCGCGGTTTCTGCTGAATGCCGGGATTACCGAGGCGTTATCTCGAATCGATCCTACGGACACGGCGAGATATCTGCCTGCGGCGAATGCGGTGCAGAAGTTGTTGTCGGAGGCGGAGATGGGCGAGCTATTCAAGGTGATCGCGTTTTCGCGCGGACTGGATGACACGCTGCAAGCGTTTTCCAGTGGCGACCGGTCGCATACGCTATGAAGTTTTGCTTCAGGAATTGGCCATGATCCGCTGGCTGTTGACTACGTTTATCGCGGTGGCGGTGTTGTCGTCTTGCTGGCCGTGGCTTAGGAAGATCGGCATTGGGCGCCTGCCGGGCGATGTGACTTTGCGGATCTTTGGGCGGGAGTACCCGTTTCCGTTTATGTCGACGTTGGTGTTGTCGATGGTGCTTTCGCTTCTGGCCAGATTGCTCTAGTTTGCCATTGACGGCAGCGGCAAAGAAGCAGGCTCGAAGCCGCCGCCCAAGACGTCAAAAAACGGACTTAGCCGATCGCCGCTTCCACAGCCCTGACCCGCTCCTGATGCACGGCATCCTTGATCCCAGCGGGTGCATCGACAAGCCGCTTAGCCACAGCACCGGCATCGACGCCACGCGCAGCGACCAGCGCGACTCTCAACCGCTCAGCCTGCGGATAATCCCGCATCTCAAACCCAAGCCGCCCGCGAGCATCCGCCTCGCACGCCTGCAAGGCTTCGGCGAAACGCGCGGGTTTGCGGATCGCATCGCTGCGTTCAAGCAGCCTCACCAGCGCCGCGGCCCCCATCTCCATCACACGATGAATATTGCCGTGCTCACGTGCAACCAGCACCGCAAGATCGCGGCAATCGTTAGGCACCCGCAGCCGCTCGCATAACGGCTTCAGCAGATCCACGCTGCGGCCCTCGTGGCCGATATGCCGCGGCAGCACGTCTTCGGGGGTAGTCGCCTTGCCGAGGTCATGGGCCAGCGCGGCGAACCGAACCGGCAACGCATAGCCCTGCTGCGCGGCATGATCGACCACCATCATCACGTGCACGCCCGTGTCCACTTCCGGGTGATAGTCGGCGCGTTGCGGCACGCCGAACAGCGCGTCGATTTCCGGCAGAATCCGCGCCAACGCGCCGCAGTCCCGCAGCACCTCGAACATGCGCGACGGCTTCTTCTCCATCAAGCCGCGCGACACTTCCTGCCACACGCGTTCGGCCACCAGCGCGTCCACTTCGCCGTCGGCCACCATCTTGCGCATGAGCGTCAGCGTCTCCGGCGCGACCGTGAAATCCACAAAGCGCGCCGCAAACCGCGCGATCCGCAAAATCCGCACGGGGTCTTCGAGAAACGCATCGCTGACGTGGCGAAACAGACGCGCCTGCAAATCACCCTGGCCGTTGAACGGGTCGATCACCGGGCCGGTCAACTCGCCGTCCGGACGCACCTCGCGCGCCATGGCGTTAATGGTCAGATCGCGGCGCGCCAGGTCTTCTTCGAGCGTGACGTCCGGCGCATAGAAGAACTGGAAGCCGTGATAGCCGGCCGCCGTCTTGCGCTCCGTGCGCGCGAGCGCGTATTCCTCGTGCGTCTGCGGATGCAGGAACACCGGAAAATCTTTGCCCACCGGACGGTAGCCTTGCGCCACCATCTGCTCCGGCGTCGCGCCGACCACCACGTAATCACGGTCCTGCACCGGGACGCCCAGCAACTCGTCGCGGATCGCGCCGCCTACTGCGTAGATGTTCATGGGCAGTCGTCTTGATACGGAACCGTGTGCGTTTCGCTCAGCGAGTCGTCGATCCACGCTTTCACCGCCGGCAGTTCCGTTACGCGCCGTACATAAGCTTGGGATACTTCCGACAGCGCCGGCTGCCACGTGTTAAAGCGCATCACGACCGGCGCGTACATCGCGTCGGCAATGCTGAACTCGCCGAATAAAAACGGGCCGCCGTAGGTGTCGAGACAGTCGCGCCAGATTGCCTCGATACGCGCGATATCAGCCAACGCGCCCGGTGTCGCGTTCTTGCCCGGGAACGACGCGCGAATGTTCATCCACATGTTCGAACGCAGTTCGCCGAAGCCCGAATGCATTTCCGCGCTCACGCTGCGCGCGCGGCTGCGCGCGGCCGCGTTGCGCGGCCAGAGCGCATGTTGAGGAAATCGCTCAGCCAGCGTTTCGGCGATCGCCAGCGAATCCCACGTGGCCGAACCGTCGTCGTTGACCAGACATGGGATCTTGCCCGGACCCGACGGCGCAAGTGCCAGCACTCTCGCATTGGTGTCCGGCTGATTCAGGTGGATCAGCACTTCTTCGAACGGAATGCCGAAGTGTTTGAATAGCAGCCACGGCCGCATCGACCATGATGAGTAATTCTTGTCACCAATAAGCAGCTTCATGCTTTGTATAAGGAATGAGAGAAAATTTAACGTCCCGCGCTGGCGCGGAATGTGTCGAAGCGCGAACGCGTGGACGTGCCGGTCAGATAAATCGGCGCGATCGTTTCGATACTGGCCGGCTCGATGCCGAGTTCAGGCGCAAGCGGTCCGCTCAACACGTTGTCGACTTTCATCGAATCGAGATTGTCGCGCGAGATCACCGGTTCGCCGGGTGCCATTTCGAAGGTCAGCGCCTGCAGCCGCGCGAACGCTTCCGGCAAGCGGATGATGCGTGCATGCTTGCCAATCACATCGCCGCAATACTTGACGAGATCTTCGAGCGAGTAAACAGTCGGGCCGCCCAGTTCATAGGTGCGGCCGCCGGCGGCATCGAGGTCGAGCACGTTGACGATCGCCTTCGCGACGTCGCCGACGTACACCGGCTGGAATTTCGCATCCGGCATGGCGAGCGGAATCACCGGAAACATCCGTTGCAGGAAGGCGAATTTGTTGAGGAATTGATCTTCCGGGCCGAACACCACGGAGGGCCGGAAAATCGTCCACGCCAGATTCGCCGCGTGCACGGCCTTCTCGCCGTCGCCCTTCGAGCGCGTGTACATGCTCGGGCCGTTCGAGTCGGCGCCGAGCGCGCTGATATGAAGCAGCCGGTGCACGCCCTTGCCTTCGCACGCGGCGACGACTTTAGTCGGCAATTCCACATGCATCCGCGCGAACTCCGGGCCATACGGCGTGCCGCGTTTGCCGTGCAGCGTGGCCACGAGGTTGATCACGCAATCGGCGCCTTCGACGAAGCGCGCGAGCTGGACCGGATCGAACACGTCCGCTTCGATCACGTCGATGGGCAACAGGGTGAGATGACGGGCGTTGTAGCGCCGCCGGGTGGCGATGCGCACGTCCTTGCCCATTTCGACGAGGGCGTTGACGAGATGGCTGCCGATAAAACCTGAGCCGCCGATGATCGCAATGGCTTTATGTCGCATTTTCGACTCCCTGGTGGAAGCCGCGGCAACGGCTGGCGTGGCGCGCCGCCGCCTCGGAACGAGGTGGCGGCGGCACGGCGCTTACGGCGCGATATAACCCAGCCGCGCCTTCAGCGATTGCGGACGGCCTTCGAACAATGCCGCGTAGTAGACCGTGTTGGACAACACATTCTTAACGTAGTCGCGCGTTTCCTGGAACGGAATCGCCTCGGCGAAGATCGCGCCTTCCACCGGATGCTGCAAGGACTGCCGCCAGTTGCGCGGACGGCCTGGACCGGCGTTATAGCCCGCGGTGGCCAGCACGGCCGACCCATCGAACTGATTGTAGATCATCGACAGATAGTTCGTGCCGAGCAGGATGTTGGTGTTGATGTCGTTCATCTGCTCGCGCGAGATCGGCCCCAGGCCGATCTTCTTCGCGACCAGTTGGGCGGTGCCCGGCATCAACTGCATCAAACCGCTCGCGCCAACTTCCGAGCGCGCGTTCATGATGAAGCGCGACTCCTGGCGAATCAGGCCATAGGCCCACTCCACGTCCAGTCCATTCGACTGCGAATCGCGCTCGACGATATCCTTGAACGGCGACAGATAACGCAGCGAGAAATCATGCTCGCTCTTCGTGCGATCCGCCGTGTTGACGGTGCGGTCATACAGCTCGATACGGCGCGCGTATTCGGCGGCCGCGATCAGTTGGCGGTCGCTCATGGTACGCAGCGGCCAGTTCCATTCGCGATTGCCTTCGAGCCGCAGATTCAGCGCGTAGAAGCGCTGCGCCAGATCGAAGCCGGGCGTGTTGCCGGCCTGTTGCACCTCGGCGTCGCTCACCGTGGTTTTCGGCGGAACCGTGATCTTCTGGCCCAGTTCTTCCGCGGCTAACTGGCCGTAGAAGTTGAAGCCCTGCGAAATCGACTCGAATTCCTGATTGGCCGTGGTCGTGTCGCCGGCCTGCTTGAGCGCACGGGCATGCCAATACACCCACGACGGCTGATTGCGCAGCGCAGCGGGCATCTGTTCGATCGACCAGCGCACCATCGTCCAGTCGCCCGCGAGCAAGGCGGTGCGGGTGCGCCATTCATACGCGGGGTTCGACAGCGGCGCATTCACCGACAGGCGATACCAGTCCACCGCGCTCGGCATCTGCTTGGCGGCGGCCTGATAGGCAATCGTGCCCCAGCCGATGGCGCGCTCGGGCGAGCTCAGCGACGGCGCCACCGAGGCAAACGTGGCCGCGGCCATGGCCGGATCGTTGCGCGCCATGCGCGTGATGGCCAGCAACGCCAGTTGATGCGACTGCGTATCCGGACCGACGCCGCGCGCCAGCAGCAGCGGCGGCGTAGTGGTGGCCTGATTGAACAGCACCGGATCGGGCGGCTCGTTGCTGAGCGCATCGACGAGCTTCGCGCCCGTGTTGGTGTAGTTCTGTTCGTAGGCGAGGCGGATCTGTTGCCATACGTCGGCCGAATTGAACTGCTGGTTGATAGCCAGCGAGTTGATCAGATCGACGCAGCCGTCACCGTACCACTTCGGATCGACGAGCAGCGCGCGCGCCGCATCCGCGACGTTTTCGCCGCGCGAGGCGCGCGATTCGAGCGCGTAGCACTTCACCTGCGTGTCGTCGTTCAGCACGAAACGGGCGTATTGCTGATCGAAGTTGCGCCAGTCGTGACGCGCGCCGAGCACCGTGAGGTAGTCGTTGCGCATGCGGTCGGCGATCGCCTGGCCGTCGTACTTTTGCAGAAACGACAGCACCGGCGCGTCCGGCGCGTCGATCCGCGCGTGGCCGCTCGAATCGAACAACTGCGGCTTGATCTGGAAGTACTCCAGATACGAAGGCGCCGGATAGCTCGGGATCATGCTGGCCAGCTGCGCTGCGCGCGCCGCGTCGTTATTGCGGGCGGCCTCGCGCAATTGGACGAAGATCTGGTCGTCGTTCGTGAGTTGCGAAAGGGGAAGGGGCTTGACGGCGGAGGCCGTGCTGCACGCGACGAGTGCCGCAGCGGCAAGCGCCAGACCGGCCGCGCGATATACTCGGTAAAGGCGTTTTGACATCGTTGTTTCTGGAGCGCGAATTGAACCCAAGCATAGCATGCAACCCTGCAGCGGAATCGAAAAAGGCGCTGCGTAAAATGCTATTGGAAGCAAGGCTACAAGCCGCTTCTGAGCCCGCGCACAATACCGCGCTCGCACGGCACCTGCTGGATGCGTTAAAGCAGTACGGTGTGAATAGCGTGGGATTCTACTGGCCGCTCGCCGGTGAATTCGACGCGCGCGCCGCCATCTCGGTCTGGCTAGCGGCAAGCGCGCAACGCGAGGCGAGTCTGCCGGTGGTCAAGGAGCGCGGCGTGCCCCTCGAATTTCATGCATGGACGCCCGCAATGCCAATGAAGATCGGCCATCATGAGATCGCCGAGCCGACGTCCGGGCGCGTTGTGATTCCCCAACTGCTGTTCGTGCCGTGCGTGGGTTTCGACGCTCACGGGTACCGGCTCGGTTACGGCGGCGGCTATTACGATCGCACGCTGGCTGCGTGGCCGAGTGCGGCCAAGCCGATCACCGTCGGCATCGCCTATGAAGCGTGCCGCGCACCGGCATTGATACGCGAAGCCCACGACATTCCGCTCGACCTGATCGTCACCGAGGCGGCGCTCTACCCGCGCCCGGCGGATTGAGCGTTTGGCGCGCGCCGCGCTTTTAGCCTCGGCGCGCCGCGCCGCCGCAAAACAAACAGTCCTGCGTTATAAAGACGCTGCCGCCCGCGCAGCCGTGTCGTAAAGACCTGACGCGTTGCGCATCAACTGCGCCGCTTCGCCGATCTGCTCGTTGGTCAGGCCGCTTTCCTTCAACGTCGAAATCAGACAGCTCTCGCGCACCTCGCGATACTTCAGACAGAGTTCGCGGCCCGCATCGGTCGCCGAGAAGAACACTTCCTTGCCGGTCTTTTCGCTTTTTACATACCCTCTAGCTACGAGCTTCTTCAACGCGTAGGTGGCGACGTGCGTGTCTTCGATGTTCAACACGAAGCAGATGTCCGCCAGCTTCTTGCGTCGCTCGCGATGGCTGACGTGATGCAGCAGCGAGACTTCGATGGCGGTCATGTCCTTTTCGCCTGCCGCCGACATGCAGCGCACCATCCATCGGTTGAATGCATTGCCCGCCATGATGAGCGCGTACTCGAGTTCGGACAGTTCCGCGCTGGTCTCGGACACGAGATGTTCCGAGGAGACGATCTTGGTGGGATGGCGCGACATGGTGACGATTCTCGACAGACAGGTTGGGAAGGTGTCGGGAGTGTACGACGCGCGTTCGATCCCAGGGAGCCTGGCACAAACGCTTATTGAGAAATTGTTGATATTTTATTGATAATGTACGCTTCAACCGTCGCCCGCCCGATGCCGTTAACCGTTCAAAGGGTGTGCTGTGCCCGAATCCATCGACTCGACCTGGGCTGTTAATCCATGAGCCAACCAAGAATTTTTCCGCTCGGCGATAGCGCGCTAGTCTGCGAAGCGCCGCCGCCGGCCACGCTGGAATGCCAGCAGCGCGTGTGGGCGGCCGCCGAGGCCGCGCGCGACTGGCCGCACGTGCTGGAGGTGGTGCCGGGCATGAACAACCTCACGCTCGTCTTCGATCCGCTCGAGGCCGACCGCGACGCGCTGGTGAGCCACCTGCAGACGGCTTGGAATGCGGTGAGCGATGCGCCCGCGCCCGGCCGTGAAGTCGAGATTCCGGTGCAGTACGGCGGCGAGTTCGGCCCCGATCTGCAAGCGGTCGCCAATCACACGGGCTTGAGCGTGCGCGAGGTCGTCGAACGTCATTCGCAGGGCGAGTATGTCGTGTTCTTTCTCGGCTTCCAGCCGGGCTTCGCCTATATGGGCGGGCTCGAAGCCGCGCTGCACACGCCGCGCCGTTCATCGCCGCGGCTGGAAGTGCCGGCGGGGTCCGTCGGCATCGGCGGCGAACAGACCGGCATTTATCCGGCCACTTCGCCCGGCGGCTGGCAGTTGATCGGCCGCACCGAGCTGCCGCTGTTCGACCCGGCGCGCCGCCCGCCCACGCTGCTGCAGCCGGGCGACCGGGTGCGCTTCACCATCGCGGGGATACACGCATGATCGATGTGATTCGCGCGGGTCTCTTGACCACGATTCAGGATCTCGGCCGTCACGGCTACCGGCATCTCGGCGTCGCGATGGGTGGCGCGCTCGATCGTCTGTCGCTCGAAGTCGGCAACCGGCTGGTCGGCAACCGGCCCGACGCGGCGGGTCTGGAAATCACCTTCGGCCCGACCGTGCTGCGCTTTCTGCGCGCCACGCGGGTCGCTATTACGGGCACCGAATTCGGCGCGACGCTCGACGGCAAGCCGGTCTACTCGTGGTGGAGCCTGCCGGTGCAGGCCGGCCAGGAACTGGTGCTCAATGCGGCCAAGCGCGGCATGCGCGGCTACGTGTGCGTGGCGGGCGGCGTCGACGTCTTACCGATGCTCGGCTCGCGCAGCACCGATCTCGCCGGTCATTTCGGCGGACTCGGCGGGCGCGCGCTACGCGACGGCGACCGCCTGCCGGTCGGCGCGCCGCCGCAGCACGGCCATCTCGGCTTTACGCCGGAGGCGCCGGAGTTCGGCGTGAAGGCGCCCGCCTGGTGCAAGTTCGTGCTGGTTCACGAGCCGCTGCGGCGCGGCCGTCATCCGTCGGGCGTGCCGTGGGCCGTGCCGATCCGCGTGCTGCGCGGACCGGAATACGAAAGCTTCACCGATGAAGCCCACGAGTCGTTCTGGTCCGATGAATGGCTCGTCACGCCGAACAGCAACCGCATGGGCTACCGCCTCGCGGGCAACGAGCTCAAGCGGACCCGGAAAACGGATCTGCTTTCGCACGCGGTGCTGCCCGGCACGATTCAGGTGCCGCCGAACGGCCAGCCGATCGTGCTGATGAGCGACGCGCAAACCACCGGTGGCTATCCGAAGATCGGCGCGGTGATTCAGGCCGATCTGTGGAAGCTCGCGCAGGTGCGCCTGAACGCCGCCGTCCGCTTCATCCCGACGACGCCTTACGAGGCGCGTCAGGCCTTATTGGAAGAACGTACGTATTTGCGGCAGATCGACGCCGCGATCGCGATGCACGAAGAACGCTGCGCGCGGCAAGCGGCCGTCGCAACACTGTAACGACGAGCGCCCCCAACCTGGCGCTTCGCGCCAGCCCCGCAAGGGGGCCCCAAGAAAACTTGGGGCGGCCCGGCGTTTTCTTGAAGAGCAGAGGAACACCATGGAAATCGATTTGAACGCCGATCTCGGCGAAGGTTGCGGGTCCGACGAGGCACTGCTCGACCTGGTCAGCTCGGCGAACATCGCGTGCGGCTGGCACGCGGGCGGCGCCAACGCGATGCGCGATTGTGTGCGCTGGGCGGTGCAGAAAGGCGTGTCGATCGGCGCGCATCCGAGCTTCAATGATCCGGAGAATTTCGGTCGCAAGGAAATGGATCTGCCGGCCAACGACATCTATGCGGGCGTCCTGTATCAACTCGGCGCGCTGTCGGCGATTGCCCAGGCCGAAGGCGGGCGAATCGCGCACGTCAAGCCGCACGGCGCGTTGTACAACCAGGCCGCGCGCGACAACAAGATCGCCGACGCGATCGTCTCGGCGGTGCACGACTTCGATCCGTCGGTGGCGGTGTTCGCGCTCGCCAACAGCGGTCTCGTGACGGCCGCGCGCAACGCGGGTCTGGTTGCCGTCGAAGAAGTCTTCGCCGATCGCGGCTATCGCGCGGACGGCTCGCTGGTGCCGCGCAAAGAACCCGGCGCGCTGCTCGACGACGAAGACGAAGTGCTGACGCGCACGCTCGCAATGGTTCGCGAGCAACGCGTGCAGGCTGTGGACGGTCAATGGGTGTCGCTGAACGCGCAGACCATCTGCCTGCATGGCGACGGTCCGCATGCGCTGGCGTTCGCGCGACGCATTCGCGGCGCGCTGCAGGAAGCGGGCATCGAAGTCCACGCGGCCGGCGCCGCCCGCGCCTGAAGCGCCGGCCGAACCGCGGGACGGACAGCGCGATTCAAACCTGGTGCTCCTTGCAACGCCCCGCTCCACGCGGGGCGTTTGCCAGGTACACGACGCATTGCAGTACCCGCAGTCGATCAGCGGGTGCAGGTGTAGTTCGAAGCAAACGCGGCCATCAAGAGCCGCGGCAGCAAGACGGCGTCTGGACCACCCGGCGCCGGCCCACGTTAGCCGTCACAAGCGGCGAGGTTGAAACCCTGTTTGGAGATCCAGATGCAGACAACAGTTAGTCTATGGCCGCTCATTGGCGTGGCCGTCATCATCGTCGGCTTTTTATTACGGTTCAATCCGATGCTGATCGTGGCGGTCGCCGCGATTATCACCGGCCTGGCCGCGCACTTCCCGCCTGAAAAGATTCTTGCCGAGATCGGCACCGGTTTCATCAAGACCCGCAATATCCCGTTGATCATTCTCCTGCCGCTCGCCGTGATCGGTTTGCTCGAACGGCATGGCCTGCGTGAGCGCGCGCAAACATGGATCGGCGGCATCAAGGCCGCCACCGCCGGGCGTCTCCTGATCGTCTATCTGCTGGTGCGCGAACTGACCGCGGCGGTCGGTTTGACCGGACTCGGCGGCCATCCGCAGATGGTGCGTCCGCTGATCGCGCCGATGGCCGAAGGCGCGACCGAAACCCGCTTCGGCAAGATCAGCGACGCGGTGCGTTTCAAACTGCGCGCGTTCTCCGCGGCGACCGACAACGTGGGCCTCTTCTTCGGCGAGGACATCTTCGTCGCGTTCGGCGCGATCGTGCTGATGACCACCTTCCTGAAGGAAGCGGGGATCATCGTCGAGCCGATTCACGTGGCCGTGTGGGGCATTCCGACCGCCATCTGCGCGTTCATCATTCACGGTTTCCGTCTGTATCTGCTCGACCGCAAGCTCGAGCGCGAACTGCGCGGCAATGCCCCGGCGAGCAACGTCGCTGGTTCGTCAACGCAATCCGCCGCAGGAGACAAAGCATGACGCTCACGATTACCTATCTGTTCTGGCTGCTGGGCGTGGTGCTGCTGGTTGTCGGCGGCATGATCGTCACGGACAAGGATCACCCGCGCCGTTTTACCGCCGGCGGTTTCTGGATTCTTTACGCGCTGATCTTCCTGATCGGCGACAAGCTGCCGCCCGCCGTGGTCGGTGTGCTCGTGATCGTGATGGCGCTGATTGCCGGCTTCGGCGGCGTGACCGCGGGCAAGCCGAAAGTGCTGTCGCTCGAAGCGCGTAAGGCAAGCGCCGCGCGTCTGCGTAACAAGCTGTTCGTGCCCGCGCTGACGATTCCGGTCGTCACCGTGATCATCACGCTGTCGGCGAGCCATCTGGTGTTCGGCGGCATGCCGCTGATCGAGAAGGCCAACGTCACACTGATCGGTTTCGGCATCGGCTGCGTGATCGCGCTCGCGATTGCCTGCGTGATGACGCGCGACACCGTCGGCCAGTCGATGAAGGAAACGCGCCGGTTGGTCGACGCGCTGTCATGGGCCGCCGTGCTGCCGCAGATGCTCGGCATGCTCGGCCTCGTGTTCTCGGACGCAGGCGTCGGCAAGGCCGTCGCACACGTGACGACGGCTTACATCAGCCTCGACTATCGCTTCATCGCGGTGGCCGTGTACTGCATCGGCATGGCGCTCTTCACCATGGTGATGGGCAACGGCTTCGCGGCGTTCCCGGTGATGACCGGCGGTGTCGGCGTGCCGATTCTGGTGGGCGTGTTTCACGGCAACCCGGCGGTGATGGTCGCGATCGGCATGTTCTCCGGCTACTGCGGCACGCTGATGACGCCGATGGCCGCGAACTTCAACATGGTGCCGGCCGCGCTGCTGGAATTGCCGGACAAGAACGCGGTGATCAAGGTGCAGATACCGACCGCGCTGACCTTGCTCATCGTGAATATCTTGCTGTTGAATTTCCTGATGTTTCTGTAGGACTCTTACCGTTGATGTGAAGAAACACCGACGTATCGCAGGATATCTCCGCGATACGTCGATGAAATGGACTCACTGCACGGCACGGATGCAACCGAATTAGGATGCGTCCGATCGTCGGGAAATGGGGGGCGACCATACGATGCTGGACGCTCTCCCATCCACACGCGCCGGTACGCGCAGCGCGCGCCGCCGACGCTCTCCCGCAGATTCCATGGAACATCAATCCCAGTCTGATCGCGCGCGCAACGAACCGCCGCACGCCGCTTACCTCGCCTCATTGGTCGACGCCGCGCTCGAAGCGCATCAGGCCAACCGGCTCGACGCCGCCGAATCCCTCTATCGCGAAGCCCTCGTGCTCGATCCCGTCCATACGGGAGCGCTGCACTACTTCGGCGTGCTGCAATACCAGCGCGGTGATCACGACGCCGCCGCCAGCCTGATGAGCCGCGCGCTCAAACTCGACCGTCACGATGCCGCCTGCTGGAGCAACCGAGGACTCGTGGCCGCCGCGCTCGGCCATCTCGACGAAGCGATGATCTGCTACGACCAGGCGCTGCAACTCCAACCTGATTTCGCCGACGCGCACAACAACTTCGGCGTCGCACTGCAAGCGCACGGTGACCTGGACGAAGCGATCGAACAGTACCGGTTGGCGCTGGCCTCGAACCCCGCGCTGCTCGACGCGCATTTGAATCTCGGCACGGCGCTCAGCAAACTCGCGCGTTTCGACGAAGCCCTGGCGTGCTATCGCGGGGTCTTGTCGCTCGATCCGACATCGGCGGAAGCGCACTTCAACGCGGGCAATGCACATAAAGCGCGTGGCGACCAGGGCGCGGCGATCGCCAGCTTCGAGCGGGCGCTGGCGCTGCGCGCTAACTATGCGGAGGCGCACGTCAATCTGGGCAGCCTGATCGGTAAGCTCGGCGACTACGCGGGCGCCGAAGCGCATTACCGGCATGCAGTCGCAATCAAGCCGATTCCGACTCACCTCGTGTGTCTGGGCGGATCGCTCGGTGCGCAAGGCCGGCTGGACGAAGAGGAAGGTTTCTATCGCCGGGCGCTCGCGCTCGATCCGCACTACGCGGACGCGCATCAGAATCTCGCGTGGCTGTTGCTCAAGCGCGGCGACTATCGGCAAGGCTGGGCTGAATTCGCGCTGCGCTGGCGCAAGAGCGACTATGACGCAATCGCGGTGCCGGGCGTGGCCGAATGGCATGGCGGGCCGCTCGAAGGACGTCGTCTGCTGCTGGTCGGCGAGCAGGGTTTCGGCGACCACTTCCAGTTCCTGCGCTTTGCAAGCGCGCTCGCCCAACGCGGCGCGACGGTCGACCTGTGCGTGCGCGAACCGCTGCTACCTTTGGTCGAACGGATCGCGGGCGTGCATCGCGCAGTCAGCGGCAAGCCCGACGGCGAATACGATTTCTGGGTACCGATGATGAGCGTGCCGTCGTGCATCGGCATGGATCTCTCCGACATTCCCGCAGACGTGCCCTACCTGTTCGCGGATAAAGCGAAGATGAAGGCATGGCGCAAACGGCTCGGCGCGGCCGACAAATCGAAGCGCAAGGTGGGCCTCGTCTGGGCCGGCAGTCCTACATTCGGCAACGACCGCTATCGTTCGATGACGCTAACCGACCTGAGCGCGCTCGGCGAGTCGGACTACGTCGCCTGGTACGCGCTGCAGAAAGGCCCGGCGCATGCGCAACTGGCCGACGCGCCGCCCGCTTTGCGTGCCCACGATTTCACCGCCGAATTGAACAGTTTCGAAGACACGGCCGCGTTGATCATGAATCTCGACCTGGTGATCGCCGTGGACACCGGCGTCGCGCATCTGGCGGGCGCATTGGGCAAGCCGGTGTGGTTGATGTTGCCCGCCAATTCGGACTGGCGCTGGCTGGAATCGCGCCGCGACTCGCCGTGGTATCCGGGGATGAGGTTGTTCCGGCAGGCGGTGCTGGGGGATTGGGCGCCGGTGGTCAAGGAAGTGACCGAAACGCTAAAGGCCGCTATGGCTGCGTGCGCCGCGAGCAGTTTGCGGCACACGTGAGCGTCGGACTGGGCGCTTCAGATACCGCTTCCGGTGATGGCCGAACGGCCGATCCGGTTTAGAACATTTGAGTCGCTGCGTAGATCTCGTGCCGGGCTGCGATGAAGCTCAACCCGCCTCCACCACAAACCCGTGCTGCCGCAAAATCTGCAGCACGCCTTTGCGGCCACCCAGATGCAACGCGCCGATCGCCACGAAAACCGGCTTGTTGGGCGCGGCGATCAGCAGCATCCGCGAAACGAAGCGGCGGTTGCGGTCATAGACGATCTTGTTGTCGATCGAATCGGAGATGCGTTTGTCGCGAGCCAGTTTTTCGGATTTCGCGGCCTGCCAGGCGGCGATCGCATCCGCATCGCCCACGCGCCACAGACGGTGCAAGGTCCGCACATCCGCGACGTTTTCCGCCGGCGTCTGCACCAGATCCTGCGCCAGCATCTCGCGCTGCTGCGCGAGCGACAGTCCCGTGAACGCGCGCATCTGCTGCGACAACGTCTCCAGACCGACGATCTTGCCGCGCGTGCGGAGATAGACATTTTGCAGTTGCGCTTCCGACCCGTACTCAGTCTGCAGGCCGGCACTCAGCGAATCGTAGGTTTCGACGAGCAGCGAAGCGAGCCACGGCCGCATCTTCTTGATGGCCTCGAGCGCCGCCGGGTTGCCGTGCAGCCGGAGGGCCAGCTTGTGCCACAAAGGCTCGGGCAGCAATCCCGGCAGACAGTCGCGCCGGCAGACGCCGTACTTCGAGACGTCGTCTTGCGAAACCAGCAGTTCGTCGGGTGACAGTTCGAGCGCCAGCGTCGGCGAGGCGGCGAGTGCGCCAAGGATCGGCGCGCGGAAAGGCTGATTGGCGGGGTAGTCGGCGGGATCGCCGACATGCAGCGTGCCCAGCACGTAGATGGTGGTCGTGCCGCGTGTCGCGACATAGAACGGCATGCGCGCAGGCTGCGCGCGCACCGGGCCGCTCGCCGTGGTGCCCGGCAAGGCAGGCGGCGCAACGGGCGGCGGATTGAGGCCCGGCAAACTGGTGCGTGGCGGCGCCGGCATGTTGGGCACCGGGAGCGCCGGACGCCCCGCCTGCGCGGGTGCATTGGCGGCCGCCCCGGCGGCATGCGCGACGCCGATCGGCCCGACGCCGGGATGAAATACGGAACAAACGCCGAAGAGCGCGGCACCGGTCAGTGCACGCGCCCTCCAGCGCCGCGTGAAAGCAGCATTCAGGCCGCCATCACGCAAGCGGCGCGTAAGACGACGCGCCGCCAACCCATCAGGCATCCACGTCCCCCACCTCCTCGGCGCGGTGACACGACACCTGGCGGCCATCCACTTCGCGCAGCTTCGGTTCTTCGCTGCGGCAGCGGTCGATCACGTACGGGCAGCGCTGATGAAACGTGCAGCCCGACGGCGGATTCAGCGGCGAGGGCATTTCACCTTGCAGCTTGATCTTGATCGTGCGATCCGCCTCGAAGATCGACGGCGTGGCCGACATCAGCGCGCGCGTGTACGGATGACGCGGGTTCGAGAAAATCCGCTTCTTGTCGCCGAGCTCCGCCACGCCGCCGAAGTACATCACCATCACGTCGTCGGCGATATGCTCCACCACCGAGAGGTTGTGCGAGATGAACACGTAGCTGGTCTTGAACTGCTCCTGCAGATCCATGAACAGATTCAGAATCTGCGCCTGGATCGACACGTCGAGCGCCGACACGGGTTCGTCGGCGACCACGATCTGCGGGTCGAGAATCATCGCGCGCGCAATCGCCACGCGCTGGCGCTGACCACCGGAGAACATATGCGGATAACGCTTCGCATGTTCCGGACGCAGACCGACGGTGCGCATCATCTGCGCGATCCGTTCGGCGCGTTCGGTCACGCTTAGTTGCGTGTTGATCGCAAGCGGCTCGCCGAGCGTCTGCTCGACGGTCTTGCGTGGATTCAGCGAGGCAAACGGGTTCTGGAACACCATCTGCACGCGCCGACGCAGCGCCGCGATTTTCGCGTGATCGGCGCCGGCCACGTCTTCACCGTCGATCAACAGACGGCCCGCGGTGGGCGCTTCGATCATGGTCAATTGACGCGCGAGCGTCGATTTGCCGCAGCCGGATTCGCCGACCACCGCCAAGGTCTTGCCGCGGTCGAGCGCGAACGAGACGCCGTTGAGCGCCTTCACCGTGCCCGACGCGAACATGCCGCGCTTGACCGTGTAGTAGCGCGCCAATTGCTCCGCGACCAACACGTGATCGCCCGCATGGTCCGACTGGCGCCGCGTTTCGAGTACTGCGTTCATCGTGCGCCTCCATGGGTGTGAACGTTGGCGTCGCCGCTCAGGTTCAGGGGTTTGATGCAGCGCACGCGCGCCACTTCAGCGTGACCTTGCATCGGCGCGAGCGCGGGCCGCGCTTTCATGCAGTCGTCGACCACATACTTGCAGCGCGGCGCGAACAGACATCCTTTAGGACGATCGTCGCGACCCGGCACCATGCCCGGCAATGCAGCGAGCCGCACGGCGCCGACATTGTGCTCGGGAATCGCCGCCAGCAACGCTTCCGTGTACGGATGATGCGGCGCGGCGAAGATGTCGGGCACGCGGTTGGTCTCGATCACTTCGCCAGCGTACATGACCGCGACGCGTTGCGCGACCTCGGACACTACGGCCAGATCGTGCGAGATCAGCACGAGCGCCATGCCGCGTTCCTTCTGCAGCTTGATCAGCAGCTCCATGATCTGCGCCTGGATCGTCACGTCGAGCGCGGTGGTCGGCTCGTCGGCGATCAGCAGCTTCGGGTTGCAGGCAATCGCCATCGCGATCATCACGCGCTGGTTCATGCCGCCCGACATCTGATGCGGAAACGAACCAATGCGGCCTTTCGGGTCGGGAATGCCGACCTGATCGAGCAGTTCCAGCGCGCGCTTGTCCAACGCACTACCGCGCAAGCCTTCATGCAGCTTCAGCACTTCCTTGATCTGATAGCCGACGGTGTAGCTCGGATTCAGACTGGTGAGCGCGTCCTGGAACACCATCGCGATGTCTTTGCCGATGATCTTGCGGCGTTCCTTCGCCGACGCCTTCAGCAGGTTCTTGCCGTTGAAGGTGATTTCGTCGGCGGTCACGATGCCCGGTGCGTCGATCAGGCCCATCAGCGCCATCATCGTCACACTCTTGCCCGAGCCCGATTCACCGACTACGCCGACCACTTCGCCCGGCGCGACATCGAGGTTGATCCGGTCGACAGCGGGCAGTCCGTTGAAGTTCACCGCCAGATTGCGGATGGTCAATAAGGTAATCATGTCAGGCCATCCTTTTCAGTTTGGGATCGAGTGCGTCGCGCAGCCCGTCGCCGAGCAGATTGATCGCGAGCACCGAGATCAGGATGGACAGACCCGGCATGGTGACGATCCACCAGGCGCTGTCGATGTAATCGCGCGCCGAGGCCAGCATTGCGCCCCACTCCGCCGACGGCGGTTGCACGCCGAGGCCGAGAAAGCCGAGTGCCGCGGCGTCGAGAATCGCCGACGAAAAACCCAACGTGGCCTGCACGATCAGCGGCGCGGTGCAGTTCGGCAGCACTTGCGAGAACATCAGACGCAAGGTGCCGGCGCCCGCCACGCGCGAGGCCGTCACGTACTCCTTCTGCAACTCTCCTTGCGCCGATGCGCGCGTCAAACGCACATAGCCCGGCAGCGCGACGATCGCGATTGCCAGCATCGTATTGACGAGACCCGGACCGATGATCGCCACCACCGCGACGGCGAGCAGCAGCGACGGCAACGCGAGCAGCACGTCCATGATGCGCATGATCGGCGTGTCGGCCCACTTCTCGAAGAATGCCGCGATCAGACCGAGCACGACGCCCGGAATCAACGCGAGCACCACCGAGACGAAGCCGATCCAGAACGACAGCCGCGCGCCGTACATCAGACGCGAGAGGATGTCGCGGCCCGCTTCGTCGGTGCCGAGAATGAACTTCCAGCTGCCGCCCTCGAGCCATGCGGGCGGAATCTTGACGAAGTCGCGGTATTGCTCGATCGGACTGTGCGGCGCGATCAACGGCGCGAAGATCGCGATGAAGATCAGCACGAGCACGATGACGCCGGCGCTGACCGCGCCACGGTTACGCGAGAAATTCGCCCAGAATTCCCGGGCGGCGATAGCGCGGCCACTCGGAGGAGTGACCGACTGGGGGACTGTATTTTGAATGTCTGCCATTTCGGTTCACCTCGTATGGCGGATGCGCGGATTCAGCACGCCGTACAACAAATCGACGACGAGGTTCACGACGATCACCAGCGTGGCGATCATCAGGATACCGCCCTGCACCACCGGATAGTCGCGCCGGCCGATCGCGTCGATCAGCCACTTGCCGATACCCGGCCACGAAAACAGCGTCTCGGTCAGCACCGCGCCCGCGAGCAGCGTGCCGACCTGCAGACCGATCACCGTCACCACCGGAATCAGCGCATTGCGCAATGCATGCACGACGATCACGCGCCCCGGCGACAAGCCCTTCGCGCGCGCGGTGCGGATGTAGTCCTCACGCAGCACTTCGAGCATCGACGAGCGCGTCATGCGCGCGACGACCGCCAGCGGAATCGTGCCGAGCACGATGGCCGGCAGGATCAGATGGCTCAGCGCGGACTTGAACGCGCCTTCGTCGGTGGACATCATCGCGTCGATCAGCATGAAGCCGGTCACGTGCGGAATGTCGTATTCGACCGCGATGCGGCCGGACACCGGAGTCCAGCCGAGCTTCACGGAGAACACCATGATGAGGATCAAGCCCCACCAGAAGATCGGCATCGAGTAGCCGGTCAGGGCCGTGCCCATCACGCCGTGATCGACCACCGTGCCGCGCCGCAACGCCGCGAACACGCCCGCCGGCAAGCCGACGATCAGCGCGAACAGCATCGCGCAGATCGACAGTTCGACGGTAGCGGGAAAGCGTGCGAGGAATTCGCCCATCACGCTGGTGTTGGTGATGATCGAGGTGCCGAGGTCGCCGTGCAGCGCGCGCCCGATGTAGTGGACGTACTGCATCGGCAGGGATTCGTCGAGCCCGAGCCGGTGCATCGCGGCGGCGTGCATGGCGGGATCGACGCCGCGCTCGCCCATCATCACTTCGATGGGGTCGCCCGGTATCAGGTGAATCAGCGCAAACGCGAGGATCGTGATGCCGATGAAGGTCGGAATCACCATGCCGATGCGGCGCAAAACAAAGCGGAACATGGTTCGTCCCTATGGTCTTGGTGAAGAAAAAACGCAACCGGCGACGAGGGCTCGTGACCCCGGTCGCCGGACCATTTCGACCAGTTTTCTAACCGTGCGAAAAGCGTACTGCGCGAATTTTACGACTAGCTTGACGAATTACTTGATGCTGACGCCATCGAAACGCGCGTAGCCGAGCGGTTCGATGCGCATGTCCACCACCTTCTTGCTGACAGGCTGGTACACCGTGGAGTGAGCGATCGGCGAGAACGGCAGTTGCTGCGCGAAAATCTGCTGCGCCTGCATGTAAGCCGTCGTGCGCGCGCCCTGATCAGACGTGACGCGACCCTTCTGGATCAGGTCGTCGAACGGCTTATAGCACCACTTCGAGAAGTTGTTGCCGTTCACCGCTTCGCAGCCGAGCAGCGTGCCGAGCCAGTTGTCCGGATCGCCGTTGTCGCCGGTCCAGCCAATCAGCATCGTGTCGTCCTCACCTGCGTGAGCGCGCTTGATGTACTCGCCCCACTCATACGTGACGATCTTCGCCTTCACGCCGATCTTGGCCCAGTCGGCCTGGATCATTTCCGCCATCAGGCGGGCGTTCGGGTTGTACGCGCGTTGCACCGGCATCGCCCACAGCGTGATGTCGAAGCCGTTCGGGTAGCCAGCCTTCGCCAGCAGGGCCTTGGCCTTGTCGGTATCGTAAGACGCGCTCTTCAGGTTCTTGTCGTACGACCATTGGGTCGGCGGCATCGGATTCGTGGCAGCCTGGCCCGCGCCCTGGTACACCGAGTCGATGATCGCCTTCTTGTTGATCGCCATGTCGAGCGCCTGACGCACTTCGACCTTGTCGACCGGCTTGTGCGTCACGTTGTACGCGAGGTAGCCGAGGTTGAAGCCCGGTTGCGACGGCATCGCGATGTTCGCTTCAGCCTTCAGCGGCGCGATGTCGGCGGGACGCGGATAGCTCATCACCTGGCATTCGTCGCGCTTGATCTTCTGCACGCGCACGCCGGCGTCCGGCGTGATCGAGAAGATCAGCTTGGAGATCTTCACCGTGTTCGGCTTCCAGTAATCCGGATTGCCGTCGAAGCGGATCGTCGCGTCCTTCGTGTAGCTGCGGAAGATGAACGGGCCCGTGCCGACCGGGAACTGGTTGATGTCGGCGGCCTTGCCGGCTTTCATCAACTGGTCGCCGTATTCACCCGAGAGAATCGACGCGTATTCCATTGCCAGATTCTGGATGAACGGCGCGTTGACTTCCTTCAGCGTGAACTTGACCGTGTACGGATCGACCTTTTCGACACTGGTGATCAGCTTGTCGAGGCCCATGTCCGTGAAGTACGGGAACTGGACCGGGTAAGCCTTATGAAAGGCCGAGTTCGGGTCCAGCATGCGCTGGAACGTGAACACGACGTCGTCCGCATTGAATTCGCGCGTCGGCTTGAAGAACGACGTGGTCTGGAACTTCACGCCATGACGCAGATGGAACGTGTACGTCTTGCCGTCCGCGGACACGTCCCACTTTTCGGCGAGGCCCGGTTCGACCTTGGTGCCGCCGCGTTCGAATTCGACGAGACGGTTGTAGACCGTGAACGTATTAGCCGTGAAATCGGTGCCCGTGGTGTATTGGGCAGGATCGAAACCCGCAGGGCTGCCTTCTGAGCAGTAGACCAGGGTTTTGTTCGGAATCTCAGCGCGGGCGACACTTGCGCCCACCATCGATGCCGCTGCAGCTGCGACGAGCGTCGTAACACGCGCGGCGCGCAACAGATTGTTTTGCTTCATGTTTCCTCCAGGTTCGTGGCCGGCTCCCGCCGGCGTAGCGCGATATTACTTGAGCTTGGCTCACAGCACCAAGCGGAGGAAATTCCAGGTGTGTCGATCGGAGTTACCGCTTTGCCGGTTACTCCGATCCCCCGCAGCGTGGACGATCGGAAACCATTCGGGCATAAGGGCCGCCGCACGCCGGCGCTGGCCGGAGCATGCGGCTTTAGAGGGTCGTCTCAGCAAAAAACGGCCCGCGGGCCTTATTTCAGACCCACATTCATGAATTGCGTCGGGCCGAACGGGTCGATCTTGAAGCCCGTGACGTTCTTGCTGATCGGCTGATAGACCGTGGAGTGGGCGATCGGCGTGAACGGAACCTGATCCTTGAAAATTTCCTGGGCTTCCGTATAAGCCTTGGTGCGCTCAGGCAGAGCGGTCGTGCCACGGCCCTTTCTGATCAAATCGTCATAAGGTTTGTAGCACCATTTGGAAAAGTTACTGCCGTTGACCGCGTCGCAGCCCAGCAATACGCCGAGCCAGTTATCCGGATCGCCATAATCGCCGGTCCAGCCGATCAGCATGGCTTCATGCTCGCCGGCATGGCCGCGGCGAATATATTCGCCCCATTCAAAGGTGGCGATCTTCACCTTGACGCCGATCTTCGCCCAATCGGATTGCAGCATTTCCGCCATCAGCCGCGCATTCGGGTTATAAGGCCGTTGAACCGGCATGGCCCACAGCGTCAAATCGAAGCCGTCCGGATAACCCGCCTGTTTCAGCAGCGCTTTGGCTTTTTCGGTGTCGTACGGGGCGTCCTTCAGATTCTTGTCGTAGCCCCACTGGGTCGGCGGCATGGGGTTGGTCGCCGCCTGGCCCGCGCCTTGATACACCGACTCGATAATCGCTTTCTTATTGATCGACATATCGAGCGCGCGGCGCACCAGCACGTTGTCGAGCGGCTTTTTGGTGGTGTTGTAGGCGATATAGCCGAGGTTGAAACCCACCTCGTTCGGCATGACGAGCGACGCATCGGTTTTCACCGTCGGAATATCGGCGGGACGCGGATACGACATCACCTGGCATTCGCCGCGTTTCAGTTTCTGCAGACGCACGGCCGGATCGACGGTAATCGCGAATATCAGCTTGCCGACTTTGACGACGCCCGGCTTCCAGTAGTCGGGATTACCGTCGAAGCGAATCGTGTCGTCTTTCGTATAGCTGCGGAAAATAAATGGACCGGTGCCGACCGGATATTGATTGATATCCGACGCTTTACCCGCTTTCAATAACTGATCGCCGTATTCCGCCGAGAGAATCGAGGCGAACGGCATCGCGATCTGTTGTAAAAACGGTGCGTCGACTTCCTTCAGCGTGAAACGCACCGTGTACGGATCGACCGCTTCGACCTTCGTGATGTTCTTGGCGAGGCCCAGATCGGTGAAATACGGGAACGGCACCGAGTACGCCTTGCGGAACGGTTGTTCCGGATCGAGCATGCGCTGATAGGTGAAGACGACGTCGTCCGCATTGAATTCGCGCGTCGGCTTGAAGAACGCCGTGGTCTGGAACTTCACGCCGTGGCGCAAATGAAACGTATAGGTCAGCCCGTCCGGCGACACGTCCCATTTCTCGGCGAGACCCGGCTCGATATCCGTGCTGCCGTGCGCGAACTCGATCAGGCGGTTGTAGACCGTGTACGACCCCGCGCTGAACTCCACGCTGGTGGTGTATTGCGCACTGTCGAAGCCCGCCGGACTGCCCTCGGAGCAGAACACGAGGGTCTTGTCAGGCAGCTTGGCCGCGTCGGCGACGGCGGGCGAAAACCCGGCGCTCAGAACCGCACAGACGCTCAACGCCGGAAGGCAGGTTTGGCGAACTGCAAACAGCAACTTGGATACCGTCATCACGTTCTCCGCACAGCAGCCACGTCAGCTGCGCTTTGATCATAGACAGCACAAAAATCGGGTTCAATGCGGGCTTACGCGCCGCAAGCTTGGGTCGGGCTGGCGTGTTTGTTGCGACGCAGCAGCCGTTGCGACGATTGTGCCAGCGTCGGATTGGTCATTCCGGCTTCATTCGCCTGACAGTCGCATGGCATTTGCAGCGCGAAAAAAAACCGCACGGCTGCGTCAGCCGCGCGGTTTCGTCTCGACAACGTGATAGGAGCTTAAACGCCCAACCGTTCGCAGATCGCTTTGGTCGCTGCGGCGCCGTTCAGCGTGTAGAAGTGCAGACCCGGCACTTTGGCGTCAATCAGACGCCCGCACAGGTCGGTCACCACATCCAGCCCGAACGCGCGAATCGATTCGCGATCGTCGCCGAAGCTTTCCAGCCGGCGCGCGATCCAGCGTGGCACTTCAGCGCCGCACATCTCCGAGAAACGCATCAGTTGCGAGAAGTTCGTGATCGGCATGATGCCCGGCACGATCGGCACATCCACGCCGAGTTTTTTCGCGTCGTCGACGAAACGGAAGTACGCGTCCGCGTTGAAGAAGTACTGCGTGATCGCCGAATTGGCGCCGGACTTCACCTTGCGGGCGAAGTTTTCCAGATCGTGACGCGGCGAGCGCGACTGCGGGTGGTATTCCGGGTAGCCGGCCACCTCGATCCAGAACCAGTCGCCGAACTCGGCGCGGATGAAGCTCACCAGTTCCGACGCATAGCGCAGCTCGCCGACTTCGCCCATGCCGGACGGCAGATCGCCGCGCAGCGCGACGATATGGCGAATGCCATGCGCGCGGTATTCGTTGAGAATAGCGCGCAGGCTCTCTTTCGATGAGCCGATGCACGACACGTGCGGCGCCGCTTCGAGCCCTTCCTTCGCCATATCGACGACGGTATCGAGCGTGCCCTGTTGCGTCGAGCCGCCGGCGCCGAACGTGACGGACACGAACTTGGGCTTGAGCGTGGCGAGCTGGGCGCGTGTGGCGCGCAGCTTGTCGACGCCTTCCTGCGTTTTCGGCGGGAAGAATTCGAATGAAAGTTCGATCGGGTTCATGATTCAGTGGGTCAACCGAGACTGCGGTTGCCAAAAATAAGCGCGGACAGCAGCCACGAAACGATGCTGTACAGGATCGAGCCGAAGAACGCCGACCAGAAACCCGACACTTCAAAGCCCTTCAGCAGCGACGCGCACAGCCAGAAGCACAGCGCATTGACCACCAGAATGAAGAGTCCGAGCGTGAGAATCGTGACGGGCAGCGTCAGCAGAATCAGCAACGGCCGCAGGATCGTGTTGATCAACCCGAGCACCACCGCGACGATCAATGCGGTGCCGAAACTGCGGATATGAATCGACGGGACGAGGTAGGTGATGATCAGGAGCGCAAGCGCGTTGATCAGCCAGGTCAGCAGCACGGTCATGTAGAGCTCCTTTGGCAGGATGTCCGATAACGGGAAAAAGCGCGCAACAGAGAGCGGCAGGCGGGCATGGCGAACAAAGCGGCGCATGATGCGCCGCCCTGTCGTCAAACTGTCATGCTGTCAAACCGCCTGCGGCGCGCTTAATAGCGGTAGTGGTTCGGCTTGAACGGACCGTTCTTGTCGACGCCGATGTAGCCGGCCTGATCGTCCGACAGCACGGTCAGGTTCGCGCCGATGCGCGCGAGATGCAGGCGTGCGACCTTCTCGTCCAGATGCTTCGGCAACACGTACACCTTGTTCTCGTACTTCTTGCCTTGCGTGAACAGTTCGATCTGCGCGAGCGTCTGATTCGTGAACGAATTCGACATCACGAACGACGGGTGGCCCGTCGCGCAACCCAGGTTCACGAGGCGGCCTTCAGCCAGCAGGATCACGCGCTTGCCGTCCGGGAAAATGATGTGGTCGACTTGCGGCTTGATGTTGTCCCACTCGTACTGACGGGTCGATGCCACGTCGATTTCCGAGTCGAAGTGACCGATGTTGCAGACGATCGCGTTGTGACGCATCGCCTTCATGTGGTCGTGGCCGATCACGTGGTAGTTGCCGGTTGCCGTCACGAAGATGTCGGCCTTGTCCGCCGCGTATTCCATCGTCACGACACGGTAGCCTTCCATCGCCGCCTGCAGCGCGCAGATCGGATCGATTTCGGTAACCCACACCGTCGCGCCCAGACCGCGCAACGATTGCGCGCAGCCCTTGCCCACGTCGCCGTAACCGGCAACCACGGCGATCTTGCCCGCGATCATCACGTCGGTCGCGCGCTTGATACCGTCGACCAGCGACTCACGGCAGCCGTACAGGTTGTCGAACTTCGACTTGGTGACCGAGTCGTTGACGTTGATGGCCGGGAACGGCAGGCGGCCTTCTTTTTCCATCTGATACAGGCGGTGCACGCCGGTCGTGGTTTCTTCCGTCACGCCCTGGATGTGTGCGAGGCGCGTGGAGTACCACGTCGGGTCGGCGTCCAGATGACGCTCGATCGACTTGTACAGCGCGACTTCTTCCTCGTTGGTCGGCTTCGAGATCACCGAACGGTCTTTTTCAGCCTTCGAGCCGAGGATCAGCAGCAACGTGGCGTCGCCGCCGTCGTCGAGGATCATGTTGGCGAATTCGCCGTTCGGCCATTCGAAAATGCGGTGCGAGAATTCCCAGTACTCGTCGAGCGATTCGCCCTTGAACGCGAACACCGGTGTGCCGGCCTTGGCGATTGCCGCGGCGGCATGATCCTGAGTCGAGAAGATATTGCACGATGCCCAGCGCACGTCCGCGCCGAGCGCGGTCAGCGTCTCGATCAGCACGCCGGTTTGAATCGTCATGTGCAGCGAACCTGCGATGCGCGCGCCCTTCAGCGGCTGCTGCGCCTTGTACTCTTCGCGCGTCTGCACGAGACCGGGCATTTCCGTCTCGGCGATGTTGAGTTCCTTGCGGCCCCAGTCGGCAAGCGACATGTCGGCAACAACGAAATCCTGGGAATTTTTGGAATCGATAACTGCGGCGTTCATCACGCCCTCCTTTCTAAGAAATTGACTAGAAATTTGACGTGAGCGCGGTTCGATGCGGTGGATGGGAAAGCGCTATGCGCATCCGAGCCCTCCGATTGAAGTCTCCGAGCCTGGCGGGCAGCCGGCGAATAGCCTGATTCGCGGTACCCGTCGCAACGCTCCTCGGCGACGAACGGCGATTGTAGCAAATCGAGATGGCTTCGGGGCGCGCGCGTTTTCTTGGGTTTCGTGTGTGCGCAAAGCCGACGCGATGGTTGCCGCGTGACTTACGACGCGGCAGTCTCTGCCATCACGTTAGCCGCGCGCAATTGCGCGATGCCTGCGCGCGCGGTGTCGACGAACTGCCTGGAAACGCGGAACGCTTCAGCGACATCGGCTGGATCCGGAATCTGCAGTCCGAGTGCGATGCGGAAATAGCGTTCGGCGTGAATCCCCGCGTGATAATGCATGCGCACGCGCTTCACGTCATTCAGCCGCGGGTTGCCGAATATATCGCGCAGCGCCCACGACAACGCGCCGTCTTCGCCGCCTATACGGCGAAACGCATCGTCCATTGGAAAGCCGCCGAGTGCGAGGTACACGGCGCGGCGAATGGACAGGCCGCTCGGCACCGTATTGCTGAGCGTCGCCGCGTGCGCGGCGAAGTCCGGATGAGCCGTGAGGTCGCGCGGAAAATCCGCGTACTCGACGTCGAGCCGCACGGACACGTCCTTTGGGTTTTGCGCGAGGAATGCACTCGCGGCGGAGAGTGCGCCGGGAAGGTATTCGTCGTCGGCGTCGAGGAAGGCGATCAGGTCGTGCGACGCATGCATCGCGCCCCAGTTGCGCGCTCGCGCCGCGCCGCCGTTGTAAGGCATTCGTAGCAGACCCACGCGCGCGTCGACGCGGCCGATTTGGGCCACGATGTCTGCGGAGGCATCGGCCGAGCCGTCGTCCACCACGATGATCTGTGCGGCTTCAGGCTGAATCCGGCAACTTTGCAAAGCACGCGCGAGTGTCGCCGCGCCGTTATAGCAGGGAATGATGATCGAAACGGGCGTCATGATGAACGGGCGCGATGGGCGGGGCGGCGGTGGAGATCCACAGATGTTATGCCGTTCGCGCGCCGTTCCATCTTGAAATGGGTGCGACCTCTTCTCCTCGGCGCAGAGCCTGACTTCGACCGAACACAACGACCGCGATTGTCGACCGCGACGCCGGCGCGCAACCATCCCGACCGCTCCGCACGACCTTTCTGCAATATAAACATATTGACTTACAATCACTGAGATCATTCCAATTTGGAATTCTGGAGCCTGAGATCGTGGAACTACGTGCGCTGCGGTATTTCGTCGAAGTGGTGCGTCAGCAAAGTTTCACCGTCGCCGCCGAGCAGATGTTCGTCACGCAGCCGACCATCAGCAAGATGGTCAAGTCGCTGGAGGATGAAATCGGCTCCCCGCTTTTGCTGCGCGACGGGCGCCAGATGGTGCTGACCGATGCCGGCCGGATCGTCTACCAGCGCGGTCAGGACGTGCTGGCGGCGCACGCGCAGTTGCAGGCTGAACTGAACGATCTCGACACGCTCGGCCGCGGTCAACTCACCATCGGCATTCCGCCGATGGGCGGCTCGCTCTTCACGCCGGCCATCGCCGCGTTTCGCCAGCGTTATCCGAAAATCGAACTGAAGCTGTTCGAGCAGGGTTCACGCGCCATCGAGACCGCGCTGATCAACGGTGAACTGGACTTAGGCGGCGTGTTGCAACCGGTCGACCCGGAAAATATCGACGTGCTGCCCATGACGCGCCAACTGCTATGGCTGGTCGCGCGCACCGGCTCTAGCTGGGACGATCTGCACGAGGTGCCGCTCGCGCAACTCGCCAACGAGCCGTTCGTGTTTTACGGCGAAAGTCTCGCTCTCAATGATGTCGTGCTGAACGCGTGCCGTACCGCCGGCTTTGCGCCGACCATCGTCGGACGCAGTGGGCATTGGGATTTTATGGCGGCGCTGGTGCTTGCCGGTGTCGGCATCGCGCTGTTGCCGGCGCCGTATTGCCGGCGTCTCGACCCCGCGCAGTTCACTTGCCGGCCGGTGGTGGAACCGGAAATTCCGTGGGAAATGGCAATCGGCTGGCGCCGCAATGGTTATCTGTCGCACGCCGCGCGCGCGTGGCTCGAGGTCGCCCGTGAGGCGTTGCCCGGTCAGGCCGGCGACGATTTCATGCTTGGGCCGGGCATCGGCGTGACCGGCATCACGACGCCGTTTCCGACACCGCCCGCCAAATGACACGACGATGCCGCCCGACGTGAACCGGGCGGCATGTCTCGCATGCTTGGTCCTGGCCGTGCTTACTATTGCGCAACGAACTCGATGCGGCGGTTGGCGAAGCGGCCGCTCGCCGTGTCGTTGCTCGCGACCGGACGCGCTTGACCGTAGCCTTGCGCCATCAGCGATTTAGCCGGCACGCCCGTCTTGACGAGATAGGCGCGCACCGCTTCCGCACGTTGCTTCGACAATTGCAGATTCGCCTGTTCGCCGCCGACGTTGTCCGAGTAGCCCGCCACTTCCAGCCGTGCTGTCTTGCCGTTGCGCGCGCAGGCGTTCAGCACGCGCGCCGACTGGTTCAGATCTTCCACCGCCGAAGCAGGCACATGCGCGCTGGCGCTCGCGAAGTTGATCACCTGCAGGTTCAGCACCTTGACCACGTCTGCTGTGACGCACGGACTATCCGGCGTGAGCAGGCTCTTGATCGCGCCGCGGAAGTTCTCGTTGGCATCGGCGACGGCGTGCGCGAGGTCGAACGAACCGATCTGATACGACGTGCCGAGCAGCGACTTCAGTTCGTCGAGCAAGCCGAGCTTCTTGTCCGCTGCGGTGCCGCTCAGTTCGATCTGCGTGCCAATCACTTTCACTTCCGCGCCGGGCAGCGACAGCAGCGGCAACAGGCCGTCGAAATGGACCAGCCAGTCGGCCGGCTTAGTGGCCGGATCGACCGTGATGTTCGGGACGAAATTGTATTGACCGAGGCGCTTGGTCAACTCATCCATGAATTGGGTCTTTTCGGCTTCGCTGCCGACGGTGGCCGTGAGCGTCGGTTTGCCGGCGACGTCGACGGTGAAACTGAGCTGGCTGTCCTGGGTCGGCGCGGGTGCGGCGGCTGGTTGGTGCGCGTCGCTTGCGCCGCTCGCTGAACTCGCGGGCATCAATGCGCTGGCTGCCGACGCCAGCACCGCCGCATCGCTGGCGGCTAGCACGGCACCTGAAGCCTGAACCGGCGCCGATGCCGCCGGTATGGTGATCGCCGCTTCGGAACCGCCGCGCCCGTCGGCGCGGCCGACGCTCTGCTGGCTTTGGCAGCCGCGCAGAAACAGAAAGGCCAGCACCGCCGCGACGACCGCGAGCAGCCACCACAGCCACGTGTGCGAATGGCGTTCTTCGCGCACCACAGCGTCCACAGGCACGTGGACGTTCGACAACGCGTCGGCCACCGGCTTGGCCGCGGGCGTCGGATGATCGATATGCGACGAAACGGCCTTCAACTGCGCCAGAATGTTGCCGACAAACGCGCCAAGGCCGCTCAGGCCGAGCGTGGCCATCAACCGGTCGTTCAGATAAGGCGCAATGACCGGCAGTTGATGACCGAGCAGCGTGGGCAATTGCCCGGCATTGCCCTGACCTTCAAGACAATGCCGCTTCAGCAAGCCAAGCAGGGTTGCACCGACGATGCCCGTCATGGCATGCGTGGCGTGCGCCGGCACCCCGGTTTGCGAGGCGACCTCATCGCTCAGCGCGTCGACGGGGCGGTCCAGCGCCCGTTCGAGCAATTGCCGCCCGGCCATTTCCAGTTGGCTCACGCCGTTCGTGCTGCCAACCAGATGCGGCAACTGTTCGGCGATATGGCCGTTCACCTCCGGCGAGAGAATCGTAGCGAAAAGCGAACGCGCGCCGTCAAGCGTCGCGCCCTTTTGCATCAGGCCCGCGATGAGCGACGGCGCCGTGGTGGCCAGCACCTTTTGAGTCGCGTCCGGCGGCAGCCCGAAGCGCCCCGCTAGCTGCCGTACGACACCGTCCGTCATGGCGGACTGAATCAATTGAATTGCGTTGATGCTCATCGCTTCGCTTCCTGGAGTTCCCGAACGCGCCACCTGACGCGCTGCTTTTTGCGGCGCGATTATAGGTTTCGGGAAATCTCATAAACGAAACGGCACAATTTATGACGAATTGGCAGACGTTCACCCAATTTGTCTCATATTTAGCAGCATGAAATGAAACGTCGCCGAAAGCTCAGGCGGTATTCGTCGCCACGCCAGCTCTGCCGAGCGACGCCATCTTCAGGTCCGCTTGCGACTCGCGACGCGCCGCCGCGATCAGATCGGCCGCGCGTTCACCGATCATCACCGTCGGCGAATTGGTATTGCCGCCGATCAGTGTGGGCATCACCGAGGCATCGACGATCCGCAGCCCCGTGACGCCTCGCACCCGCAATTGCGGATCCACCACCGAGCGCGCGTCGCCGCCCATCCGGCACGTCGCCACCGGGTGATAGATCGTGTCGGCATGCTCGGCGATCGTGCGGCGCAACTCGGCGTCCGACTGGCCGGGATGCGTGTACAACTCGCTGCCGCCATGCAGCGCGAGCGACGGCGCATCGAGAATGCGCCGCGCCATCCGCGCGCCGTCCATCAGCAAATCGAGATCGCGCGGATCGCTGAAAAAGCGTGGGTCGATCACCGGCGCGGTGCGCGCATCGGCGCTTGCCAGCGTCACCGTACCGCGGCTATGCGGCCGCAATACGCACACGTGCAGCGAATAACCGTGGCCCCAATGCATGTGACGGTTGTGATCGTCGACGATGGCCGCACAGAAATGCAGTTGCACATCCGGCCGGTCGAGCGTCGGATTGCTCTTCAGAAAGCCGCCCGCCTCGGCGACATTGCTCGACAGCATGCCGCGCCCGTGGCGCATGAAAGTGACGAACTGCGGCAGCATCCGCGCGATGCCGCGAATCGAAAACCCGGTCGGTTCGATCGACGAAACCTGTTTGTTGATGGTGAAATCTATGTGGTCGGTCAGGTTCTGGCCCACCTCCGGCGCGTCGTGCAGCACGGCAATGCCGAGCGATTGCAGATGCGCCGCCGGTCCGATGCCCGAACACATCAGCAGTTGCGGCGAATTGAACGCGCCCGCGGCGAGCACCACCTCCGCGCGTGCTTCGAGCGTTTGCGTGCGGCCGCCGCGCACGATCTCCACGCCGCTCGCGCGCTTGCCGTTGAAGGCCACGCGCAGCACCGTCGCGTCGGCAATCGTGTGCAGGTTGGGACGCTCGCGGTCGTAGATATAGGCGCGCGCCACGCTACAACGGCGTCCGTCGCGCTGCGTCACCTGGTAGAAGCCGATCCCTTCCTGATCCTCGCCGTTGAAGTCGCTATTCGGTTTGTATCCGGCTTCCATTGCCGCCTGCACGAAACGGCGCGAAAACGGATTCTGATAACGCAGATCGGAGACGGTGAGCGGGCCGCTGTCGCCATGCCATGCGTCGGCGCCGCGCTGGTTGCCTTCGGCGCGGCGGAAATACGGCAGCACTTCCGCCCATGACCAGCCTTCGCAACCCAGTTTCGCCCATTCGTCGTAATCGAGCGGATGGCCGCGCGTATAGATCATCGCGTTGATCGCGCTCGATCCGCCGAAGCCGCGCCCGCGCGGCTGATACCCCTGCCGTCCGCCGAGCCCCGGCTGGGGCGTGGTCAGATAACCGTAGTTGGTCTTGAGTTTGTGCGGCACCACGGCCGCCACGCCGACCGGCATGTTGACGAACAGATTGCGGTCCGTGTGCGGGCCGGCTTCGATCAGGGCGATCGTCGCGTCCGGGCAGTTATCCGCGAGACGGCTCGCCAGCGCGCAACCGCCCGAACCTGCACCGACGATGATGTAGTCGTATTGCATCCGCTCCTCCTGATGGGCGCGCATTGCTCGCGAACCCTGTCACGTGCACACTTGTCTACGTGCGCTTTACCGGCATTGTAGGGAGCGTTCGGATAGCGCGGCGGGTTCGCGTCAGAGCGATTCCTCTAAACGGAAGCGGCGCCGCGACTCTATGATAAAAGACGCGCTGCGCCCGCCGCGCGGCCGCGCACGGCATTCAAACACGGCGCCGTACGCGCCGTCCTCTCGGCCCGCGGCACGACACGCGGCGATCAAACAGCGCACTGCCGACCGACGCCGGCGAGCATGCGTTGAACGGAGACAGCAGATGGAACGGCACAGCTTCGGCCAGACTCACGAGGTGACCAATCAGGTTCCACCGCTGGCGGACTACAACCTGTTTTCCAGCGACGCCGCGTTGTCGGCCGCCCTCGAACGCGACGGCGCCGGGTGGCATCGCGGCGCGTTGCTGCAGCACGGCGCGGCGCTCACCGCGCCGGACACGCTGGCGCTCGCCGAACTCGCCAACCGCCATTCGCCTGAATTATTCACGCACAGTCCACGTGGCGAGCGCATCGACGCGCTGGAGTTTCATCCTTCGTGGCACACGCTGCTTTCGCTCCTGCGCCGCGAAGGTCTGCACGCGCTGCCGTTTTCCGATCCGCAACGCGGCGCAATGGTTGCACGCTGCGCCGGCTACTTCCTGCATGCGCAAATCGAATCCGGTTCGCTCTGCCCGCTGACGATGACCTTCGCGAGCATCCCCGTGTTGCAACGCGAACCCGCGCTATTCGCCACGTTGCGCGACAAGCTCTACGCGCGCGAGCACGATCCGCGCGACGTGCCGCTCAAGCTGAAAACCTCCGCGATGATCGGCATGGGTATGACCGAAAAACAGGGCGGCTCGGACGTGCGCAGCAATCAGACCCGCGCCTATTCCACCGCCGGCAGCGGCCGCGGCGCCGCCTACCGGCTCGTCGGCCACAAGTGGTTTTTCTCCGCGCCGCAGTGCGACGCGCATCTCGTGCTCGGCCGCACCGACGAACACGAAGGCCTCTCGTGCTTCTACGCGCCGCGCTTCGCGCCGGACGGCCGCAAGAACAACGTGCAGATCCAGCGCCTGAAAGACAAGCTCGGCAACCGCTCGAATGCGAGCAGCGAAGTCGAATTCCTCGACGCGTTCGGCATCATGATCGGCGACGAAGGACGCGGCGTGCCGACCATCATCGAAATGGCGAATTACACGCGGCTCGATTGCGTGATCGGCAGCGCGGCCTTGATGCGGGCGGCGCTCGTGCAGGCCATCCACCACGCGCGCCATCGCAGCGCGTTCGGCCGGCATCTCGCCGATCAGCCGCTGATGCGCAACGTGCTCGCCGACCTGGCTTTGGAATCGGAAGCGGCGACGGTGCTGTTCATGCGGCTCGCGCGCGCTTTCGAAGAGTCCACCGACGCCGCCTCCACCTCGCTTGCCGAGCGCGCGTGGCGCCGCATCGTCACGCCCGCGGCGAAGTACTGGGTCTGCAAACGCGCACTGGAATTCACTGGCGAGGCGATGGAAGTCTGGGGCGGCAACGGCTATGTCGAAACCGGTCCGATGGCGCGCTTCTATCGTGAAGCGCCGGTGAATTCGATCTGGGAAGGCTCCGGCAACGTGATGTGCCTCGATGTACTGCGCGCGATGGAGCGCGAACCGGAAGCGGCTCAGGCGTTGTTCGCCGCATGGCAAGCGGACGCGCAAGCGCATCCGGCATTGAGCGCCGCGCTCGGCAAACTCGCCGCTACGCTCAACGGACCGGCCGAACATCGCGAAGCCTCGGCGCGGCGGATCGCGCAGCAGGTCGTGCTGATCGCGCAGGCGACCTTGCTTCTCAAACATGCGCCTGGCGAAGTCGCAGAAGCATTCATCGCCACGCGTCTTGCCGACGGCTGCGGTGAGAGCGGCCGTGTGTACGGCACGCTGCCGGCCACGTTCGATCACGCGGCGATCATCGAACGGGCTTTTCCCGCCTGACGTTCGGCACGCCGCGAAGCAGCACGAGCACATCCAATAAAAGCGCGGCTCGACGCGCAACGATATCCGTCAGGGAGTGGACACATGAAGAACGATCTACCAGAGGTCGTCGCGCTCGAAGCGCTGCTGCGCGATCAGCGCCACGCTTATCTGCGTACGCCGTATCCGTCGTGGGAGACACGCGCCGCGCATCTGAAAGCGCTGCGCAAAGTCATGCTCGACAATCGCGACGCGCTCGCCGACGCGATGAACCTCGACTTCGGCAATCGCGCGAAACAGGAAGTGCTGCTCGCCGAATTCCTGCTGGTGAAAGAAGAGATCAACGGCGCGCTGAGACACGGCAAGCGCTGGATGAAACCGCAGCGCCGCAGCACCAACAAATGGCTGCTGCCGGCGCGCGCGAAGGTCGTGCCGCAGCCGCTCGGTGTGGTCGGCGTCATCGTGCCGTGGAATTATCCGGTGTTGCTCGCCGTCGGGCCGCTCATCAGCGCGTTGACCGCCGGCAATCGCGCGATCATCAAAATGTCCGAGCTGACGCCACGCACCTCGGCGCTGTTCGAGCAGTTCATCGGACAAACCTTCGCGCGCGATCACGTCGCGGTCGTGAACGGCGACGCCGCGCTCGCCGCCGCGTTCAGCGCGCAGCCCTTCGACCACTTGCTGTTCACCGGCTCGACCAAGGTCGGCCACGAAGTGATGCGCGCCGCCGCCGAGCATCTGACGCCGGTCACGCTCGAACTGGGCGGCAAGTCGCCGGCCATCATCGGCGCGCACGCGCGCTTCGACAACGCGGTGGACAACCTCATCGCCGGCAAGACACTCAACGCGGGACAAACCTGCGTCGCGCCGGATTACGTACTGGTACCGCGCGGCAAGGAGCAGGCGTTCATCGAACGGGCGCGTGCGCGGATGACGAAGATGTACCCGAACTTCGGCAACAATCCGGACTACACCTCGATCATTTCAGAGCGCCACTTTGCACGCCTCGAACGTCTTGCCGACGAAGCCCACGCCGCCGGGGCGCAACTGCACGCGCTCACCGACAGTTCACCCGATGCAACAAGCCGCCGCTTCCCGCTCATCGCCGTCACCCACGCGCCCGACGAATGCGCGCTGATGCAGGAGGAAATCTTCGGGCCGCTGCTGCCGGTCGTGCCCTACGACACGCTCGATGACGCGATCGCCTGGATCAACGCCCGGCCGCGCCCGCTCGCGCTGTATCTTTACGCCGACGACGCCGCCACGATCGACCGCGTGACGCACGAAACCATCGCCGGCGGCATGGCGATCAACGAAACGCTGATGCATCTGGCGTGCGAGAGCCTGCCGTTCGGCGGCGTCGGCGCGAGTGGAATGGGCGCGTATCACGGCTACGAAGGCTTCGTGACTTTCTCGAAGATGAAGCCGGTGCTGACGCAAGCGCGCCTGAACGCCCGCGGCTGGATTTCGCCACCGTACGGCAAACGGGTGAACGCGCTGCTGAAACTGATGATGCGGTTCTAACGTTCAGCGCGCCGCCGGGCCGCCTTCGATTTCGGTGGCCTCCACGTCGATGACGTCTTGCGCGTCGACACTCGCGGCTTGCGGCGGCTCGTTCTCCGCGCCGCTCTCCAGCCGATGCAGCCACGCGAGCATTTCCGCCACCGCCTGATAGAGCTGGGGCGGAATCCGCGCGTCGAGATCCACCTGCATCAGCAGGGAAACCATTTCGGGCGCCTCGTGCACGTATAGGCCGGCTTCCTTGGCCCGTTGCACGATCATCTCGGCCAACATGCCGTAGCCTTTGGCGATCACGCGCGGCGCGGGATCGCCGCCTTGGGCGTCGTAGACGAGCGCGGCCGCGCTGCGGCGATGTTTGCGACTCATCTCACATGTCCCAATCAAAATCGTCGAGCGGCGCGGGTTCCGTGCGGCTGGTTCGCGCCGTGCGGCGCACGCCCGTGGTTCGGTTCGTTGCCGAACCGGCCGCACCGCCCGCCTCTGCCGAACTGCCCGCCGAAGCCGACCGCGCATACGCCGACGCTGCCGCCTGAGCGGCCGCCGCACCCGCTGCATTCGCGGCGCTGGCGGGTGCGCCGCCGCCGATCTCGCGAATCGTCAACCCATTCAATTGGATGCCCGCCGCCGCGAGCCGCTGACGGAAACTTTCGCCCTGCATCGCAAGGCGCGCGGCGCCGTTGGGACTCGCCTGCACGCGCGCGACGAGCCGCGTGCCGGTCAGTGTCAGTTCCGCGTCGACGGTGCCGAGCGTCGGCAGCGACAGCGTCAGGCGGGTGCGCCACGGCTGGTCGTCTTCGCTCGCCGTACCGCCGCCGCTGCGGTCCCATTCATCGCCGTCCTGTTCGATGGTCCAGTCGAGTTTGGCGCCCGGCCACGCTTCGCCGGTCCAGCGAAACTGCCCGGTCGCGAGCAGATCGAGCTGCTGACGCACCAACGGCACGGTCGCGGGATGAACCGCGGCGGCCATCGACTGCGAATTCTGCGAGGCGCCGCCGTCGACGGTTTGTGCCGCCGCGCTATGCAGGCTCGCACGCGTGGGTTGGCCGTTCAGGTCGGACAGGGAACTGGCCAGCACCTCGCCGGCCACGAAACGCGCGGCTTGCGCGTTAGGAATCGAGGGCGCCCCGCGCGCGGCGGCGCCGGCGTCCGGCGCGCCGCTGTTCGATGAACCATTCGGCGCCGCGCCCGTGCCTTGGCGGCCGGACGGATTGGCGGGGGCCGCCTCGCCGCCGTCGTTCGCCCAGTCGAGCGGCAGTTGGGCGGCAGCGGCCACGAGTTTGTTTTGCGCTTCGCCCGCGAGCGAAGCGGGCGAACGCTGGCCCGCCAGCCATTGCGCGAGATGCGCTTCGTAGAAGAGACCACTGTCGCCGACGGTCTGTTCGAGCGCGGCCGCGAGCGCCGCGACCGGCACTTGGGCCGCCGCCACATTGGCGGTGGCCGCGGTTCCAGCGGCATTGGGATTGGTGGCGGGAGCAGCGGAACCCGTCGCAGCCGCGGACGTATCGAACAACGGCAACGCACCGACTTCGACGTCGAGCGCCGGCGCGGCCGGCCAGATTGGCGTCTGGCCGATCACGGCGGGCGTCGCCTCGCCGCCCGAGCGCACGATCGCATTGAGCGTCAGCGCGACAGCGGACAGCGCGGTCTGGGCGGAAGGCTGCGGCGCGGGCGTCTCAATGAGCGCCGGCATGGTCGGCGCGGTTTCGACGCCCGCCGTGCCGGCCTGCGAAGCGGCCGCACTGCCTGGCGCGATGTTGAGCAGACTGTCGATCCGGCTCGCGAGCACCGAAGCGACAGCCGTGTCGATTCCGTTCATGCCGATTCCTTGGTCACATTGGCGGCGTCGCGCTCAAATAAAGTCAGTCGGCCGGATGGATAGAGGCGCCGCCGGCGCGCGCGGCAAATCTCAGCGCGCCCCGTACAGCTCCTTGAGCACGCGTGTCGGCCGTCCGGCGAACAGCGCGGACAGATTGGCCATGCGCGGATTCGCCAGATCGCGGATCGCAGCGTCGTCGGCGAGAATCTGGCGGATCAGCGCGTATTTGCGCAGACGCTCCGATTCGTCGAGCTTCACCCCTGTTTCGGCGTCTTTCAACCCGTCCACCAGATGGCGGTATTCGTCTTGCAAGTGGACCAGATCGTTCCACAGTGCGCGCCGGGCAGCCATCAGCATGCGGCAGGAAATCGCTGCAATCGCCTCATAACGGGCGAAGTATTCTGCGTTCGATGTCATCTCATGCTTTCCGCGGCGGGCTGGGCTGCCATCCGCGCGATCTCCGGGGCAATCCCGATCCATGCCTCTTCGAGTGTGGCCAGAAGACCATCCACCTCGACCAGCATCGCCTCGCTTTGTTTTATGTTGGCTTCGAGCAACCGGCGCGACATATAGCTATATAGCGCGTTCAACCGCTCCGCAATCTCACCGCCCACCTCGAGGTTGAGCGACTGCTGCAGCCCGCTTTCGACGATCTGAATCGCCTTGCCGATCGCATCTCCGCGCGCCGGCACATTGCCCTGCTGCAGGTGCATGCGCGCTTGCGCGATCGCCTGCCGGGCGCCCTGATACAACATCACGATCAGACGATGCGGACTCGCGCCCATCACCCCTGTCTCGACGCCGACGCGTGCGTACGCATTGGCTCCAGAGTGTCCTGGGGAAAACATCGGCGCTCCTCCTCTCTTGCACTGCGGTTGGTCATGGCACCCCATCCGGGCACGTTGCCGCGCCCCGATCTCTGCCTGTACCTGGTTATCGGATAGGCAGCGGGAAAGCTTTAGGCCAGTGTAAGGAGGATTAAGGGGCCAGATGGCGCGGCCCTCGTGGGCCACACGGCGCGCACGCGTTCGGGCGGGCGGAACAGCCTTACCACCCGAGCCGCGTTCACACCGACATCTGCATGATGTCGTTATAGGCGGACACCAGCTTGTTGCGCACCTGCAGGCCGAACTGGAAGCCCACGTTGGCCTTTTGCATATCGACCATCACGTCGTTCAGCGACACGTTCGACGAGCCGAGTTCGAACGCCTGCGATTCGCCGACCGCCTTGGTCTGATCGCCGCTGATCTTGTCCAGCGAAGCTTTCAGCGCCGAGGCAAAACCGGTGGGCGTAGCCGCGCCGGACGTGTCGGCCGCGGCATTACTGCCGCCGGCCGCTTGCGCCGCCATCGACTGAATCTGTTGCAGCGCCGACGAAAGCGCGTTCACGGGGAAAGTCATGTTTTCTCCAGGAAAGGACGACCGGCATGCCAAACCGTACCGATCTGGACGAAAGCATAGCAGCGGGCCATACGGGAAAGCCCCGAAACTAGGGGGGAAACCCGGCTCTATTCAAGCAATCGGGTTGAGCCGCGCTGCGGATAATTTCGATGGTGAAAGTCTCTGTCCGTGCGCCCGCCGACCCTCGGTGCGGCAGCGGGCAGAACGCAAAAGGCATCCCGGAGAAACCCGACGCATGGATTCGTCAGCCAACTCTTTGATCAACCCCGACGCCCGCATGGGCCTCGCCGGCGCGCAGCCAGGCGTCGGTGCGGCCGGTGCCGGCCAGGCCGGTGGAGCAGCAGACCTCGGCGGCCTGGGGAGCAACCTCGGTGGCAACTTCGGTCAGCGCCTGTCCGGCCTCGCGCAAATGCGCGGCAACCCGCGCGCTCCGCTGATTTTCGCGGTGGCGCTGCTGGTCGCCGTGGTGGCGGGGCTGTTCCTGTGGTCGCGGGCGCCGGACTACAAGGTGCTCTACAGCAACCTGTCGGACCGCGACGGCGGCGCCATCATCACCGCGCTCCAGGCAGCCAACATTCCCTATAAATTCTCCGACGCCGGCGGCGCGATCCTCGTGCCGGCCGAACAGGTGCACGAAATGCGTCTGCGCCTCGCGTCGCAGGGCTTGCCCAAGAGCGGCTCGGTCGGCTTCGAGCTGATGGACAACCAGAAGTTCGGCATCAGCCAGTTCGCCGAACAGATCAACTATCAGCGTGCACTGGAAGGCGAACTGGAGCGCACGGTCGAGTCGATTTCGTCGGTGAAGTCGGCGCGCGTGCATCTGGCGATTCCGAAGCCGTCCGTATTCGTGCGCGACAAGGAAGCGCCGTCCGCCTCCGTGCTGGTCAACCTCTACCCGGGCCGCGCGCTCGACGAAGGCCAGGTGCTGGCGATCACCCATATGGTGTCGTCGGCGGTGCCGGATATGCCGGTGAAGGGCGTGACCATCCTCGACCAGGACGGCAATCTGCTGACGCAGCCGTCCACCGGCAGCGGACTCGACGCCTCGCAACTGAAGTACCGCCAGCAGATCGAGCGCAGCACCCAGCAGCGCATCGACGCGATCCTCGCGCCGCTGTTCGGCTCGGGCAACGCGCACTCGCAGGTCAGCGCCGATATCGACTTCTCGCATAGCGAGCAGACGTCGGAAAACTACGGCCCGAACGGCACCCCGCAACAGGCGGCGATCCGCAGCCAGCAATCGAGCAGTGCCACCGAAATGTCGCAAGGCGGCGCCTCGGGCGTGCCGGGCGCGCTGTCGAACCAGCCGCCGCAACCGGCTTCGGCGCCGATCAATGCACCGAATGGCGCGAGCGGCGTGACGACCACGCCGGTCAGCGACCGCAAGGACTCGACCACCAACTACGAACTCGACAAGACGGTGCGCCATCTCGAACAGCCGATGGGCGGCATCAAGCGCCTGTCGGTGGCGGTGGTGGTGAACTACCTGCGCGTGGTCGACGGCAAGGGTCACGCCACGATGCAGCCGGTCACCGCCGACAAGCTCGCGCAGGTCAACCAGCTGGTGAAGGACGCGATGGGCTTCGACCAGGCGCGCGGCGACTCGGTCAACGTGGTCAACAGCCCGTTCACCACCGAAGTCGATCCGAACGCCGACCTGCCGTGGTGGCGCACGCCGGACATGATCGCGCTCGCCAAGCAGATCGCTACTTACCTCGGCATCGGCGCGGTCGCCCTGTTCCTCTACTTCGTGATGGTGAAGCCGGCGCTGCGCCGCGCTTTCCCGCCGCCGGAGTCGGCCGCCGCCGCGGCGCTGCCCTCGCCGGACGAGCCGATCCTGCTGGACGGCATTCCCGCCGCCGAGCGCGCGGGCGCGAACACGGTCGCCGAACTGGAAACCGACAGCGAACTGCTCGCCCTCGAAAGCTCCAAGCACAAATACGAACGGAACCTGGAATTCGCGCGCAACATCGCGCGCCAGGATCCGAAGATCGTTGCAACCGTCGTGAAAAATTGGGTGTCCGATGAGCGCTGAAGGCGTAATGAAGAGCGCGCTCCTGCTGATGTCGATCGGCGAGGAAGAAGCCGCGCAGGTGTTCAAGTTCCTCGGGCCGCGCGAAGTCCAGAAGATCGGCGTCGCGATGGCCGCACTGAAGAGCGTGACCCGCGAGCAGGTCGACGAAGTCCTGCAGGAGTTCGTGCGTGAGGCCGAGCAGCACACCGGCATGTCGCTGGATTCGAACGAATACATCCGTTCCGTGCTGACCAAGGCGCTCGGCGACGACAAGGCCGGCGCGATCATCGACCGGATTCTGCAGGGCAGCGATACGAGCGGTATCGAAGGCCTGAAGTGGATGGATTCCGCAGCGGTCGCCGAACTCATCAAGAACGAGCATCCGCAGATCATCGCGACCATCCTCGTTCACCTGGACCGCGATCAGGCGTCGGAAATCGTCGCCTGCTTCACGGAACGGCTGCGCAACGACGTGCTGCTGCGCATCGCGACGCTCGACGGCATCCAGCCGGCCGCGCTGCGCGAACTCGACGACGTGCTGACAGGCCTCCTGTCCGGCAGCGACAACCTCAAGCGCAGCCCGATGGGCGGCATCCGCACGGCGGCCGAAATTCTCAACTTCATGTCGAGCAATCATGAAGAAGGCGTCATCGAGAATGTTCGCCAATACGATGCGGAACTCGCGCAGAAGATTATTGATCAGATGTTTGTGTTCGAGAACCTGCTCGATCTGGAAGACCGCGCGATCCAGCTGTTGCTGAAGGAAGTCGAGTCCGAGGCGTTGATCATCTCGCTGAAGGGCGCGCCGCCCGCGCTGCGCCAGAAGTTCCTGTCGAACATGTCGCAGCGTGCCGCCGAACTGCTCGCCGAAGACCTCGACGCGCGCGGTCCGGTGCGCGTCTCCGAAGTCGAGACGCAGCAGCGCCGCATCCTGCAGATCGTGCGCAACCTGGCCGAAGGCGGCCAGATCGTTCTAGGCGGCAAGGCCGAAGATGCATATGTCTGATCAGAACTCCGCGGCGAAGGAAAGCCTCTCGGCCTACCAGCGCTGGGAGATGGCCTCGTTCGATCCGGTGCCGCCGGCGCCGCCCGAGCCCGAAGTCGACGACGGCGCTTTCGAAGCCGAACTCGAACGTCTGCGCGACGCCGCTCATGCACAGGGCATCGCGTCCGGCCACGTGGCCGGCCAGGCGCTCGGTTATCAAGCCGGTTACGACCAAGGCCATGCGCAGGGTTTCGAGCAAGGCCAGAGCGAAGCGCGCGAAGAAGCCGCGCGGCTCGCCGCGCTGGCCGAAACCTTCAAGGCCGCGCTCGATGGCGCGCAAGGCGCGATCTCCGAGACGCTCGTCGCACTCGCGCTCGACATCGCGCAGCAGGTAGTGCGCCAGCATGTGCAGCATGACCCGACCGCGCTGATCGCCGCCGCGCGCGAGGTGCTGGCCGCCGAGCCCACGCTGGTCGGCGCGCCGGCTTTGATCGTGAGTCCCGCCGATCTGCCGGTCGTCGAAGCCTATCTGATGGAAGAATTGCAGACGCGCGGCTGGACCGTGCGCACCGATCCGGCGGTGGAACGCGGCGGCTGCCGCGCGCAAGCCGGCACCGGCGAAGTGGACGCCGGCATCGACACGCGCTGGGAGCGTGTGGCTGCCGCACTCGGCAAGGTGAGCACATGGTGAAGCCGACGCTCGAAGAGATCCGCGCCAGCGACCTGACGCCGCTCGAACGCGAACTGGCGCTGGCGTCGTTCGGCGCCGAGGCGCTCGCGGAAGTACCGGCTGCGGTGACACCCGCCGCGGCCGCGGTCGCGGCGATCGAAGCCGCCTTGCGCGATCCGGCGCATGCCCATCCGGCGACGGGCGCCGCCGCGAGCCGGGTTGCCGCGCCTGCGAGCTCCGCTTCCGCCGCTGTCGCCCACGCCCCGTACGATCCCGCGCTCGACAGCAATCCGCACATGCAAGCCTGGCGCGGCCGCCTCGACGCACTGCGCGCGCGCAACGCAATCGCCAAGCCGATGCGCGCCTGCGGACGCCTCACACGCGCCGCTGGTCTCGTGCTCGAAGCCGTGGGCCTGCGCCTCTCCGTAGGCGCCGAAGTGATGATCGAACTGCCGCAAGGCAGTTCGCTGCCGATGGCCGAAGCCGAAGTGGTCGGCTTCTCCGGCGACAAACTGTTTCTGATGCCGACCACTGAAGTGATCGGCCTCCTGCCCGGCGCACGCGTCTTCCCGCTCGAAAGTGCGCCGATCGCCGACCCGATGGCGGGCGCGAAGCGTCTGCCGGTCGGCTGGGAATTGCTTGGCCGCGTGCTGGACGCCTCCGGCCGTCCGCTCGACGGACTCGGTCCGCTCGGCGCGCATGCCGACGCCCCGCTGTCCTCGCCGGTCATCAATCCGCTGAACCGCGAGCCGATCCACAAGGTGCTCGACGTCGGCGTGCGCGCGATCAACGCGCTCTTGACCGTCGGCCGTGGCCAGCGCATGGGATTGTTCGCCGGTTCGGGCGTCGGTAAATCGGTGCTGCTCGGTACGATGGCGCGCTACACCAGCGCCGAAGTGATCGTGATCGGCCTGATCGGCGAGCGCGGCCGCGAAGTGAAGGAATTCATCGAGCAGATTCTCGGCGAGGAAGGATTGGCGCGCTCAGTGGTGATCGCCGCGCCGGCCGACGTTTCGCCGCTTCTGCGTATGCAGGCCGCATCGTATTCGACGTCGCTCGCTGAGTATTTCCGCGACCAGGGCAAGCACGTGCTGCTGCTGATGGACTCGCTGACCCGTTACGCGATGGCGCAGCGCGAGATCGCGCTGGCCGTGGGCGAGCCGCCCGCCACCAAGGGCTATCCGCCTTCGGTGTTCGCCAAGCTGCCGGCGCTCGTCGAGCGGACCGGCAACGGCCCGGCGGGCGGCGGCTCGATCACCGCGTTCTACACGGTGCTGACCGAGGGCGACGACCAGCAGGATCCGATCGCCGACTCGGCGCGGGCGATTCTGGACGGCCACATCGTGCTGTCGCGCTCGCTGGCTGAAGCCGGCCACTATCCCGCGATCGACATCGAAGCGTCGATTAGCCGGGCAATGACCGCGCTGATCGACGATAACCATCTGGACAAGACGCGTATGTTCAAGCAGATGCTGTCGCGCTATCAGCGCAACCGCGATCTGATCAACGTCGGCGCGTATTCGAGCGGGCGCGACGCGCTGCTCGACCGCGCGATTGCGCTGTATCCGCGGATGGAAGCATTTTTGCAGCAAGGTTTTCGCGAGTGCGCGAACTTTGAACCGAGTCTCGAGATGCTGGACGCGCTGTTTGCCCAAGGAGGCTGACGATGGCGAAACACTTTCCGATCAAGACCCTCATCGGCCTCGCCCAGGACGATGTGGACGCCGCCGCGCAACGTCTGGGCCGCGCGCAGCGCGAGCGCAACGACGTGCAGTCGCAGCTCGACGCCCTCGTGCAGTACCGCGACGAATACCACGCACGCTTCACCGCGACGGCCCAGACGGGCATGCCCGCAGGGAACATGCGCAATTTCCAGGCATTCATCGACACGCTCGACTCCGCCATTGAACAGCAGCGCAACCTGCTGGTGACGGCCAACGCGCGCGTCGAGGCAGCCAAGCCCGATTGGCAGCGTCAGAAGCAGAAGCTCGGTTCGTACGAAGTGCTGCAGGCGCGCGGCGAGGCAGCCGAAGCCAAGACCACGGCGCGGCGCGATCAGCGCGACGCCGACGAACACGCCGCCCGGATTCTGAGGATGCGCGCAGAAGGCGCATGACGCGCATGAGCGCCACCTCGATTGACTGAACACCGTTTGACCGATTGACAGGATTCCCTATGTCGCTTCTTTCACAGATCGGCTCGCTGCTCGGCTCCGCCAGCAGCACGTCAACCAGCGCGGCCATCGCCGCTGCGGCGAACGCAAAACCGTTCTCGCAAACCCTGCAGCAGAGCATCGACCAGCAGAACAGCGCGGCTGCGCTGAGCGCGAGCCAGCAGCAGGCTGCGGCTGCGGCCGCGGCGTCGTCAGGATCGTCGCCGTCTTCGTCGAGCGTGCACGACGCGCCGCCGCCGGCCGATCCCGCACCGAAAAGCGCCGACGACGCGAGCAACAGCAAGGACACCAGCAAGCCGACGAGCTCGGCTTCGTCCACGGCTTCGTCGGGCGATACGCAACAGGCTTCGACCGACAAGACGAACGCCACGCCGGCGAAAACCGGCAACACGGCGAACCAGACCGACGCGGGCACCGCGGCGGCAGCCGCTGCCGCTCAGGCCCAGGCACAAGCTCAGGCCGACGCGAACAGCGCCAATACGCCGACAACCGCCGACCCCGCAGCAGCCTTGACCGATGCCGCGACCACGCTACCGGGCACGGCATCGGACGCTACGACCGGCGGCACGCCGGGCAAGAAAGCCACCGCCACCGATCCGAAGTCATTGCAAGACGCGCTGCAGGCAGCGTTGGCCGCATTGGCGAACGGCCAGGGCGTTCCCGCGCAAGCGCTGGCGAGCGGCGCAGCCGCGAGCGCCGCGACCTCGGCAAACGGCCTGGCTGGTACGAACGCTGGGCTGAATGGCGCCACCGGCGGCAAGAACCTGGCGGCTGGCCTGTTCGGCGACGGCAAGGGATCGACTGCATCGAAAGCCGCGATGACGACGGCGGTGACGACCGTGGCCGACCCATCGGCAGCCGTAAAAGCGGCGGCTGACGCAATGACGGCGACGGCAGCCGGAGGCACGCAAGCCGACGATCTTGCCTCCTTCAAGAGCGCGACGGATGCAGCAACAGCGGCGCTAGCCGCTTCGCAAGCCGCGGCGAGCGCAGCGAGCACGACGGCAGCCGTCCAGACCACTGGCAACGCCGGCGCGGCGGAAGCGGCGAACGCGCTGTCACCGCAGGTCGGCACGACTGACTGGGAGGATGCGTTGAGCCAGAAGGTGGTGTTCCTGTCGAACGCACATTCGCAGAGCGCCGAGCTCACCTTGAACCCGAAGGATCTCGGGCCGCTACAGGTTGTCTTGCAGGTTGCCGATAACCATGCACATGCGTTGTTCGTGTCGCAGCACCAGTCCGTGCGCGAAGCCGTCGAAGCCGCGCTGCCGAAGCTGCGCGAGGCGATGGAATCCAACGGCATCGGCTTGGGAAGCGCAAGCGTCAGCGACGGCTTTGCGCGCCAGAGCGGCCAACAGCAAAGCGCCGACTCCGGCCGTTCCGGCGGCCGCTCGAGCGGGAGCGGATCGTTTGGCGGCAATAGCGGCACGGACGCGATCGACACGGCGGTCAACGTACCCGTGCGCCGCACGGCAGGCCTGGTCGACACATTCGCTTGAGGTTGATGCCTTGAGCGCCGGCATTCGCCGTGCGCCAAAGCATTTGCCGAACATTGATTTTGCAGACAGTTGATCAGCGGCGCCCACCAAAGGGCGCCGATTTGCGTCGGGTGGTTAAGTGAAGTACCGCCACGGCGCGCGCAGCGTCGCCGGAAGAATGAGCGCCTTGTCACTCACGCGGAATGCGCGAGAACACTGATTCCAGATGCACCACTACTGCGACTGCGCGAGGGGCCCGCTTATGAGCTGGCTGTGTGAAGCGGCTTTCTTTGCCTACTTTCTTTGCCGCGGCAAAGAAAGTAGGTGCCGCCCCGCACAGGGGCAACGCCAATAGACCACAGCGACCTCAAGGAAAGGTCAACACCCCACAGCGGACCAAAAGAAAAGCCCAACAAAAAAGCAAAAACCAGAGATAACCCTCAATCCCCCTTCTTTTCGACCCATCGCGCCGCAGGCAAATCAACAACAATCACCATCACCAGCACTAAAGGCAAGCAAAGCAAACCTCATGGCAACCACAACCGCACCCCAGCAAGCCGCGCCCGCCTCTCCGGGCCCGATGAAGCGCATCATCCTGATCGTCCTCATAGCGATCATTGCCGCGGGCACAGCCGGCGCAGGCGTGTGGTTCTTCATGTCGAAGCGCGCCCCCGCCGCCGCATCGGCTGAAACCGCCAGCGCGCCAGCGCCACTCGCCGCTCCGCTGTTCTTCCCGCTCGAATCCATGACCGTGAATCTGCAATCAGACGACGGCCAGCAGCATTTCCTGCGCATCGGCCTGACGCTAAAACTCACCGACGCCAAGACCCAGCAAGAGCTGACCGACCACATGCCCGAAGTGCGCAGCCACATCCTGCTCGCACTCTCGAACAAGCACCCTGACGAACTCGCGCCGCTCGAAGGCAAGCGCGCGCTCGCCACGGAATTGCGCACGTTGATCGAGCAGCCGACCGACAAGGGCGCCGCGCCGATCCATGTCCAGGACGTGCTGTTCACCGAATTCGTCGTGCAGTGACGCCGGTCGTGACGTTAATCAGCGCTGCCATCATCAACCGCCACGGGACGCACGAGGAATAAGGAATGGGCCACGAAGAGTTCATGTCCCAGGAGGAGGTCGATGCCCTCCTCAAGGGCGTAACCGGTGAAACCGACTCGGAAGCCGAGCAAAGCGACCGTGCGGGCGTACGGCCTTACAACATCGCGACGCAGGAACGCATCGTCCGCGGCCGGATGCCCGGCCTTGAAATCATCAACGACCGGTTCGCGCGTCTGTTGCGCGTCGGCATTTTCAACTTCATGCGGCGCTCGGCGGAAATCTCCGTCGGTCCGGTGAAGGTGCAGAAGTACAGCGAATTCACCCGCAATCTGCCGATCCCGACCAACCTGAACCTGGTCCACGTGAAGCCGCTGCGCGGCACGTCGCTGTTCGTGTTCGATCCGAACCTGGTGTTCTTCGTGGTCGACAACCTGTTCGGCGGCGACGGGCGTTTCCATACCCGCGTCGAAGGCCGCGATTTCACGCAGACGGAGCAGCGCATTATCAACAAGTTGCTGAACCTGGTCTTCGACAACTACACGGCCTCGTGGAAGAGCGTGCGTCCGCTGCAGTTCGAATATGTGCGCTCGGAAATGCACACGCAATTCGCCAACGTGGCGACGCCGAACGAAATCGTCATCGTCACGCAGTTCTCGATCGAGTTCGGCACGACCGGCGGCACGCTGCACATCTGCATGCCGTACTCGATGATCGAACCGATCCGCGACATCCTCTCGTCGCCGATCCAGGGCGAGGCGCTCGAAGTCGACCGCCGCTGGGTCCGCGTGCTGTCGCAGCAGGTGCAGGCAGCGGAAGTGGAACTGACCGCCGACCTGGCTCAGGTGCCGGTCACGTTCGAACAGATCCTGAACATGCGCAAGGGCGATGTTTTGCCGATCAACATCCCCGAACACATCACGGCGAAAGTCGATGGCGTGCCGGTGATGGAATGCGGCTACGGAATTTTCAATGGTCAGTATGCGTTGCGGGTCCAGAAGATGATCAGCGCAGCCGAAACGATGAAGGAAGGTGGATATGAGTGACCTGAACGCAAAAACTGAGGCCGAACTGGCCGCTGGCGAGCCGCAATTTGCCGCCGACGCAGCCGCAGCCGAAGACGACGCGGCCATGGCGGACTGGGCCAGCGCGCTGGCCGAGCAGAACGACAATACGGAAGTCAGCGCAACGACGGCGGGCGTGTTCCAGCCGCTGTCGAAAGTCGAGCCGACCTCGACGCGCAACGACATCGACATGATCCTGGACATTCCTGTTCAGATGACCGTCGAGCTCGGCCGCACCAAGATCGCGATCCGCAATCTACTGCAACTCGCGCAGGGTTCGGTGGTGGAACTGGACGGCATGGCCGGCGAACCGATGGACGTGCTGGTCAACGGCTGTCTGATCGCGCAGGGCGAAGTGGTGGTGGTGAACGACAAGTTCGGTATCCGTCTGACCGACATCATCACGCCGTCCGAACGTATCCGGAAATTGAATCGATGAAACGCGTTGCCGGTCGCGCCGTGTTGCGCACTGTTCTGAATCGCGCTGCACAGGCTGCGAACGTCGTGGCGGCGCTATGCGCCTCGGCGTCGATCTTCGCGCTGCTCGCACCGTCGGCCGCTCACGCGGCGGACATGAACGCGGTCAACAACGCCGCGAAAATCGCCTCGGGCGTCGGCGCGGGCACGGCTGTTCCGGCGCTCGGCGTCGGCGCGGTATTGCAAACCATCGTCGGCCTGCTGGTCGTGATCGGTCTGGTGTTCGGTTGCGCATGGCTCGCTCGCCGCTTCGGCTTGCAGCCGGCAAACCGCGGCGGTCTCGTGAAGACGGTCGGCGGCGCCTCGCTCGGCGGCAAGGAACGGGTCGCGGTGGTCGAGATCGGCGATACGTGGCTCGTGCTCGGCACGGCGCCCGGCAATGTCCGTCTGCTTCACACGATGCCGGCCGGTTCGGCCGCCATCGATCCGCTCGGCGCCACGCAGCCCGGCCCGGCAAGCACGCGGGCGACGGGCACGGCACTCCCAGGCACCTTCGGCCAACGCTTTCGCGACGCTTTGAAAGGCGAAGTGGGCAAACGTTTCAACGGGCAAGGCGGCGGGGTTCGGTAATGCAGTTCAGTCTTCCTTCGGCGCGTCACGCGCAATCCGCTCGCATGTCCAGCACCTCCTCGAAAGTGATTTCAGGCGTGCGCCGCGTTGCACCTGTCGCCTTGCCGGCGCTGATGCTCGTGCTGCCGACACTGTCGTTCGCGCAAACCGCCGGCTTGCCGGCCTTCAACACGAGCCCCGGCCCGAACGGCGGCACGACCTACTCGCTGAGCGTGCAGACGATGCTGCTGCTCACGATGCTGTCGTTCCTGCCGGCGATGGTGCTGATGATGACTAGCTTCACGCGCATCATCATCGTGCTCTCGCTGCTGCGCCAGGCGCTCGGCACGACCACGACGCCGCCTAACCAGGTGCTCGTCGGACTCGCGCTGTTCCTCACGTTGTTCGTCATGTCGCCGGTGCTCGACAAGGCCTACACTGATGGCTACAAGCCGTTCTCCGACGGCACGATTCCGATGGAGACCGCGGTGAACCGCGGCCTCGCCCCGTTCAAGACGTTCATGCTGCGCCAGACCCGCGAAAGCGATCTCGCGTTGTTCGCCCGCATCTCGCACGCCGCGCCGATGCAAGGTCCGGAAGACGTGCCGCTGTCGCTGCTGGTGCCCTCGTTCGTGACGAGTGAACTGAAAACCGGCTTCCAGATCGGCTTCACGATTTTCATCCCGTTCCTCATCATCGACATGGTGGTGGCGAGCGTGCTGATGTCGATGGGTATGATGATGGTGTCACCCGCGACCATTTCGCTGCCGTTCAAGCTGATGCTGTTCGTGCTGGTCGATGGCTGGCAATTGCTGCTCGGCTCGCTTGCACAGAGCTTCGTTTAACCGCGCTTTTTAACCGCGCCCGCGCCCTTCACGCTTCCGGTCCCATCGCCATGAATCAAGAATCCGTCATGACGCTCGCGCACCAGGCCATGTATGTCGGCCTGCTGCTCGCCGCGCCGCTGCTGCTGGTCGCGCTGGTGGTCGGTCTGGTGGTGAGCCTGTTCCAGGCCGCCACGCAGATCAACGAAAGCACGCTGTCGTTCATCCCGAAACTGCTCGCGATCGCCGTCACGATGGTGGTCGCCGGCCCGTGGATGCTCACGACCATGCTCGACTATCTGCGCCAGACGCTCACCAACATTCCGACGCTCGTCAACTGAGCGCGGCGCCGGCTCTCACCTTCCCTTCCGACCCGCGATGTTCTCCGTCACCTACGCGCAACTGAACGCCTGGCTCACCGCGTTCCTGTGGCCGTTCGTACGCATCCTCGCGCTGGTCGCCACCGCACCGGTGCTCGGCAACCGCTCGCTGCCAATCCGCGTGAAGATCGGCCTCGCGGCATTCGTCACGATCATCGTCGCGCCCACGCTCGGCGCGCTGCCGCAAGTCACGGTGTTTTCCGCCGAAGGCGTGTGGATCATCGTCAACCAGTTCCTGATCGGCATCGCGCTCGGCATGACCATGCAGATCGTGTTTCAGGCGATCAGCGCGACGGGCGATTTCGTCGGTCTCGGCATGGGGCTCGGCTTCGCGACTTTCTTTGACTCGCAGGCAGCCAGTTCGAGCCAGGTGCTGTCGAGCTACATGAACACGATCGCCATGCTGGTGTTTCTGGTGATCGACGGCCATTTGCAGATGATCAGCGCGCTGCTCGCCACGTTTCAGTCGGTGCCGGTGTCGGCGAACATTCTCGGCGCGCCCGGCTGGCGCACGCTGGCGAACTTCGGCAGCACGGTGTTTTCGGCGGGCCTGCTGTTGTCGCTGCCGGTGGTCGCCGCGCTCCTCATCACCAATCTCTCGCTCGGCATACTGAACCGCGCCGCGCCGCAAATCGGCGTGTTCCAGATCGGCTTTCCGCTGACCATGCTGATCGGCATGCTGCTTCTGCAGTTGATGACCCCGAACATGATTCCGTTCTTCATACGGCTCTTCGACGTCGGCCTCGATCAGATGGGGCGCGTAGCGGCGGGGTTCAAATAGCACGCTTCGCTCGCCGCGCAGTGCAATGAAAAAAAAGAAGGGCGGAGCCGTTCACACCGGCTTCCGCCCTTCCCCGTTTCAGACTGCTCGTGCTATCAGTTCAAGTACTGGAACAGCGAGATATTCTGAATCTTCGCGAACGCCTGCTGCGCAGCTTGCAGTGCGGCCTGCGTCATCGTGTACTTGCCGATCGTCTTGACCATGTCGGTCTGCGTCAGATCCGCGAGATTGCTCGACGTCTGCAGCGTGTTGGTCTGCGTGACCGTCTGCAATGCCTGCACTTCCTGCTCGCGGCCACCCACTGCTGCTTGCGCCGTCACGACGTTGTTCATCGTGTTCTCGAGCTGGGTCATGCTGGTGGTCAGCGCGCTCTGGAAGCTGGCCGTCGAAGCGCCGCCCGACACTGGCGTTTGCAATGTGGTGATCAACTGGCTCAGATTAGCGAACACGTCCATGCTGCCTTGCGTGGCCGGCGTCACCGTGAAGCTGTCGCCCGCGTTCGGCGCGCCGGTGATCGACACCGACTGGCCGCCGAGCGTGATCGCCGAACCGGCCGTGAACGCTTGCGGCGCGCTCGTGGTCACGGCGCCGGTCGCCGGATCGGTCTGGCTCACGGTATAGGTGGTCGCCGACGAGAAGTCGATCGAATACTTGTCCGCGTTGGTCGGATCGGTCGGGTTGTTCAGGCTCACCGTACTGATCACGCCCGTGCCGGTGTTGCCGGTTTTGGCGGCCGGCACGGAACTGGTGCCGATCGGCGCAACGCTGCCGAAGATCGCAATGCCGTTGTCGCCGGTCTGCACCACGTGCGAATCGGTGATCTGCACGCCGGGCGTGCCGGTGTCGCCGGAATAGGTCACGACGCCGGCCGAATTCGTGGTGTACGGCTGCGCGCTGCTTTGATAACCGGCGAACAGGTAGTTGCCTTGCGGGTCGGTCGAATTGGCGAGCGTCATCAACTGGCTGCGCAAGCTTTGCAGTTGCGTCGCGATCGAACCCCGGTCGCCATCGTTCAGCGAACCGTCGCCGGCGCGCAGCACCAGCGTATGAATGGTCTGCAGCACCGTGTTGACGCTGCCGAGCGTGGTGTCTTCCTGCTGCAGCGAAGCCAGCGCGGTGCCCTGATTGGTCGTGTATTGCGACAGGGTCGTCGCCGTCGAGCTCAACTGCACGGCCTGCGCCGCGCCGAGCGGATTGTCCGATGGCGTGGAGAGGCTCACGCCGCTCGAAATTTCGGCATACAACTGCGACAACTGAGCTTGCTGATCGCTCATCGTCGCGACGTTCATGTTGAAGTACTGCGTGCTGGAGATGCGCATTGTCAACGCCTCACTGGAAGATGCCGAGTATCGTCTGGAACAGGGTCTGCGCGGTCTGGATGACCTTGCTGTTCGCCTGATACAGCTGCTGATACTGAAGCAGGTTGGCTGCTTCTTCGTTGATGTTCACGCCGGAAACCGACTGCTGCGCGGTGGTGATCTGCGTCACCAGCGAGCTTTGCGCGGTGCTCGACGTCTGAATCTGGTTGGTCTGGTTGCCGATATTGTTGACGTAGTTCGCATACGCGCCCGTCAGCGTGACCGTGCCGCCCGACAGCGATTTCGCGGTGGACAGATTCGACAGCGCCAGTGCGTTGCGGCCGTCGTTGTTCGCGCCGGTGTTCGGGCCGATGGTGAACTTGTCGCCGGCCGCCGGTGCGCCGCTGATCGTCACCGAGACGTTGTTCATCTGGCCGGCGGTCGCGTTATTGATCGTCAGCGAGGCGCCGGTGGCCGACGAATACGGCACCACGGTCGTCGCGCTGGTGATCGAATACGTGGTAGCGGGGGAACCGGCCACCGTCACCGTCGAACCGACCGGGAAACCGGACAGGCCCGTGCCGTCGTACGAGAGCGTGGTGGTCGAGTTCGGCATGGTGTAGCCGGCCGTGACGGTGCCCTGCGTGATCGTGCCGGTGCCGGTGTTGCTCGACGCGGCCGCGCCCAGCACGGGCGCGGCGGCGGCGATCGCCGATGCGTCGGTGGTGGCGGTCGCGAAGCTGTTCAGCGCGCCGCGGGTCGGCTCGACCGTGAACGAGTCGCCAGGGTTCATCGTCCCGGTGGTCGAGAAATTCAGGCCGTTGATCGGCTGGCTCAGGTTGGTCGCCGAACCCACCACGCTGCCCGTCGAATTGTCGGTCAACGTGTAGGTGGTGCCGTTGTAGGCGAGCGTGTAGTCACCGGTGGTCGGTTGCGTGGGATTCGCGAACGACACGTTCAGCGACGCATTGCCGGTGTTCTGCGTATTCGCATAGACCGTCGGGCCGCCCACTGAGAACAGCGCGCCACCCTTGGCGCCGGCGAGCGTAATGCCCAGCCCGTTTTGCGCGTTGACCTGCGCGGAGAAGCTCACGGCGATCGCGCCGAGTTGCGCCTCGCCCGGATCGAGCGTCTGGCTGCGGAACGCGAGCAGGCCGCCGAGCGTGCCGCCGTCGATCTTGCTGTCGGGCAGGTTCTGCGGCGCGGCTGCCGGGTTCGCACCCGCCTGGCCGAGATACTGGACGGACAACTCGCTGGTGTCGCCGGTCGAAGGCGCTGTACCCAGGTTGTAGCTGTTGTTGGAGGACACCAGCGGCTGGCCGTTGCTCATGAAGACGCTGTAGCTGCCGTTGCTGTTCACGACGTTCACGCCGATCAGTTGCGACAGGTTGGACACGGCGAGATCGCGCTGATCCATCAACTGGTTCGGCGGCTGGCCTTGCGTGCTGGCCTGGGCGATCTGACCGTTCAACTGCGCGATCTGCTGCGTGAAGCTGTTGATCTGCGAAACGGTGTTGGTGAGCTGCGTGTTGACGCTCTGGCGCAGCGCGTCGTATTGCTGACCCGCGGCGTTGATCTGGTTCACCAGCGTCTGCGCGCCGCTCATCGCGGTCTGGCGTGTAGCCAGGCTCGACGCGTTGTTCGAGACGTTCTGCAAGCCGGTGAAGTAGCCGGTGATCGCGCTCGCAATCCCGGCGGTCGGGCTGCCGATCAGATTGTTCAGTTGCGAGATCAGCGTGTTGTACGTCGACAGCGCGCTGCCCGAGCTCTGCGCATTGTTCAGCTCAGTGGTCAGATACTGGCTGTACTGGCGCGTCACGGTCGTGGTCGAGACGCCTTGCGGCAGATAGCCCGAGCCCGTGTACTGACCGCCGCTTTCCGCATACACCGGCGTTTCAATGGTGTAGCCAGGCGTCGACGCGTTGCTGATGTTCTGGCCGGTCGTCGTGAGTCCCCACTGGGCTGCGTTCAGTCCACTGAGGCCGATATTGATGAGATTGGACATGCGTCATCCTGAAGAGCGACACCGTACACATGCCGCCGCGTTACTTGAACATCTTGTTTAACGGCCTCAACAAGGAAAAATTGAGGTCATTCCGATGCGTGTTCGACGTTTGTTTCAACGTTTGCGAGGCTTGCCTGCCGGGCTTGTCACCCATCGCGCAGAGACGCGCGCCGGTACGGAAAACAGGTGACAAGGAAGTGACGATGAGCCGGCAAGCGAACACGATGCGCAAGCAACCCCTCTCACGCACCACAGATCCGACATTTCAATCAGCGCACCAGCGAACGGCGCTTCATCTCGAGCTGCGTGATCAGACGTTGCAGCGTGTTTTCCGCGCTGCCCGGCAGCGTCAGAAAGCGGAAGCCGAGCTGAAAACGCTGCGTGCCATTCGGCAACGCGGTGGAGCGATGCGACACGAGTTGCAGATCGAGCGAGAGCCGGCCGAGCGCGCCAAGCGACAGTTCGCAATCGAGCAGGCGCGTGCCCATCGGCAATTCGGCCACGCGTTCGTCCGTGGTGCGCATGCCGACGCCGCCGAGCGACAGGTCGTGCACTTCAAAGCGAAACGAATCGCCTTCGGGCAAACGGCCGGAGCATACGTACGGATCGAGAATCGGCGCATCGACGCGGAAGTACTCGCGGCGCTGCACGTAAAACAGCACCTCGGGGAAATCGGCCTCGAATGCGGGCAGTCCTTCGAAACGGGTCTCGCGCGGCGTGCCGGTGGCGAATTCGACACGCACGCCGTCCGGCTGCGCGTGGAACTGGCAGCGCGGTGCGCTCAGCAAGCCTTTGTTCTGATCGGACAACGCGCCCCAGTCGAACGTGAAGCTGCGGCCGCGCACGTCGACGTCGAGTAGACGCGTGACGAGCTGTCCGCCTGCATATTGAACGGTGAGGAAATCGCCGCGATTGACGAGATTGCGTAACTGGACGCCGATCTCCAGCGGATTGCGACGGCCAAAATCGTTGCCGCCGTCGTCGGTCGGAGCGTGCAGCTGGCCGTGTGTGTCGGTCTGGCCGTTCGACTGGGTAGTATCCATGGGCTTGCCGGTATGCATGTTCTTGCGGGCGCGTGCCAGGGCTCCTGCCGGGGCTTTCGCGCGGTCTTCATCGAAGCCGCAGCACGCGCATCCCAACCGGACATTACAACGCTTTCCGGTATTGGGTCTAACTGATTAGCGGCAGCATCCGGCCAAAATTTAGGGGCCTGTAATGAATTATTTGCCGCAAACGTTAAACCGCGCCATGCCACTCGCGGGTGGACCGGCCGCCCGTGGGCGGCCGGCCTCGTCCGTCTTGCTATGCACCTGGCCCCGTCGCGTGCATGGTTTTGATTCGGTTAAGTGATCGGTTGATTCGAACTGCGGTCACGGCAGCTCAGCCCATCTTCTGCATGATGGACATCAGTTTTTTCGCGTAGTGCGGATCGGTTGCGTAACCGGCGCGCTGCATGCCATTGGCGAAGCCGTTCACGTCATGCGCCGAATTGATCACCTGCGCGTAACGCGGATTGCCCTTGAGCAGACTCGCGTAATCGGTCATGGCTTCCTGATACGAGTCGTACGCGCGGAATTTTTCGACAACGCGCTGCGGCTTGCCGTTCACATATTCGGTCGTGACCGTCGACACGGTCTTGCCGGTCCAGTCCTTGCTCGCCTTGATGCCGAACACGTTGTGGCTGGTCGAGCCGTCCGCCTTCTTGATCTCGCTCTTGCCCCAGCCCGATTCGAGCGCGGCCTGGCCGATGATGAAGCGCGCCGGAATGCCGGTCGCAGCGCTGGCGGCTTGCGCAGGTTGGGCGAGCTTGTCGACGAAAGCGTCGACCTTCGGCGAGCTGCCGTCGCCTTTCAGCGGCGGAGTGAGCGCGCTGTTGGCCGAGTAGCCCTTGCCCATCGCCAGTTGGCCGTTGGCCTGCGCATTGCCGTACGCCTTGGCGAGCGCGTTCAGCGCCGCGGTCTGGCCTTCGTCGCCGCCGCCGCTGCCGCCGCCCAATGAGTTAGCCATGCCGGTCAAACCACCCGCACCGCCGCCCACCTGCATGCCCTGATTGCGCATCAGTTGCTTGAGCATTGCGTCAGCCACGCCAATGCCCTTTTGCGACATCTGTTGCGACAACTGCTGATCCATCATCGACGTGAAGGTGGCGCTGTCGTGCGAATCGAACGGACCGTCTTGCGGGGTCGCGTCGCGCATGCTCTTCAACATCATCTGCGTGAACACCGCGTCGAACTGCTGCGCGGCCATCTTCATGCCGGCTTGCGGCGATGCCTTGGCTTGCGCGCTCAGCTTCGCGAAACCCTGCACGTCAAGCGCGAAGCGCTGGGTCAGGTCGTTCGCCGAAGCGGCGGAATTGGTCGTATCCGAATTCATCCCGTGTCTTCCTTAGATGATTTCCAGGTCGGCGCGCAGAGCGCCCGCCGCTTTCATCGCCTGCAGGATCGACATCAGATCCGCGGGCGTCGCACCCAATGCGTTGAGCGCCTTCACCACTTCGGCGAGATTGGCGCCGGCGGTCACCAGCTTCAGTGCGCCGTTGTCCTGCTTCATCTGAATCTGCGACTGCTTGGCCACCACCGTCTGGCCGTTCGAGAACGCGCCAGGTTGGCTCACCACCGGCTGCGTATTGATCACGACCGAGAGGTTGCCATGCGCCACCGCGCAGTTCTGCAGCGTGACCATCTGATTCATCACGATCGAGCCGGTGCGCGCGTTCAGGATCACCTTCGCGGCGGCTTGCGCCGGCTTGACGTCGAGGTTCTGCAACTGCGCCATGAAGGCGACCTGCTGCTCCGGATCGCTCGGCGCGCGCAGTTGAATCGTGCGGCCGTCGAGCGCGGTTGCCGTGCCGCCGCCGAACGCGTTGTTCACCGCGGCCACCACGCGCTGCGTGGTGTCGTAGTCCATTTCGTTCAGGTCGAGCTGCATCGTGCCCGCTTGCGACACTGAAGTCGGCACCGCGCGTTCGACAATCGCGCCGCCGGCGATGCGGCCCGCGGCCAGCGTGTTCACCTGCACCTTGCTGCCGTTGGCGCTCGCGCCGGCGCCGCCGACCGCGAGATTGCCCTGGCCGAGCGCATACACCTGGCCGTCGGCGCCCTTCAGCGGCGTAAGCAGCAGCGTGCCGCCGCGCAGGCTCTTCGCATTGCCGAGCGACGACACGGTCACGTCGATCGCTTCGCCGGGACGCGCGAACGGCGGCAGCACCGCCGTCACCATCACCGCGGCGACGTTCTTCAGCTGGATGTTCGACAGCGACGACTGCGAATTGCTCGAACCCGCCGCCTGGTTGTTGATCGAGATGCCGAGGTTCGCCAGCATGTTGGCGAGCGTCTGCGTGGTGAACGGCGTTTGCGTGGTCTGGTCGCCCGTACCGTCGAGGCCGACGACGAGGCCATAGCCGATCAGCGGATTGTCGCGCACGCCCTGGATCTGCACGAGGTCCTTCAGCCGTTCGGCATGAGCAGGCGTGGCGGCCGGCAGCGCCGCGCAGGCGAGCGCGACGAAGGCCAGCGCGCGGCCGAAACCGGCGAATCGCGCGAGGCGGGTGCGGATGCGTATACGGAAGAGGACGGTACGCATGATCACCACGGCGACACGTTGAGGAAGAAGCGCTGCAGGAAGCCCATGTTCTCGGATTCGTCGATATAGCCCTTCGCGGAATATTCGATCTTCGCGTCGGCCACCTGGGTCGAGTACACGGCGTTCAGGTTGGAGATCGTGTTGGGATTCACCACGCCCGAAAAGCGCACGAATTCATTGCCCTGGTTGATCAGCATCTGCTTTTCGCCGCTGACCATCAGGTTGCCGTTCGGCAGCACGCCGGTCACCGTGACGGTGATCACGCCGCTGAACGTGTTCGACGCATTCGCGCCGCCCGTCGCGGCGAACTTGTTGGCGCCGTTCGCGCTCAGGTTGACCTTGCCGAACAGGCCGCTGAGAAAGCCGGAGGTGGGCACGTCGAAGTTGGTGTTGCCGCTGCGGTTGACGCCCGCGCCCGAGGACTTGGTCGCGTTGACGTTTTCCTGGATCACGATCGTCAGGATGTCGCCGACATTGCGCGGCCGCTGGTCTTCGAACAGCGGACGGCCCGCGTAACCCGGGTTGTAGATCGAGCCCGGCGACTGCGCCGACGGCGGCATCGGTGGCAGCGCAGTCATCGGTTGCTGCGTGATCGGCTGCTTCGGCACGAGGCCGCAGCCACCCAGGGCCGCGAGCAGCGTGAGCTGCACGAGCGCCTGAGCGGTGCGCGAATGAACCGGATTGCGAGTGAAGTGCGACATCATCATTACCGCCTGTTAATTCCCAGTCCCTCGAGCCTTAAACCTGCATCTGGCTCAGGGTCTGCAGCATCTGGTCGGAGGTCGTCACGGCCTTGCTGTTGATTTCGTAAGCGCGTTGCGTCTGGATCATGTTCACCAGTTCCTGCACCACGTTCACGTTCGATGCTTCCACGTAGCCCTGATTCAGCGTGCCGGCGCCGTTCAGACCCGGCTGCGCGACGTTCGGCGCGCCCGACGAAGCAGTTTCCGCAAACAGGTTTTCACCCTTCGCATCCAGACCGGCCGGGTTGATGAAAGTCGCGATCTGCATCGAGCCGAGCTGCTGGCTGTTGGTCGAGCCGGCCACGGTGATCGACACCACGCCGTCGCTGCCGATGGTGAGCGAGGTCGCGTTGTTCGGGATCGTGATCGCCGGGATCACCTGATAGCCGCTCGAGGTCACGAGCTGGCCTTGCGCGTTGGTCTGGAACGAACCGTCGCGGGTATAGGCGGTCGTGCCGTCGGGCATCTGCACCTGGAAAAAGCCCTGACCGTTGATGGCGACGTCTTTCGAGTTGCCGGTCTGTTGCAGGTTGCCCTGCGTGTACAGACGTTCGGTAGCAACTTGCTGCACGCCCGTGCCGAGCTGGATGCCGGACGGCAGTTCGGTGTTCTGCGTCGAGTTCGCGCCCGGTTGGCGGACGGTCTGATACAGCAGGTCCTCGAACACCGCGCGCGAGCCCTTGAAGCCGTTGGTGCTGACGTTCGCGAGGTTGTTCGAGATCACGTCCATCTGCGCCTGTTGCGCATTCATGCCGGTCGCGGCGATGTAGAGTGAGCGATTCATGGTTCTTCTCCGGTGTCGATCGGTGTTGGCGCTTTAGCGCCTGCTCCGATCTCATGCAACTTGTTTGCTGCGCCTACGCGCCCGTTAGCTAAAGCTGAGCAGCTGGTTGGCGGACTGGTCGTTCTTGTCGGCGCTTTCCAGCAGCTTCGTCTGCATCTGGAACTGGCGCGCGTTGGTGATCATCGAGACCATCGCGCTGACCGGATTCACGTTGCTGCCTTCAAGCGAGGCCGGCGCGAGCGTGACAGCCGGATCGGCGTCGGCGGCATTGCCGTCGGCGGTGCGAAAGAGGCCGTCGTCGCCGCGCGTCATGGTTTGCGGATCCGGATTCACCAGCTTCAACTGATCGACCGTCACCACCGCCGTCGGCGGATCGCCCGGCGTCAGCGCGGACACCGTGCCGTCCTTGCCGATGGTGATTTCCGCGCCCGGCGGCACCGACACCGGGCCGCCGTTGCCGAGCACCACCTGATTGGTGGCGTTCACAATTTGGCCGTTTTCGTCGACATGCAGATTGCCGGCGCGCGTGTAGGCTTCGCCGCCGTCGGCGGTTTGCACCGCCAGCCAGCCCGGCCCCTGAATCGCCACGTCGAGCGGGTTGCCCGTCTGCTGGATCGGCCCGGGCGTGTAGTCCGCGCCCGGCGTCGACGACAGCACGAAGGTGCGCGTGGTGTTGTCGTTGATCGAACTGCCGTCGCCGAACGACATCGGCACGGCGCGGAAAGTCGCCAGTTGCGCGCGAAAACCGGTGGTCGATGCGTTGGCCAGGTTGTTCGCGACGATTGCCTGCTGTTCGAGCGCCTGCGTACTGCCCGACATCGCGGTGTAGATCAGCCGATCCATGATGGGTTAGTCCCGGTCGCTTACAGGTTGATCAGGGTCTGGTCGACGGTCTGCTGAGTCTTGATCGTCTGCGCGTTCGCTTGATAGTTGCGTTGCGCGGTGATCAGGTTCACCAGTTCGCTCGTCAGATCGACGTTGGAGTTTTCCACCGCGCCGCCTTGCAGCACGCCGTGGTTGGTCGAGCCCGGCGCCGAAATCTGCGCGACGCCCGAAGCCGAGGTTTGCTGGAACTCGTTGTTGCCGAGGTTCACGAGACCGTTCTGGTTCGAGAAGTTCGCCAGCACGATCTGGCCGAGAGCCGCGGTTTGCTGGTTCGAATAGTTGCCGGTCAGCGTGCCGTCGGCGCCGATCGTGAAGCTCGTCAGCGTGCCCGCGGCGAAGCCGTCGGGCTGCAGCGAGTTCACGCCGTCCTTGCCGCCGAACTGCGTCGTGCCGGCGATGTTCAGCGTCAGCTTCTGCGGCGTCGACGAACCGTCGGTAGTCGGGATCGAGAAGTTGTAGGCAAACGGCGTGGTGGTGGCGACACCCGACGCGTCCGTCGTGCCGAGCAGCGTGCCCGACGAGTTGAAGTTCGCGTGGCCGACCAGTTGCGCCGTGCCCGTCGAGGTGCCGGCGTACACGTTCCACGTACCGGCCGACGTCTTGGCGAAGTACATGTTGACCGTCTGCGAGCCGCCGAGCGAGTCGTAGACCGTCGTGCTGGTCGAGTAGTTGTACGTCGACGAGCTGTTCTGGTTGAACGCCACCGGGGTCGGCGCGATCGCGACGCTGTCGCCGGTCGCCGGCACGCCGTTGAACGTGATGGTCTGGCCGTTGCCGAGCGAGATCGCCGTGCCCGCCGTGTAGGTCGCGGCGGCGGACGTCGTGCCGAGCGTGGTGTCGGTGACCGTGTAGGTCGTCGGGCTCGTGAAGTTGACGGTGTAGCTGTCGTTGTTCGTGCCCGAAGCGGTGTTCGTGATGGTCGCGCCCGGCGTCGTCAGCGTGCTGCCCGCGACGAGCGTCGGCGTGACGGCCGGGGTGCCGAGCATCAAAGGATCCTGCGCGTTCAGGTTCAGACCGGCCGTGATCTTGGTGGTCGCTTGCGGCGCGATGTTCGCGGTCGGCACGGTGAGCGGCACGGTCTGCGCGGTGTTGATGATGCCCGAGCTGTTCGCGGCATAGCCCATCAGCTGCAGGCCTTGCGCGTTGGTGATGAAGCCGTTCTTGTCGAGCTGGAACACCCCGTTGCGCGAGTACACCAGCGAGCCGTTATTCGACAACTGGAAGAAGCCGTTGCCGTTGATCGCGACGTCGAGCGCCTGGTTGGTGCTGGTGATCGTGCCTTGCGAGAACTGCTGCTGCACTTCGGCGAGCTTGGTGCCGATGCCGACCTGGTTGCCCACTGCGGTCGCCACGGAATTGGCGTACATGTCGGCGAATTGCGCAGCGCCGCTCTTGAAGCCAACCGTATTCGCGTTGGCAATGTTGTTGCCGATCACGTCGAGGTCGCTCGACGATGCTGACAAACCACTCAAACCTTGTTGGTAACCCATGACGGTCTCCGTATCTGGAAAGTCGTAACTGACAGAATCTGAATCAGAGGATGGCGGCGACGCTGGTCAAGCCGACCGTCGAGCCGTTCGACAGCACGAGGCCCGGCGTACCGTTGGGCTGCATGACGACGCTTTGCACCGTGGAGCCCGTGAGCGTGGTGGCCGTGGCCTGTTGACCGTTGATCGTGCCGACCGCGCTGATCGTGTAGGTGCCGTCCGGCAGCGCATTGCCGGCCGTGTCGGTCGGCGTCCAGCCCACCGGAATCGTGCCGGCCGACTGCTTGCCGAGGTCGATCGTGTTGACGATCTGACCTGCCGAGTTCTTCACGACGACCTGCAGATCGCCCACCGAGTTGGCGAGCTGCACGCCGAACGCGGCGGCCTTGCCGCTCGCGACCGCCACCGAGCTGCCCGGGGCGAGCACGGTCGAGCCGATCAGCAACGCGGCTTGCGACTGCTGGCCCGCCGACATCTGCGTGGCGAGCGAGCTGAGCGTGGTGTTCAACTGGCTGATGCCCGAGACCGTGTTGATCTGCGCCAGCTGCGAGGTCATCTGCGAGCTGTCCATCGGATTGGTCGGGTCCTGGTTCTTCAACTGCGCGACGAGCAGTTGCAGGAAGGTGTTCTGCAGATCGGTCGCCGAGGTGCCGGACGTGCTGCCCGTCGAACTCGAGGCACTGTTCGTGCCGTTCATCGTATCGAGCAGCGTTTGCGACACAGTCGTGCCGCTGCCGCCAATGGTGGTGTTGGTGGTCAAGGAGCTCTCCTCAGGTTCCGATCGTGAGCGTTTTCAGCATCAGTGTCTTGGCGGTGTTCAGGGTCTCGACGTTGGCCTGGTATGAGCGCGAGGCCGAGATCATGTTGACCATCTCCTGCACCGGATCGACGTTCGGCAACGTGACGTAGCCGTCCGAGTTCGCGGCCGGATTGCCGGGGTCGTAGGCGGTCTTCATCGGCGTCGGGTCGTCGACCACGCCGGTAACCTGCACGCCGCCGACCTGCTGGCCGGAAGCCGTGCGCGCGCCGCCGAGCGGGCTGACCGCGAACACGACCTGCTTGGCCTTGTACGGCTGGCCGTCCGGGCCGGTCGTGCTGTCCGCGTTGGCGAGATTCGACGCCGTCACGTTGAGTCGCTGCGACTGCGCCGACATCGCGGAGCCTGCAACACCAAAAATGTTCATCAGGGATGGCATGTTTCCTGACTTCTCCTGCCGGTTCGAACCGGCTCAAGTGTTAATCCCGTAGCGATTGTTCTTGCGTACTGCTGAGTCTGTCGCCGTGGCTTCTTACGAGCCCGACTGGATTGCCGACAGCATCGATTTGATCTGGCCGGATAGCACCGTCATGCCCGATTCGAAGTGCAACGTGTTGTCCGCGAACTGCACCCGCTCGGTATCGATGTCGACCGTGTTGCCGTCGAGTGCGGGTTGCGTCGGCACGCGGTATTGCAGGTTGCCGTAGTCGTCGGACGTGCCGCCGGTCGGCGTCAGCGTCGACTTGCCGGCCATGTGGCCCGGCGCGGTCGACACCATCGACATGCCGCTCGTCACACCCGCGGGCTGAGTCATCGCCAGCGTCGCGTTGTTCGACGCAGCGGTTCCAGTAGCGCCGCCGCTCTTCTTCAGCGCGCCGGCGAGCGACGAGGCGAAGTCGACGTCGCGCGCCTTGTACCCGGGGGTATCGGCGTTGGCGATATTCGACGACAGCAGCTCCTGCCGATAGGCGCGTACATCGAGCGCCTCACGGCCAAAGGCGAATTCGGCATCGAGTTTGTCCAGCATAAGAATCTCCGGAGAACGTTCCCGAGGCTTCCCGTGCATGCCTCGCGTGAGGACTGCACCAGGCGGGAAGACCTTTTTGCATGAGGTGCATCTTATGGGCCGAACGCAAGCGGCAATCGGACGAATAACCGGGAAAGGGGGCTTCTATTCAACGTTTGCGCAATGGGGGCGCTCACTAGAATGCAAGGCGTACCGATGCATTCGATGGAGAAACAAGATGGACCAGCCCGCCTTCGATCCGACGCACCACGCGAATTGCGCGGCGGCGCATCGCGTGGGTGCGGGCGCTGGCGTCGCGCGGCGTGCCGCGCGCACGGCCTCGCGTCTCCTGATTCGCCTTGTGGTGAGCCTGACGGTGTGGGTCGCCGGTGGCATCGTGCTGCTGCCGGTCAACGCGCAGGCTCAGGAAGCCGGCGGCCCGATCGTGATTCCGGGTCCGGGAGAAAAGAATCCGGCTGCGCTCGCGGATCTGGCCGAGCACATGCAAGCCACGCCTGCAAAGCGCACTGGCTCCGCTGCAACGTTGGCCGCCGCCACCGCGCAGTCGCTGACGCCGAATTCCACGGCTCGCGACGCCGATTCATTCACGCGCGCCGCCAATGCGAGCGGCTCGATCGTCATTCCGGGCGCGGGCGAACCGCCGGCCGCGCCGCAAATGATTCGCACCAGCTTCAAGCCCGACGCCAGCGGTGTCGTGACGATTCCCGCGCCGGGCAGTGGCAATGCCGTGGACGGTGTCGCCAGAGTCAACGTCGTGCCGGGTTCGCGTCAGGCGGTTCCGGTCGTGGTGACGCCTGCGCCGCAGGCGAATGACACACGGCAAGCCGCGGGCGTTCAGCCGGTGGCCGCCAATGCGCCGCTCAACGCAGCCGCTGGGGCCTCCGCGGCGGCAGGATTCGATAGCCTCGCTTCACGCGGAGAGCCGCCGCAGTTGGGCGCGAATGGCAAGCCGGTCGCGACCCGTGCCGCTGTCGCGCCGGCTGCGACGGCCGCGCCCGCGCCGGCCGCTATCGCTCGCACACCGACGGTGCGGCAAGTCGCTCCCGCCGTCGCGCAACAGAATCTTCGCCCCGCGACGCTCGCGCCAGCTGCGCCGCTGCCCGGCCAGCAAGATCCGGAAGCGATCCGCAGCGCCGCGCTCGCGTTCCTGCAGCAGCAGTCCACCGGTTTGCCCGGCAAGGTCGACATCACCGTGGCGCCGGCGTTTCCGCGCGGTCTCGCAGACTGCACGATGCTCGAACCGTTCATGCCGAGCGGCGCGCGCCTGTGGGGCCGCATGACCGTCGGCGTGCGCTGCGCGGGCGAGCGCCCGTGGACCATTTATCTGCAGGCGCGCATCTCGCTGCACGCCACGTACTATCTGGCCGCGCGTGCCATGGCGCCGGGCGAAGTGCTCACCGCCGCCGACCTCGTTGCGCGCGACGGCGACCTGACCGGCTTGCCCCAGGCCATTGTCACGGATCCGTCGCAGGCGGTCGGCTCGGTCACGCTCACGCGCGTCGCCGGCGGCATGCCGCTGCGCCGCGACATGCTGAAAAGCGCGTCGGCGGTATCGATCGGACAGACGGTGCGGGTCGTGGCGGCCGGCGATGGTTTCGCGATTTCGGCGGAAGGCAGCGCGATGAACAATGCGTCGCCGGGCCAGCAGGTGCGGGTCAAGACGGCGAACGGCCAGATCATTTCCGGCATCGTGAAAGACGGCGCGACCGTGGAGATTCAGCTGTGAGCCGCTACGGCGAGCACGCCATGACGAACTCCGGCGCCACGCCCGTTCTTGCGGCCGCGAGCGCTGCGGCGGGCTGCGCCGGAAGCAGGCCAGCCAAGGGGCCGGCCGGAGATGTAAGGAAAGGTAACGCCTTGATCGATTGCGCTAAAGTTTTGATCAGCGGTAGCCGTTATAAGGATCAAATCGTTCAGGAAGCCAATCGTGAAAGTCGATTCCACAACCAATTCGAATCTGCCGACGTTGAAAGACGCCCTGTCCCGTTCGCAACAAAGCGACGCGACGACCGCGAACAGCAACGCGCAGAATGCGGGCACGGCCTCGCAGACCACCACCAGCGGTTCGGGCGACGCCAGCGTCAGCCTGTCGGGTCTGTCGCAGCATCTGCGCAGCCTCGCGGCGTCCGGCTCGGCCGATATCGACACGGCGCACGTCGAGTCGATCAAGCAAGCCATCAAGGACGGCTCGCTGAAGATCGATTCCGGCAAGATCGCCGACGGCGTGCTGAACACCGCACGCGAACTGTTGCAAAGCAAAACCTCGTCGGCCGGCAACTGATCGACGCATCGAAGTACGGTGAAGTGCCGGGCGGCGTTCGACAAACCCGGCTCGCGGAGCATTCGCGAGCCGTCGTGTTCAGCGAGTTGTTGAGATGAAAGACGCCCTGCTTGCCACCCTCATCGAAGAATATTCGGCCGTCGAGGCATTTGCCTCGATTCTGACGCTCGAGACCAAGGCGCTGACTGCCTTGTCGCCGCTGGAATTGCTGCCGCCGATCGTCGAGAAGAAAACCGAACTGATCGGCGAGCTCGCCAAGCTCGAAGCCACGCGTGACGGGCTGCTCGCCGAGCTGGGCTTTCCGGCCGGCTGGCCCGGCATGGAGCTCGCGGCCAGTACCGACCCACGCATCGCCGAGCAATGGTCGCTGCTGCAGAAAGCCGCCGAACGCGCGCGGCGCTGCAATACCAGCAACGGTGAACTGATCCGCGTGCGCATGGACTACAACCAGCGGGCACTCACGGCGCTGCAGGTGGCCGTGCCGCAGAAGGTCGGTTTTTATGGTCCAGATGGCCGGATTCCGGCGCGTCCCACCGTGTAGAGATTGTCGTTGGACCCGCATGGCCTGACGCGCGGGTCTGGCTGAAACAGCTGTATTGAAAAGGGCTCGTCTTTTGACGAGCCCTTTTTGCTTTTCAAGCATTCCGTATCGATCACGCCGCCCTCCTTCCCACACACGTTAGCCATCCGGCCAGGTGGCGCGGAATCGCCACCCGCGTTGAAATCACGGCTTCCCCCTTACTGAGTCGCTCCGTCGTCCCGGGCTTTTTCAAAGCTATCCGGACGTGCATCAACGGAGTGCTAAGCACTAGCGAGATTGTGTAATGGTGTGTATGATTCGAGGAGTGCAGTATGAAAAGTGCCGAGGTCGTGAAACTCATTCAAGCGGCGGGTTGGCAGCTGGTCCGCATATCGGGCAGCCACCATCATTTTCGTCACGCGGCAAGATCCGGTCTCGTGACCATCCCGCATCCGAAGAAAGACCTTCCGCCCGGCACATTGAACAGCATCCTGAAACAGGCGGGCCTGAAATGAAAAACCTGACTTTCCCTATCGCGATTGAACCGGGTAGCGCGGATCACGCGTTCGGCGTCATCGTGCCCGACATTCCGGGCTGTTATGCGGCAGGCGACACGCTGGAGGAAGCCTACGCGAACGCCAAGGAGGCTATCGAGGCACATCTGGACCTGCTGCTCGACGAGGGCTTGCCGATTCCCGCGCGACGAACGCTGCAAGAGCATCGGCGCAATCCCGACTATGCGGATTTCACGTGGGGACTTGTCGCCACCCGGAATATTCCCGCCTTGAAGAAGGCGGTACGTATCAATATCTCGCTGCCCGAAGCGCTGGTCCAGGAGATCGACACTTATGCCCAGGCGCGTGGCATGTCGCGCTCGGCCTTTCTGGCACTGGCCGCGGAACATGAAATGGCCGAGGCATGAGGAAAAGCGGATGCGCGACGCTCCGCTCCCTGCTCATTCATACCATCGAGTACTCGAACTTCAGGTCGCCTCGGCGTTCGCCCAGGCCATCTCGCGCAAGCGCGTGCGCAAACGGGCCACGGCCTGGCTGTGCAACTGGCACACCCGTGATTCGCTGACTTCCATCACCGCGCCAATTTCGCGCAGGTTCATGCCGCGTTCGTAGTACAGCGACATCAGCAGCTTCTCGCGATCCGGCAGGCGGTCGATCGCCTCCACCAGTGCCGAGCGCAGGCTGTCGTCGAGCAGCGCCGACAGCGGGTCCGAGTGATCGACACAGTAGCGGTCGAGGAACGGCTCGTCGTCCGCCGAACGGTCGAAGTCTTCGTAGTAGATCAGCTGGCTGCCGTGCAGATCCTGCAGCATCGACTGATACTCGTCGAGCGGCATTTGCAGGTGCTCGGCAATCTCCGTTTCGCTCGCCGAGCGGCCCAGGTTCTGCTCCACCTTGTGCACCGCCGTTTCCACTTCACGCGAGGTGCGCCGCAAGCTGCGCGGCAACCAGTCGTTGCTGCGCAACTCGTCGAGCATCGCGCCGCGAATCCGCTGGCTGGCGTAAGTCTCGAACTGCGCGCCCTGGTCTTCCTTGTAGCGGCTTGCCGCGTCCAGCAGTCCGATCATGCCGGCCTGGATCAGATCGTCGAGATCGACGCTCGCCGGCATCTTGGCGACGAGCTGCAAGCCGAGGCGACGCACGAGCGGTGCGTACTTCGTCAGAACTTCGGCTTGGGAAATCTTTCCCTGAGCGTTGTACATCGTGCTCCCCTTGTCCTTGTGCCGCCTCTAGGCGTGCTGCGCAGACGGTTGGTCGGCGTGTTGCGCCGCTGTAACTGTCGCAGGCGCCATCCACGGCGTTTGCGACGACATCGCTGGCCGCATCGGCCAGTACTGCAATTCGGCCGCGAGGTGCCGGAAGTCGCGCGCAGCCGGTGTCGATGGAAACGCATCGACGACACAACGCGACAACTCCAGGGCTCGCGCCATCCGCCCATCGGCGGCAATACAACCGGCGTCTTCCAGCGCCACCGTCAGGTAGCGCCCGGCCACGCCGGCCAGGTTTGCAAACGCGGTATGCGCGTCGTTCACGCTCTGCACGTGGTTCACCAGCACGCGGAACTGCGCGATGGCGTGCCCGTAGTGCAGGCGCTTCATGCATGCGTACGCGTCGGTGATCGCCTGCGCGGCCATGCGCGTGACGATCATTACGTCGTGCGCCTGCATCGCGAGCGCCGACAGGTGGCCTTGCGGATCGAGTTGCGCGTCGATCAGCACGACATCGGCGGAGCCTCGCAACACCACACCGAACTCCGCAGCCGTATGGCCTTCCCGGTTAGGACGCGAGGCGGCCAGCACCGAGAAGCCGAGCGCGTGCCGCGCGGCGGCGTCGTCGAGCGTCATCTCGCCACGCATCACGGCGGCGAAATTGCCTGCGCCGCGCACGCCGCCGAGCATCGCGCTCACCGACTTCTCGCCGAGGCATTCGTCGATTACCAGCACGTCTTTACCTTGCTGCGCCAACGCGGCGGCGAGGTTCACCACCGTCGTCGTCGAGCCGACACCGGCCGAGCCGCTCGTCACCGCAATCACGCGCGAGCCGCTGCGAGCCAACATCCGCCGCAATCCTTCTGCCTGATCGGAGATGAGCTTATCCAAAGCGGACCTCGTGCAACTCGGACGTGGAACGCGCGGACAAAGCGGACAGCAAAGCCGGAATGTCGTCGTCGTGTGGCACGAATGGCGAGTTGTCGCGCGGTATGCAGAAGGCGCTCTTGATCAGGAATTTCCTCGTCGCGACGTACAGGTTCTCCGGCACCTTCTGACCGGTCGACACGTAGTGCACCGGCAGCTTGTAGCGGATCACCGTATCGAGCACGCCGCCTAGATTGGTGGCTTCGTCGAGCTTGGTCAGAATGCAGCCGGCGAGCGGCTGTTGATCGGGCGCGCGCTGATAGGCCTGCACGACTTCGTTGAGCGTGTCGCCGTGGCTCGTTGCGTTGAGCAGCAACAGGCGCTGCACCGGCTGACCAGCGTGGCACAGCATTGCGATCTGGTCGGAGACGAGGCGGTCGCGCTGGCTCATGCCGATCGTGTCGATCAGCACGATGTGCTTGTTGCGCAGTTCGGAGAGCGCGAGTTGCAGGTCGGCACCGTCCTTCACCGCGTGCACCGAGACGCCGAGAATCTTGCCGAAGATGCGCAGTTGTTCGTGGCCGCCGATCCGGTAGCTGTCGGTGGTGAGCAACGCGACCTTGCTGGCGCCGAAGCGCATCACGCAGCGCGCGGCAAGCTTGGCGGTGGTCGTCGTCTTGCCGACGCCCGTCGGGCCCATTAGCGCGAACACACCGCCGCGCTCCATCAGCGCGTCTTCGTCTTCCATCACCGGCAGGTTCGAATCGAGCACCGAGCGGACCCAGTCCATGCCGCCTTCCATGTTCTCGACGTCGTCCGGCAGGTTGTCGACCATCATCTGCACGAGCTGCGCGGAGAAACCGGCGGCGAACAGATGCTTGGTGAGCGAGGCGCGCACTGGATTGCGGCGCTGGCGTTCGCCCCACAGCAAGCCGGCGAAGTGTTCTTCCATCATCCCGCGCATCGACGACAGTTCGCTCATCACGGTGTCGTTGACGACCTGCTCCATGCGCGCCTTGATCGCTTCGGCGACCGAAGCGGGCGTGCGGGCGTCATCGCTCGAGGACGGCGCGGGTGCGTTTTTCTGCGCGGCGCGGCGCGCGGCGGCTTGCGCGCCTTCGCGCGCCCAGTCGGGCGTGTCGACGGCTTGCGGCGCGGGGGTCTTGCCCGGCTCGACGGCGGCGCCGAGGCCCTTGGCCATCGCAGCGGCCGGCGTCATCGCCGCGGGGCGCGCGCTGTATGCGCCTTGCGGCTGCTGTTCGGCGGCGATGCGGCGCGCGTGGTCGATCAACCATGGATTCGATTCGGCCATGGTGCGCGGCGTTTGCGCGTTGGAGCTCGGCGCGCTCGGCGCAGCCGGTACGCCGGCCGCTTTGAGCAGATCGGCGCGGATGTCTTCGGTGAGACGCGACGCCGCGGCGCGGGCGCTCGGTTGTTCGAGGGCGATCGGTTGCGACGGCAACGCCGCTGCTGGCTTGACCGGTGCCGCTGCCTTCACCGGCGCGGCCGGCAACGCTTTGGGCGTGCCCGCCAATGCGGCCTTCGGCGCGTTCGCGGCCGGCTTCATGATGGCGGCCGGTGCGTCGCTCGCGTCTTCATCGGCGTGGCTGGAATTGGCGTGGACCGAGCTGTTGCCCGCATTCTCCGCGCCCGCTTCCGGGCTTGCGCCGAACACCGACGAGAACACATCGGGCATGCCGCTCGCATACGGATTCGCCTGCATCGCCGATGTTGCCGGCATGGCGCGCGGTGCGGCGAGCGCCGGTTGTCCAGCCATGACATTCATCGATCCAGCCTGCGTTGCGCCGGCGCCTGCGCGCGGAACCTTCGGCGTGATGGCGGCGAGGTCGCTGTCGGCCAGTGCGACGATCTCGACGCTGCCGTCGTCCATCGTGCGATTGGACAGTACGACGGCATCCGCGCCCAACGCTTCGCGCACGAGACGCAGCGCATCACGACTGGTAGCACCGACAAATTTACGAATGTTCAAGCTGGACCCCCGATGAGGTAAACGGACTAACGGACCGGCAACATACCGCTTCCCATTGAGATCATTATTGCGAAACCCGTCGAGTCACGATCGATGGATAAAGACCGTTAAACGTGGGCAATTCGGGCGATGGAAACGCGCCGCAAGTCATGCGCACGGCGGTTTTAAACATGCCTTTCCCGCGCGCGCGGCGGCGCTTTCGCGGACGCAGCATGTACTCCGCCGTCCGCTCGCGGCATGAAAAGTCAGGCGCCGAAATGAAAACCGGCGCTCGATGAGCGCCGGCAAGAGACATCGGCCGGAAGCAGGCCACGGTGAGCTGCCCGCGTCAGCCGTGCGCGCCGATCAGATTCACCACCTTGATATTGCGCGTGTCGGGCACTTCCGCATACGACAGCACCTTCAACTGCGGCAGGCTGCGGCGCAGGAAACGCGCGAGCATCGGCCGCAACGCGTGCTGCACGAGCAGCACGGGCGCGAGCCCGAGGTTCTGCTGACGCGTCATCGCCTTCTGGGTTTCGTTCAGCAGCGTGTGCGCGAGGCCTGGCTCGAGACCCGGATTGGAGCCGGTCGAGAGCGCCTGCGAGAGCACACGCTCAAGATTCGAATCGAGGCCCATCACCTGCATGTCGCCAATGCCCGGGAACCACTGCTGCGTGATCGCGCGACCCAGCGCGAGGCGCACGGCGGCGGTGAGATCGTGCGCGTCGGTGATCTTCGGCGTGTGTTCGGAGAGCGCTTCGAGGATCGTGCGCATGTCGCGGATCGGCACGCCTTCTTCCAGCAGGTTTTGCAGCACCTTTTGCAGCGTGGTGAGCGGCAGCGACTTCGGCACCAGATCGTCGACCAGCGACGGTGTGTCCTTCTGCATCCGCTCGAGCAGCGCCTGCACTTCCCGGCGGCCGAGCAGTTCCGACGCGTGCGTGACCACGAGGTGATTCAGGTGCGTCGCCACCACGGTGCTCGAATCGACCACCGTGTAGCCGTACACCTGCGCCTGTTCGCGCAGGTTCGTATCGATCCAGATGGCCGGCAAGCCGAAGGCGGGATCCTGCGTCGGCGTGCCCGGCAGCGCGGCGGAGACCTGGCCTGGATTGATCGCCAGCCACTGGCCCGGATACGCTTCACCGACACCCACTTCGACGCCCTTGAGCGCGATGCGATAGCCGTTCGGCCGCAACTCAAGGTTGTCGCGGATATGAATGACCGGCGGCAGAAAGCCGATTTCCTGCGCGAACTTCTTGCGGATGCTCTTGATCCGCTTGAGCAGTTCGCCGTCCGAGTTCTTGTCAACGAGCGGGATCAGCCGGTAGCCGACTTCAAGGCCGAGCGTGTCGATCATCGTCACGTCGTCCCAGCTCGCTTCGGTGTTTTCGACCGGCGCCATCGCGGCCGGCGCGACATCGACGAGTGCCGTGGTGTTCTTGCGATCGTCGGCGCGCTTTTTCATCGTGCGGCCAAGCTGGATCAGACCGCCGCCGAGAATCAGAAACGCGAAGTGCGGCATGCCCGGAATCAGGCCCATCAGCACGAGAATGCAGCCGGTGATCACCAGCACGCGCGGATTCGTGAACAACTGGCCGGTAAGCTGCGTGCCGATGTCCTCGTTGGTCGCCACGCGCGAGACGATCACGCCGGCCGCCGTCGAAATCACCAGCGACGGAATCTGCGCGACGAGGCCGTCACCGATCGTCAGCAGCGTGTAGTTCTTGCCCGCGGACGCGAAGTCCATGCCGTGCTGGACCATCCCGACGATCAAGCCGCCGACGATGTTGATCACCATGATCAGCAAACCGGCGATCGCATCGCCGCGCACGAACTTGCTCGCGCCGTCCATCGAGCCGTAGAACTCGGCTTCCTGCGAGACTTCGGCGCGGCGCTTCCTGGCCTGTTCTTCGTTGATGAGGCCGGCGTTCAGGTCGGCGTCGATCGCCATCTGCTTGCCGGGCATCGCATCGAGCGTGAAGCGCGCGGACACTTCCGCGATCCGCCCCGCGCCCTTGGTGATCACCATGAAGTTGATCACCATCAAAATGATGAAGACGACGATACCGACCGCGAAGTTGCCGCCCACGAGGAAGTGGCCGAACGACTCGATCACCTGGCCGGCCGCGTCGGGACCGGTGTGGCCTTCGAGCAGCACGACCCGCGTGGACGCCACGTTCAGCGAGAGGCGCAGCAAGGTCGAGAACAGCAGCACGCTCGGGAACGCGGCGAAGTCGAGCGGCTTCATCGTGTACATGCTGACGAGCAGCACCATCACGGACAGCGCGATGTTGAAGGTGAACAGCAGATCCAGCAGGAACGGCGGCAACGGCAAAATCATCATGCCGAGGATCATGCAGATCAGCACCGGCCCGGCGAGGGCGCGTAAATTGGTGCTGCTCAAGGCATCCGGCCGTCGAGCGAGGAAACCGGCGCGAGCGTTCATGCGGAGGCTCCTGAAGCGTCGTCGTTATCTGGGTTAACAGCGGGGTTGAGCGTGTCGGCGGCTTCCTGCTCGGCTTCATCGTCCGACACGCCGCCCTTGTCGAGTTCCGCGGGCACGTCGAGTTCGGTCGGTGCGAGCGGCACGTCGCCGCCTTCGGTCTTGAAGCGCCGCAACTGGTACACCCACGCGAGCACTTCGGCGACCGCGCCATACAGCGGGCCCGGAATCTCGCGGTTCAGTTCGACGTTGTGATACAGCGCCCGCGCGAGCGGCGGCGCTTCCAGCAACGGCACGTTGTTTTCGGCGGCGATTTCGCGAATCCGCGCCGCCACGAGGTTCACGCCCTTGGCGACCACCTTCGGCGCGCGCATCTCGCCGTCGGTGTATTGCAGCGCCACGGCGAAGTGCGTCGGGTTGGTCACCACCACGTCGGCCTTCGGCACGTTGGTCATCATGCGGCGACGGGCAATCGCGCGCTGCTGCTGGCGAATCCGGCCTTTGACGTGCGGATCGCCTTCGCTTTCGCGGTGTTCGCGCTTCACTTCTTCCTTCGTCATGCGCAGCTTCTTGTGGAATTGCCACAGTTGATACGGCACATCCATCGCGGCGACGACGAACATGCCCGCCACCGTCATGCCGCAGCACACGGCGATCAGATGCACGGTGTTGGCAAGCGCGAGATGCAGCGGCTGGGTGGCCAGCGCGAGAATCTCCTCGCGGCGATTCCAGACCGCGGTGCCGCCGATCACGCCCACCACCAGCGTCTTCGCGAGCGACATGCCGAGCTGGATCGGTCCGTTGATCGAAAATATCTTGCCGAGGCCGGCGATCGGATTGAGGCGGTTGAACTTCGGTTCGAGGCCTTTCGCCGACAACTGCCAGCCGCCCAGCGCCATGGGTGCGAACAAGGCGGCCGCGCCGGTGAAACCGAGAATCGGCAACAGCGCGTAGAGCCCTTCGCGGCTCGCCACGCCCGCGCCGATCATCATGCGGCGGGTTTCGAACGCGCTGGCGTGATCGAACGTGAAGGCCGCGCGCAGCATGCTCTGCAAATGTTCGCCGATGCTGCCGGACATCCCCCACACGCCGAAGAAGCCCGCCGCCAGCAGGGCAAACGTGGACAGCTCCCGCGAACGCACGATCTGCCCTTCCTCGCGCGCCTTCTGCAGGCGCCGGGGAGTGGCTGATTCGGTTTTTTCGAGGTCGCTATCCTCTGCCACAAAAGCTCTCCAGTCGGCTGAGGCACGGCGCCTCTTTCCAGTGAGAGCGATTATTCCCGCTCGACGCAAGCACCGATCGGCGGATAAGGGCGGAGAAAGGGGGGTATTTCGAGGGATGGAACAGCCGGGAAGCCGGCCGGTCGGGCTTGCTGGCCGCGCCGCGACGAGACAGTGTGGTCGACGCGAGCGTGCCGGGATGGCGCGGCGTGCTCAGTGTAAGCGCGCCGGCGCGGGCAGGTTTTCGCGGCCGATCAGTGATCGATCCGCGCAAAGCCACCGCTCGCGGCCGGACCGGACGCTCGCGCGGGTCTCGCGCGAGCGTCGGTCCCGCCTCAGCCTTCAGTGCGGCGCTTCGATCAGAACGCCACGAAAGGCGCCTGACCGCCGTTCGCGGTTTGATCGATGCCGTAGTACACGTGGCGGCCGTAGAAGAACGGCAAGCCCAGATCGAAGCTGCTGTTGCCGCCGATCTGCCCTGCCAGGTCGTTGAACGCGTAGTTGCTGCCGTTGCCGAACAGCGTCGACGCACTCAGGATGCCGATGCTGGCGCTCGCCTGCGTGTTGTTCAGCCCGACCAGCGTCAGCGTCCGCGTTTGCGCCGACGACGGGCAGTAAAAGCCCGCGAAATTGCTGCCGCACTGCGCGAGGGAGCTATCGCCGAAGAAGTAGGCGTTCGAGCCCGAATCGAGGAAGGCCTGCACCGTCGTACCGTTGAACACGCTGTTGTCCAGGTCGCCGAAAGCGTCGGTGGTAAAGAGCTGGACCCCGGTGAGCGCATTGTTCGACTGCGTGCCGACACCGAACACCAGTGTGCCGGTTGCCGACGGCGCGCCGGTATTCGACACCGGCGGCATCTGCACGATCACGCCGTTCTTGTCGACCGGGAAGAACGGGACCGGATTGGCCACCTGCTGCGCGAGCGGCACCGCCGTGCGGGCGCAAGACGCGCCGTTCGGACAGGCGAAGTAATTGCTGAAGTTGGCCGCCGTCCCGGCATCCACGCAGGTCACACCGCAATCGGTCGGCGACGTGCCAATGCCGAGAATGCCGTTCGCGCCGAGATCGCTGGCGGTGTTTTCGTCCGAGCCGTTGCCGCAACTGCTCGTGGGCACCGTGCTCGAGTCCTTGTCGCCGATGATCTGCATCGGAATCGCCGCCGTCGTTCTCTCGCCGCCGATCGCGATGGTCGCGGTGCGCACCGTGCCCCACGTGAAGCCATCCGCGAACGTCGCGCACTCGGCAAGCTGCGCGCCGCCGACGGTGCTGACCGGCAACGCACTGAGCAGCGAGCCGTTGAAAGCCGAACTGACCACGCGCAGTCCGTACGAACCCGTATCGACCTGGATATTGTTAATAGTCTGACAATTCGAGGTCGAGCCGGGCGCGCAAACCGTCACGCTGACCGTCGGGATATTGACGATGCCGGTCACGCCCCGGCCGACCGTGATGGGCACGGTGTTCGCCGCGTTCGCGGCGATTGGCTGCTGGGTCGGGCTCGGCGGCAGCGAGCCGCCGTTCAGCGCGTTCGACGAATTGTTATTGGAATCGCCACCGCCGCCGCATGCGACGAGCGCCGACACCAACGCCAAGGCCGCGACGGCCTGCATCCAGCCCTTGAGCTTCACAGCAATATGCTTGGTTCGCATGTCTCGTCCTCGCTATTACTGGATGTCTGAACCGCTGACGCCGGCGGGCAGCGCCGGAGGCAGCCACGCCTGACCGTTGAACGAGCCCATATGGCCCCCGGAGCGCACCACGAGGCCACTCTGGTCGACCGAGACAGGGCCGCGGCCGCCGCCGCGCGCCGCGCGCACCGCCTTCACGCCGGCCACGTACTGCGGGAAATAGCTGCCGAGCAGATCGTTCAGATCCGGCATTTGCGGGCCGCGCCATGCAATGCCGAAGACGGAGCCGTTCGCGGCGAGATATTCGCGGACCACGGTGCCGTTGCCGAGCGCCGTCTCACGCACGGTGTAGGACGCGGAAGTGGAAGTGGAAGACGCGGCGTTCGATGCTGAACGCATCACGCCCTGCGCCGCATTGGCGGCGCTGCTGCCGGGCTGAATGGTACGAGTTGAGACTGACGAGCCCGTGGGCGGCGTCATGGGGGCGCCGCCCAGTCCCGCATGAGCGGACTGCACGGCGATGAGCGAACATGGTAAGGCAAGCGCCGTAACGATCCCGGCGCGGCGTACACGACTCCACATGACGAGGCTCCTCCCGAGCTGCTGCTCGATTCGCACGTCGTGCAAACCGGCTGCATGTATGCAGATCATACGGCACCGCTGCGGTTGCACTGCGGAGGGTTTTTCCCCATCGTGCTACCGACCGGTGTGTGTCGTCACCGGAGCGCCGTGCCGCTGCTTGAGCTCGTAGTATGCCTGTGGTTTGTGTCGGTAGACAGCAAGCCGGCGCGGGCGCGCGGCTTGCTATGCGTACTGGTTCGATCTGGCGCGCCCTTGGCGGGCCGCCGCGACGTGCTATGACCCCGGCAGGTCAGAAGCCGAGGCTTGCCAGCAGATCGTCGACTTGCGACTGGTCCTGCACCACATCCGTTTTGCCTTCCGGATTGATCTGCGGACCGTTCAGCAGATGTTCGGGGCTGCCGGTCGGCGAGACTTCGGCCGCCAGCGCCGCCGCGTTCGCCGCGAACTGCTCGCGCCGTTCGAGCGCGATGTTCTCGACCAGCACGCCGAGCAACTGCTGCTCGATCAGGTACACGACATCCGTGATCTTTTTGATGACCTGGCCGGTCAGATCCTGGAAGTCCTGCGCCAGCATGATCTCCATCAGCTGCGAGTTGGTCGCGCTGGTCGCGTCGGGCACACCGCGCAGGAAGGTCCGCGTGTCGTTCATCAGCGCGCGCACTTCCTCGCGCTCGATCGGCGCCGCATACCACTGCTCCCAACGCGCGTCGAGTTCGCCCGCGTCTTTGCGCAGCTGCTCCTGGATCGGCTTGGCGACGTCGATCGCGGACAGGACGCGCTCGGCGGCCTGCTCCGTCATATTCGCGATGTATTTCAGACGGTCGCGGGCATCGGGCACGGCTTCGGCCGCACGCTCGACATGCTTGTCGAGCCCGAGCTCGCGCATCGAGTCGCGCAGCGTGCGCGTCAGTTGTCCAATGCGGGCGAGGATGCGGTCGGACGCGAAGTCGCCGCTCTCGTTGACCGCGTCGGCGCCTTGCGCGTTGGTCGGCAGATTCACATCAGCTCCCGGTCTTGGCCATCTTCTCGAGAATCTTGTTGAGCTTCTCGTCGAGCGTCGCGGCCGTGAAAGGCTTGACGACATAACCGCTCGCGCCGGCCTGCGCCGCCGCGATGATGTTTTCCTTCTTCGATTCAGCCGTCACCATCAGCACCGGCAGGTGCGTGAGGTTGGCGTCGGCGCGAATTTCCTTGAGCATGGCCAGACCGTCGAGGTTCGGCATGTTCCAGTCGGAGATCACGAAGTCATACGTACCCCCGCGCAAACGCGCGAGACCGGCCTGACCGTCTTCCGCCTCGTCGACGTTCGAGTAGCCGAGCTCTTTGAGAAGGTTGCGAACGATCCGGCGCATCGTCGGAAAGTCGTCAACAACCAGAATCTTCATTCCCTTATCCATTTCATTCCCTTTGCTTGATCCATGGTGCGGCGCCTGTCCGCCTCAAACTAACGCCTCAAATCCTACCGGCGCGCATCATACCCGTTGAACGCGGTCGCCCATTGCCGAGAGACGCGCCATCACGCGTCGGCTCATTTCCGACAACGCTGCGATCTCGTCCGCCGCGCCGAGCGCAATCGCTTCACGCGGCATGCCGAACACGATACAGCTCGCTTCGTCCTGCGCAAGGGTGTACGCCCCTGCTTTTTTCATGTCCAGCAGTCCGGCGGCGCCGTCGCGCCCCATCCCGGTCAGAATCACGCCGACCGCGTTCTTGCCCGCATGCTGCGCGGCCGAACGGAACAACACGTCCACCGACGGACGATGCCGGTTCACCGGCGGCTCGTCCGACAGGTGAGCAATATAGTTCGCGCCACTACGGGCAAGCAACAGATGAGCGTGCCCGGGCGCGATATACGCATGTCCGGGCAGCACGCGTTCGCCGTGCTCTGCCTCTTTAACGGTAATCCGGCACAAACCATTGAGGCGTTGTGCAAAAGATTTTGTGAAGCCCGGCGGCATATGTTGCGCGATCAGCACCGCGGGTGCGTCCGGCGGCAGCGGCACCAGCACTTCGCGGATCGCTTCCGTGCCGCCCGTCGACGCGCCGACGATGATCAGCTTCTCGGTACTGAGCAGCGGATTGTTGAAGAGCGGCGCGGCGCCGACCGGCGCCTGCGCGGCATGCGCCGCCGCGTGCTGCGCCGGCGCGGCCTGGCGCACGCGTGCGCGAGCGGCGGCGCGAATCTTGTCGGCGAGCTTTTCCGAGTAATCGAGCATGCCGTCGCGAATGCCGACCTTCGGCTTGGTGACGAAGTCGACCGCGCCGAGTTCCAGCGCGCGCAGCGTGATTTCATTGCCGCGCTCGGTCAGCGACGACACCATCACGACCGGCATCGGCCGCAGACGCATCAGCTTCTCGAGGAAGTCGAGGCCATCCATGCGCGGCATTTCGACGTCGAGCGTCAGCACGTCCGGATTGTGCTGCTTGATGAGTTCGCGCGCGACCAGCGGGTCGGGTGCGGTCGCCACCACCGTCATATCCGGCTGGCCATTGATGATTTCCGTCATCAGGCTGCGGATCAGCGCCGAATCGTCGACGCACAGTACTTTGATCTTTTGCACAGCGCTCACGCCTCCTCTGTAGTTCTGGCGTTGTTTGAATTAAGCGGGCGCGGGCCTGCGCCGAACAGTTCGATGCGCGGGTTCGCTGCGCCCGGACTGCCCGCTGCGGTAGCCGCTGTTCCCGCTGCCGCGCCGGCAGACGAGCCGAACAGCTCGATCTTCGGGCGGGCGGCGGCGGGCGTCGAAAACAGTTCGACCTTGGTTCTCGACGCGGCCGGCGTCGAGAACAGTTCCACCCGCTTGCGCGCCGCGGCGAGCCGCTCGGCGCGCGCTTCGGCGCTTTGCCGCATCAGCGCCTGTTCGCGCTCGGCCACGCCCGCTTCCTGCTGCAGGCGCAACTTCTTCACCATCACCTGGCCCGTGCGCGGCATGAACGCCACCTTGCGCGGATGCGAGCCCTGCAAGTCCTCGGCGACGATGCGGATCTTTTCCAGCGCCAGATAGCGGCGCACGAACTCCGAGTTGCGGTCGCCGATGTTCATCGTCGTCATGCCGGCGAGCACCGCGCCGCCGCCGAACACCTTGGCTTCGAAGCGCTCGCGCCGGCCGCCGGCCTTGATCAACTCGTTGATCAGTACTTCCATCGCGTAGGCGCCGTAGCGCATCGAATCCGATGCGGCCTGCGCGACGTCCGCGCCGTCGTCGGGCAACATGAAGTGATTCATGCCGCCGATACCGGCCGTGCGGTCCTGGATGCAGGCCGCGACGCACGAGCCCAGCACGGTGACCAGCACCATGTCTTCATGCGTGGTGTAAAACTCGTTTGGCAACAGCTTCACGCCGGGGCGCTGGAAGTGGTTGTCGAAATACAGATTGGTGGCGATCGGCAGGGCGCTGCTCATACGGTCACCCCGTTCGTCGTGTGATGCGCCGCCGTTGCCGTCGCGCGCGCCGGCGTGCGCACGCCGGTTGCGTCACGCGTCAACTCGTAGACGGTCTGGCCGCGCAGCTTGAACGCCTGCGTGACGTACGTGAAGTTTTCCGAGTGGCCGGCGAACAGCAGGCCGCCCGACTTCATCAGCGGTTCGAAGCGCGCGAGCACTTGCGCTTGCGTCGGCTTGTCGAAATAGATCATCACGTTGCGGCAGAAGATCGCGTCGAACTGCGAGCGCAACTGGTAATCGCGATCGGTGAGGTTCAGTTGCTCGAAGCGCACCAGCGCGCGCACTTCCGGGCGCACCTTGACCATGCCGGCATGCGCGCCGGTGCCCTTCAGGAAGAAGCGTTTCAGCCGCTCAGGCGAGAGATGCTTCACCTGATCGAACTGGTACGTGCCGGCTTCGGCCTTGGCCAGCACCTGGGTGTCGATGTCGGTGGCGAGCACCGAGGCCTGACGCGCGCCGCTGTCGCCGAGCGCTTCGATCAGCGTCATCGCAATCGAGTACGGCTCTTCACCGGTCGAAGCCGCCGAGCACCATACGGAAACCGGCTGCGGACGGCGCGGCACGAATTCGGCGAGGATCGGAAAGTGATGCGCCTCGCGGAAAAACGCCGTCAGGTTGGTGGTCAGCGCATTGGTGAAGGCTTCCCACTCGGCCGGATCGTTTTCCGCTTCGAGCAGATCGAGATACTGCTTGAAGGTGTCGAGCCCGCGGGCACGCAGACGGCGCGCCAGACGGCTGTACGCCATGTCGCGCTTGTGATCCGACAGCGAAATGCCCGCGCTGCGGTGAATCAGTTCGCGAATGCGAGCGAAGTCCGCCGACGTGAATTCGAAGTCCCGTGCCTGCTCACCGGATCTAACCGGCTCTGCCCCAACGGGACGTTGCTGTGCGCGCGTTGCCATCATGAAAGTTCCTGCCTGCGATACGAGCCATCCCGCTTTCCTGCCAAGGCATCGCCTCGAAATGAAGGGATTGTGTTCGCGGGGTCGCGCCCGCCCGCGAGTTTCTCTAACATGCAGTCGGCCCGCGACACGCTGATAAAGCGTGCTTCGATGATTCGCTCCTCATGGAGCGAGATGCCGAATGACCGCATGTCTTTGTGCCACGTCCTAGAATGTTTCCCAGTCCGCGTCCGAGCCCGCCGAGGCCGCGCTTGCCGCGACCGGACGTGCTGCGGATTCGGATCCCGCACGGGCCGTCTTCGGTTTCAGCGCCGGTTCGACGCGTGCGGCGCCGGCATCGTGACTGCCCGAAGCCGATGCTGTGTTTGCCGCCGGATGCGCCGTGCTAGCTGCCGGATGCGCTGCGCCGCCGTTCGCGGACGCATGCGGTGCGGCTTTGCCCGCCGGCTTGCTCTTGCTGCCGGTCACACGGGGCGCCCCCGATTGCGAACGCGTTGCCGCCGCGCTCTTATTCACCGCGCCGCCGGCCACTTTCCAGCCGTTCACCACGGCCTGCAACTGACGCGTCTGATCTTCGAGCGAGGCCGCCGCGGCCGCCGCCTGTTCGACCAGCGCGGCGTTCTGCTGTGTGACTTCGTCCATCTGCACGACCGCGCGATTCACCTGTTCGATGCCGCCCGACTGCTCTTCGGACGCCGCGCTGATTTCGCCCATGATGTCGGTCACGCGGCGCACGGCCTGCACGATCTCGTCCATCGTCGTACCGGCGCGGCCGACCAGTGCCGAGCCGCTTTGCACCTTGTCGACGGAGTCGCCGATCAGTTCCTTGATTTCCTTCGCGGCACTCGCGCTGCGCTGCGCGAGGCTGCGCACTTCGCCCGCCACCACCGCGAAGCCGCGGCCCTGTTCGCCGGCGCGCGCGGCTTCGACCGCCGCGTTCAGCGCGAGAATATTGGTCTGGAAGGCAATGCCCTCGATTACGCCGATGATGTCGACGACCTTGTTCGAACTGCTCGCGATGTCCTGCATGGTCGTGACGACCTGGCTCACCACGTCGCCGCCGCGCGTGGCGATGTCGGAGGCATTGACGGCCAGCTGGCTCGCCTGACGCGCGTTCTCGGCGTTCTGCCGTACCGTGCCGGTCAACTGCTCCATGCTCGACGCGGTTTCCTGCAACGAGGCGGCCTGTTGTTCGGTGCGCTGCGACAGGTCGGTGTTGCCCATTGCGATTTCGCGCGCACCGGTGTCGATCGATTCCGTGCTGCTGTGAACCGCCCTCACCATCGTCGACATGCTGTCCTGCATGCGCTTGATGCCGGCGAACAGCCGCCCGATTTCATTGCGGCTGAAGACGTTGATCGATTCGGACAGATCGCCCGAGGCGATGCGCTCGAAGCACGCCGTCGCGTCGGCGAGCGGCTGCACGATCAGGCCGCGCAGCGCGAAGCGGATGCCCACCACCACCAGCAGCGCGAGCACGGTGACGGCGATGATCAGCGTCGTCATCAGCGAGATGTTCGATTGCGCGCTCGCTTGCTGATCCACGGCGTGCTGCTGCAAGCTCTTGACGACAGCGGACGCGGCGTTGTCGTAAGACACGAACCACGGGCTGATCTTCGTATCCGCGATCGCGTGATAGGCGGCCAGATCGTTCGCGCGCAGCGCGGCGAACTCCGGCTCCAGGCCGTCACGCATCAGCGCCGTGCGACGCGCCAGCAGTTCGTCCAGCTGCGCCTGCTCGACGCCGTTCTTGGGCGCGTCGAGATACGCCTGCCAGCTCTGATTGCCCTTACCGTACAACTCCTGCGCACGATCGAGCACCTTCTTCGCCTGCTCCGTGTCGCCCGACGCGCTCAACGCGTTGAAGCGATCCAGCGACACGCGCGAGCGCAGCAGGTACGACGAAGCATCGTCGAGTGCATGGATGGCGGCCAGATCGCCGCGCGCAATGCGGTCGAGCGACTGGCTCGCGCGATTCAGCGCGGTCAGCCCAAGCACGCCGACCGCCACGGTCAGCGCGACCAGAATGATCCCCACCATCGTCAACGACGTGCGAATCGACCACCTGCTCAGCATTTCGATGCTCCCTGTCCCAATCGTTTCGTGAAGGCTGCCGCGTTAGACGCCGAGCGTTTCGATCAGCGCCATTTCGCGGCTGGTCATGAGCTTCTCGATGTCCATCAGGATCAGCATGCGGCCGTCGACGGTGCCCAGACCCGTGAGGTACTCGGTCGTCAGCGTGGCGCCGAATTCCGGCGCCGGCATGATCTGGTCGGTGGCGAGCGTCAGCACGTCCGACACGCCGTCCACCACCATCCCGACCACGCGATGCGCGACGTTCAGGATGATCACCACCGTCTGGTGGTCGTACTCGACACGGCCCAGATGGAACTTGATGCGCATGTCGACGATCGGCACGATGATGCCGCGCAGATTGATCACGCCCTTGATGAACTCAGGCGCATTGGCGATCCGCGTCACGTTGTCGTAGCCGCGGATTTCCTGCACCTTGAGAATGTCGATGCCGTACTCTTCGGCGCCGAGCGTGAAGACGAGGAACTCCTGACCGCCGGCGTCTGCCTGCTGCGCGTCGCGGCGGCCATTCGTACCGCTCGCGTTCGCGACGCTCGAATTGATGGATTGGACTTCTGCCACGTTAGCCCCCAAACGGTTGGGATGAATTGAGTTGAGTAAGTGTTACGACGAGTGTGACGGACATCATGCGAGACTCATCGCGCCATGCGCGTGGCGCGTTTCGCGGTTCAGCGCCGCCACGTCGACGATCAGCGCGACGCTGCCGTCGCCGAGAATGGTCGCGGCGGAAATGCCGTGCACCTTGCGGTAGTTCGTTTCCAGGTTCTTCACGACCACCTGTTGCTGGCCCACCAGTTCGTCGATCAGCATTGCAAAGCGGCGCCCTTCCGTTTGCATGATGGTGACGATGCCTTGCGTCGGTTCCTGCTTCGCCCCTTCGACGTTGAACACTTCGTGCAACGCCACGAGCGGCAGATATTCACCGCGCACCCGCACCACGCGCTCGCCGTTGGCCACCGTGTAGATGTCCTCGGCTCGCGGCTGCAGCGACTCCATCACGAAGTTCAGCGGCAGAATGAAGATCTCGTTGCCGACCTTGACGGACATGCCGTCGAGAATCGCCAGCGTGAGCGGCAGCACGATGCGCGTGGTGCTGCCCTTGCCGGCGTGCGAAGTGATTTCCACGTGACCACCCATCGACTGGATGTTCCGCTTCACCACGTCCATGCCGACGCCACGGCCCGACACGTCCGTGACCTGCTCCGCCGTCGAGAAGCCCGGCAGGAAGATCAGGTTCCAGACTTCTTCGTCGGTCATGGTTTCGCTGACCTGCATGCCCTGCTTGGCCGCCTTCGCGAGAATCTTGTCGCGGCGCAGGCCCGCGCCGTCGTCGCTTACTTCAATGACGATGTTGCCGCCGTGATGCGCCGCCGACAGCACCAGCTGGCCGGTCGAATCCTTGCCCGCCGCGCGCCGCGCTTCCACGGTTTCGATGCCGTGGTCGAGACTGTTGCGCACGAGGTGAGTCAACGGATCGATGATCCGTTCGATGAGGCTCTTGTCGAGTTCGGTCGCCTGACCGAAGGTGACGAGTTCCACTTCCTTGCCGAGTTTCGCCGCCAGATCGCGCACCAGACGCGGGAAGCGGCTGAACACGTAATCCATCGGCATCATGCGGATCGACATCACCGCTTCCTGCAGATCGCGCGCGTTGCGCTCCAGCTGCGCCATGCCGTTGAAAAGGCGGTCGTGCAGCGCCGGGTCGAACGTGCTGGTGGTTTCCGCGAGCATGGCTTGCGTGATCACCAGTTCGCCGACCAGGTTGATCAACTGATCGACCTTTTCGACGCCGACGCGAATCGAACTGCCTTCCGCGCCGCCCGCTGCCGCAGCCGGGCGTGCCGCCTTGCGGTCCTGCTCGGCGGGCGCGGCTGCGCTCGCCGCGCTGGCCTGAGCCGGCGCCGGTGCGCTCGGCGCCGCCGCGGGTTGAGCCGTGGCATGCGCCGGCGCGGCCGGTGCGTCGAACAGGCCGTGCGCGGCGGTTGATGCGGGTGCAGCGGTGTCGGCCGCCGGTGCCGACGATGCTGCGTGGCCCGCGTGAGTTGCCTGTACTGCTTGCGCCGGGGACGAATCGGCAGCGTCGGGCGTTCCAGGTTCGCCTTGCTGCGCGTCGTCCGCCGGTGCGGTGCCGCGGCCGATCACGATCTGACTTTCGTCGATCACGAAACAGCACACGGCGATGATGTCGTCGGAGGTCACATCGGTCGCGAGCCACAGCGTCAGATCGCCGCCGCTCTTGACCTGCCCGACGATGTTGCCCAGGTTGCCGAGCTCTTCGGCCAGCAGTTCCTGGTCCTTCTCACCAACGCCCCGTAGCGTAATTTTCAGATGTGGGCCGGATTCTTCGCCGGCTCCCGTGGCTTGCCCGGTCTGTGCCGGTTCGCCGTCAATCCATTCACCCGCCGCCTGCACCGCCTGTTCGACGACGTGCTCCGGCGGGGTCCCGCCTTGTACTGCCTGTGTTGCAACCGGTGCCGCGCTCGCGACCACGGCCGCCGCAGCCGGCGCCGCGCCGTCGCGGCTCTCCGCGTTCAGGCGTTCGAGCTTCGCGCAGATTGCCTTCGCGGTGGCCGCGTCCGGCTCGGCGCTCGCGCGGTAATCGGCGAGCTGGCCGGACAACACGTCCTTGGTTTCGAGGAACGTGTCGATCATGTCCTTGCGCAGCACGAGTTCGTTATTGCGCGCGCGGTCGAGCAGCGATTCGAGAATGTGGGTCGTTTCCGTCAGCGCGGTAAAACCGAACGTTGCCGCGCCGCCCTTGATCGAGTGCGCCGCGCGGAAAATTGCCGCGAGGTCTTCAGGGTCCGGGTGGGCGATATCCAGATTGAGCAGCAACTGCTCCATCTGCGCGAGCAGTTCGTCCGCTTCGTCAAAGAACGTCTGATAGAACTGAGTGATGTCGAGTGTCATGCCTGGGTCACCGCGAGAGTTCCTGTCTTGGCTTGGGCTGCCGTGCCGCCGCGTCGAGAGCTTCTATAACTGGGTCTATGGGTGGTGCTTACGCGTGATCTGGCTCGGCTAGCGCCGCCACCAGTTCGGTCAGCATGTCCGGGTCGAGCGGCTTTTCGATCCAGCCGGTCGCGCCCGCAGCCCGCGCCGCTTCCTTGAACGGCTCGCCCGATTCCGTCGTGAGGACGAGGATGGGCGTGGCCTGGTAAGCCGGGTTGTTGCGCAGCGCGGCGATCAGATCAAGGCCGGTCTTGCCTGGCATGTACTGGTCGGTCAGCACGAGATCGAACGACATGGCGAGCGCGTTTTCGAGCCCTTCGTCGCCATCCGCCGCGAGCGTCACCTCGTAGCCTGCCGTCGTCAGCGTGGCGGCGAGAATCTGCCGCATCGATGCCGAATCGTCGATTGCCAGGATGTGCCTGATCATGAAAACCTCGCTGCACGTACGCTATGGATCGCCCTTCCGTCCGCGCCGGCAGGGCGCATGAACGGGCGAGGCGATCGCTGTCTGTTACTGGGCCGCCGGCGCTGCCGCCGGCAACTTCGGTGCAACCGTTACCGGCTGCGCAAGCTTTTGCAGCAACGGCTTGGAGCCGGCTGCGTCGTCCGACAAGGTGGTCGTGGTGGAGTCGTCATGGTTCAGCGCCTCCTCCGACTTCTTGTTCAGCACGATGATGCTGATGCGGCGGTTCTCCGGATCCATCGGGTCCGCCTTGTTCAGGTTTTGCGTCGACGCGAGGCCGAGCACGCGCATGACCTTCGCTTCGTCCATGCCGCCGGCGATCAGCTCGCGGCGCGACGCGTTGGCGCGGTCCGCGGACAGTTCCCAGTTGCTGTAGCCCTTCTCGCCGCCGGCGTACTGCGCGGCGTCGGTGTGGCCTTGCACGATGATGCGGTTCGGCACGTCGTTCAGCGTGTGGCCGATTTCGCGCAGAATGTCGCGCATATATGGCTCGACCTGGTCTTTCGCAGTCGCGAACATGGGCCGCTTCTGCGAGTCGACGATTTCGATGCGCAAGCCGGTCAGCGTGGAGTCGATGCGGATTTGCTGTTTGAACTGGCGCAGCACCGGATTCGCTTCGATCGCGGCCATCAGCTTGACCTGCAGATCGTGCAGGCGGACCTGCTCGCGACGTTCCAGCTCGCCCTGCAACTGCTTCATCGAATCTTCGTTGTTGTGCGAGACGCTGCGCTCGGAGCGGTTGTTCGAACCGTCGGTGGAGCGCGTCACGCCTTGCGCGTCGGTCGAGATATCGCGGCCGCCGCCCTTCAGAATGCTCGAGTCCTCGGCGCTGCGGTCGCCGCCCCACAGCGTGATCTTCAACGGCTGGTTGAAGTAGTCGGCAATGCCCTTCAACTGCACCGTGGAGGCCGAGCTCAGCAGCCACATCAGCAGGAAGAACGCCATCATCGCGGTCATGAAGTCCGCATACGCGAGCTTCCAGGCGCCGCCGTGGTGACCTTTCTTGGCCGGCGCGGAGCGCTTGACGACAATGGCGCGGTCTTTGTCCTTGCTCATCGGTTCGGTTCCCGGCGCCCTTTACTTGGCCTTGACGCGGCGCACGTGCTCTTCCAGCTCGGCGAACGACGGGCGTTCGGTCGAGAAGAGCACCTTGCGGCCGAACTCGACGGCAATCGCCGGCGCGTAACCGTTCAGGCTGGCCAGAATCGTCACCTTGATGCACTGGAACATCTTGGTCGACTCGGTCACGCGCTGTTCGGCGACGCTCGCGAGCGGCCCGATCAGCCCGTACGAAAGCAGAATCCCGAGGAAGGTGCCGACCAGCGCCTGGGCGATCATCTCGCCGAGCACGGCGGGCGGCTTGTCGGCGGAGGCCATGGTGTGCACCACGCCCATCACCGCGGCCACGATCCCGAACGCCGGCATTGCGTCGCCGACCTTGGTCAGCGCGTGAGCGGGCGCTTCGCCTTCCTGGTGATGCGTCTCGATCTCCTCGTCCATCAGGCTTTCAATCTCGAACGCGTTCATGTTGCCGCCCACCATCAGACGCAGGTAGTCGGTCAGGAATTCGATGATGTGATGGTCGGCGAGGATCTTCGGGTACTGGGTGAAGATCGGACTCTTCGACGGATCGTCGATGTCCGCTTCCAGCGTCAGCGTGCCTTCCTTGCGCGCCTTGGCCAGCAGGACGTAGAGGAGCGCCATCAGCTCCATATAGACGTCCTTGTTGTACTTCGCGCCCTTGAACAGGGTTGGTATGACGCGCAGCGTGGCCTTGATCGTCTTCATTCCGTTACCCAGAATGAATGCGCCGACGCCGGCGCCGACGATCATCAGCACTTCAACGGGCTGCAGCAGCGCGCCGAGATGGCCGCCTTCCAGCGCGTAACCGCCGAAAACGGACAAAAGCGTCACGAGTGTTCCCACGAAAATCAGCACTGCCGAGCCCTCACAAAGAAGCGACGGTGACCGTCGTTAATCTGGTTTACGGCAACGAAGCGGAAAACTTTGGCGGAAAAGCGGCTCGTCGCTCCGGTGTAAACCAGAGGCGGATGCGGCCGGTCCGGCTGGACCGGGCGTCGCGCGGGCGGGCTGGAAGGCCCGCCGGATGGGAGATGGAAGGCGCACCGCGCACCGGCGGCCGCCTCCCAGGTCAAGCTTCGAGGGCGGCGAGGCTCTCGCGGGCCCGGGCGTCGGCAAATTTCTTTGTCTTACCGGCGCGCGAGGGCGGCTGGCACAGGCCGCAGACGAATGCGTGCTGCGGATCGTGCGCATGCGCGACAAAATGTCCGCCGCAGCGGCAGCAGGCGGTCATTTGCAGCATCCCGGAGTCGAAGAAGCGCACCAGCGTCCAGGCGCGCGTGAGACTGAGCACGGGCTCGTCGTCGTGCAACTGGACGTGTTCCAGGTACAGCCGGTAGCTCTTCACGATCGACTGGATCGTCAGGCAGCCGCCATGACCGGCCATGAACCGGTAGATGTTGTAGAACAGCGATGAGTGAAAGTTCGGCTGCCAGGTCATGAACCAGTCGGTCGAAAAGGGCAACATCCCCTTGGGCGGCGAGACCCCTTTCAGTTCTTTATATAGCTTGATGAGCCGGTCGCGCGACAGGCTGGTTTCCGCTTCCAGCAATTGCAAACGCGCGCCAAGCTCGATCAGTTCGATCGCCAGGGTAATTTCCCTGACTTCGAGCACAACACTTTTATAGGCCATCCGTTTGCGTTTTCCCCGTCCTGATCGCTTTGTTTGGAATGCAACGTGCCATCAGCCGAGTTGCTCGACTGGCTGGCTTGCCATCAGGATCGCGGAATGCGCCTGAGCCACGGCGCTGGATTTGCCTTTGTCCGCCAGAGCGGACAGCACGGCATGGTCGTCGAAACGGAAACGGCACAACACCTGATTGGACGCCGCCAGCTTGACGGTCTGCGCCAACGACAGATTGGCGAGCACATCGGCTAACTGGTCCGAAATCCCCATGCGAAACATGCCCATCGGCTTGTCTTCGCGCAGCAGTCGCTGGGCGAGCAGGAGATAAGACAGGTTAACTTCTCTGATCTCATTGAGCATATCGCTTGTCGCGCTCATGATTCCCCCGGGGTGTATCTGGCTGGTCAGGCCGTTACGGAAACGTTTGCTCGAACGCGCGCACTGAAACCGCACGAATCGGCTCGTTTCTGGTCTTGCGAGCATTGTGGCGAAAGGGGGAGCGGACGAAAATCGGACAGACACCCAGCCTTATTGACGGATTAATCCGTCATTCGTGTAGGAATTTTTCCTACAAAGGCGGGTCGGAGCGGGCTTGATGGAACCCCATAGGCGCAATTTAGAAACTTTCCGTGCGCATCGATGAGGTTGCTGGCAATGATGTGAACTAAATGGTGAGTCTGATTGACTCACGGTCCGCACCGTGCAGCGGTGAGGAAGAATTATAAGACGTTTTCACTTCTCTGCAACACGCCGCGTGTAGGGGCCGATCTCCACCGCCCGGGCCCGCGACTTGCTGATGGCTTTGCAGCGTCCGAATATACGACCGGCGATTTCTCCCGATTATCGGGATGGCCGTTCCGACGACCTGTAACGGGCCATGTTTCGCGCTGTAACAACATTAAGCGTTTGAAAAATAACTCGAATTAGCGCGGCCGATCCCGATAATGAAGCTAAGGGATTACCCGATGCAGGTTCGGAGCACCGCCGGGCGGCGGCTTACCGCGCCCAACCGTCCGTCAGGCATTCGCTCCTCGCTCTACTCGAGCGCCGCTGTGCGATGCCGTTCTGATTAGGAGAAAACGCATGCGAATCGCACAAATTGCGCCGTTGTATGAAGCTGTCCCGCCGAAACTTTATGGTGGCACCGAACGCGTCGTGTCGTATCTGACCGAGGCACTGGTCGACCTCGGCCATGACGTCACGCTGTTTGCGAGCGGCGACTCGGTCACTTCGGCCAACCTCGACGCCTGCTGGCCTCGTGCGCTGCGTCTCGATCCGACGATCCGCGACGCGCTGGCTCCGCACGTCCTGATGATGGAAAAGGTGCGCAAAGTGGCGCATGAGTTCGACGTGCTGCACTTTCACCTCGACTACATGCCGTTCCCGCTCTTCACCACGATGGACACGCCGTTCGTGACGACGCTGCACGGCCGCCTCGACTTGCCGGAACTGCAACCGGTGTTCGATGCTTTCTCCAACGTGCCGGTGGTCTCGATTTCCGATTCGCAGCGCGCGCCGCTACCGCAAGCGAACTGGCTCAACACGGTTTACCACGGTTTGCCGGAGCAGCTGCTCACGCCGCAAACGCACAAGAAGCCGGAATACCTGGCGTTCCTCGGCCGTATTTGTCCCGAGAAGCGCGTCGATACAGCTATCAAGATCGCTGCACAAAGCGGTTTGCCGCTGAAGATCGCCGCCAAGGTGGACAAGGTCGACCAGGAATACTTCAAGCGCGAAATCGAGCCGCTGCTGTCGCAGGCGCATGTGGAGTTCGTCGGCGAGATCAATGAAGCGCAGAAGCCCGAGTTTCTTTCCGGCGCCAAGGCGCTGCTGTTCCCGATCGACTGGTCGGAGCCGTTCGGCCTCGTGATGATCGAGTCGATGGCGTGCGGTACGCCGGTGATCGCGTTCAACCGCGGTTCGGTGCCGGAAGTGATCGACCACGGCGTGACGGGTTACATCGTTGAGGACGTGCAGGGCGCGGTCGCGGCGCTGCAACGCCTGGACGAACTGTCGCGCACCGAAATCCGGGCCCAGTTCGAACGCCGCTTCAGCTCGAAGACGATGGCTCAGAATTACGTGGATGGCTATTCGGCACTGATCGAAGCCACGCGCCGCCCGGTGTTGCGTCAAGTCGCAGTGGGCTAAACGCCGAGCTAAGCGGCTGGGCACTTTCGCTCAGCTGCTTGAGTAACGAAATCCGCCGCGTACGACGTTTCCGATTTGTAGGTCAATAGTGAGTCAATTCGTCGTGTGAATCGTTTGCGCGAGCGGTAATTTCAGGTTATCCCGCTTCTTTGTCCAGAAAAGCCGCCCCTCGAGGGCGGCTTTTTTTAATACGGGTATGGATGCGCTTCCATCGCCGATTAGCGCTCAGCGAATAAAGACCGAGTACCAATAAACCTTCAGTTGGCTTTCGTCTCGACCGGCGATCGGCTCAAGCAGCGCCAATCAGAAAGCGCTCGCGATTCTTACCGACGATCCATTTGGGCGGTTTGCCGCGCCCGCTCCACGTATTGCCCGACTTCGGATCCTGGTATTTCGCCGGCAGCGGCGCCTTCTTGGGCGGGCGGCCGCGCTTGGCGGCGACGGCAAAACCGAGGTCCTGAGCCGTCAGACCGTATTCAGCGATCTTTTGGCGGATGTCGGCGACCACATTGTCGATTTCAGTACGGCGCGCTTCTTCTGCTTGTGCCTGCAATTTGGCGATCTGCGCCTTGAGGTCTGCATATTGAGACATTCCGGTTCTCCCCTTTTCTAGAACTCATTGGCTCGCAGACTAACTGCAATTATAAAAATTCGCAATGGACAAGAATACCGATTTAGCAAGATATCCTCTGATAATTATTAAGACCGGTGAATTGTAAAACGGCATCTTTATCTCGCAATAAAAAGGTAAAGGCGACACCACATTGACAATTCTTGACACCTGATTTGGCCAACTTTCCCTAAAATTGCGCGTTCAAGGCATGCAGACGGACATAGCCGCGCGTGCTAGCGGAAGCCTCCATCTTTTTAGGATTACCAACCATGCAGTTGTCAAAGCGCCTCGCTGCCGAGTTGTTCGGCACCTTCTGGCTCGTGCTCGGGGGCTGCGGCAGCGCTGTCCTCGCCGCTAACTTCGCCGGCCCGGTTCATGGTCTGGGCATTGGCTTCGTGGGTGTGTCGCTCGCGTTCGGCCTGACTGTGCTGACCATGGCTTTTGCGATCGGTCACATTTCCGGCTGCCATCTGAATCCGGCGGTGAGCGTCGGCCTGACCATCGCCGGCCGCTTTCCGGCGCGCGATCTGCTGCCGTACATCGTGGCGCAAATAATCGGCGCGGTGCTGGGTGCGCTGGTGCTGTCGCTCATCGCATCGGGCAAACCCGGGTTCGATCTCGTCGCCAGCGGCTTCGCCAGCAACGGCTATGGCGAGCGCTCGCCCGGCCACTACTCGCTCGCCGCGGCATTCATTTGCGAAGTGGTGATGACCGGCTTCTTCCTCTTCGTCATTCTCGGCGCGACCGACAAGCGCGCGCCCGCCGGCTTCGCACCGATCGCCATTGGCCTGTGCCTCACGCTGATTCACCTGATCTCGATCCCGGTGACCAACACGTCGGTGAACCCGGCGCGTTCCACCGGGCCGGCGCTCTTCGTCGGCGGTGCGGCGATGGATCAGTTGTGGCTGTTCTGGGTTGCGCCGATCCTCGGCGCAGTGATCGCGGGCGTGTTGTACCCGGTCATCGCTGAAAGCCGCGGCGGCAGTTCGCAGAAGCTGGCGCTCGACTGATCCGCGCGCGCGGTCATTTGGGCAAACAAAGCGGGCGCTACGGCGCCCGCTTTGTTTTGAGGCGGAAGCGTAAGCACCTCGATATCGCGCCGATGGCTTATTCGTGCCCGCTGCTAGAATCGTGCGACTTCCCAAGCTCGCACAGGTGCCACACATGAAGCGTTTCCGCGGATTTCTGCATGGCGTCGCACTCTCCATCAGCGGCTTGTGCGCGGGTGGGCTGGCGCTACCCACCGCGCATGCGGCCGACGGCCAGACGGAAACGCTCGTGTTCGTGCGACACGGTGAGAAGCCTACCCAGGGCTACGGACAACTCAACTGTCAGGGGCTCAACCGCGCGCTGGCCTTGCCGGCGGTGATCGCGGCCAAGTTCGGCAAACCGGATGCGATCTACGCACCCGATCCCGGCCAGCAAAAAGACGACGGCGGCAAGCCCTACTACTACATCCGGCCGCTTGCGACGATCGAGCCGACCGCCATCCAGTTCCAGATGCCGGTGCAAACGCCCTATGGTTTCGCTCAGATCGACCAGCTCGGCACCGCGCTCGTCAATCCGGCCAATCGCAACAAGCTAATTGTCGTGGCGTGGGAACACAAGCTGATCGTGAAGCTATTGCGCCAGATGCTGAGCACGCATGGCGGCAATGCCGCCGATGTTCCGAACTGGAAGAGCGACGACTTCGACAGTATCTATGTTGTTCGCCTCGACTGGCAAAGCGGCACCGCGCACGCCAGCTTCAAACATGATCGTCAGGGGCTGGATGGACGCGCGACCGACTGCCCTTGCGCGGCACTGCCGGGCGCGTCGGCGGCGACTGGATCCCCGGCTTCCTCGAGTGCGGCAAATTAAACGGGTAATACAGATGTAAGCCTCAATTACGCAGCCGGTCCTCAGATTTGGGTAAAGCGTGGCGCCGGGCGCGCTTCGCCACGGCGCAAAGGGCCGCGAATCCTTATGCACCAGTGCTTTGACCGAACGGCGTGCGGCGCGCGACGTACTCACGTACGCCTGCTCACAGCTTTCAAAGCCTGCGACGATGCTTGCAGTCCGTAACATCTGGTCGCAGTACCCATCGACGGGAATGCGTAGATTGATCCTGTGCGACAAACATACGTCGCCTCACAGGAGAACAAACATGAAACGCATCGTCACTCACTTGCTGGTTGCTGCAGGACTCGCGGCGGGCGCATGCGGTGTCGCGCAAGCGCATACGGATCTGAACATCGGCCTGTCGCTCGGCGCACCGGTTTATACGCGTCCGGCCCCGGTCTACGTGGCGCCGCAGCCGGTCTACTACCGCAACGGCGGCTGGGACCACCGCTACGATCGCGGTGATTATTATCGCGGCGACCATCGATATGATCGCAACTGGAACCACAATGACCGCGGCTGGGGCCACGATAACCGGGGCGACCATGGCGACCGCCGTGGCGGATGGCACGGGTAATTTTCCTGGTGCGACTGACGGCGGCAAATGAGGCGGCTTGCCGGCCTTGATAGACCTCGGCCGCGCAACGCCATCACCAGCAGCCTGAGCCACCAGACGTGCCGCTCAAAGAAACGGCCCGCGTCCATGAAAATCGACGCGGGCCGTTTCCATTTCCACTCAGGACATCAGTTCGTCGTCGAGCGAGAAGAGCTTGCGCAAATGGTGTGCGACGCCCGCTTCAAAGTTGTTGCCAATGCGCGGCACGTTTGGCAGGCGCGTCATGAGGTCGGGATTGGCGTTGTTCATCATGAACGGATGGCCGGCCGTCTCCAGCAGATCGATGTCGTTCATGTTGTCGCCGAAAGCGACGCATTGCGAGGCATCGGCGCCGAGGCGCTCGAGCACGATCTGCAACGCGCGGCCCTTCGATACGTTTGCCGTCATCACTTCCAGACAGTCCGGCAGCGAATAGGTCACGTACAGTGCGTCGCCGAATTCGCGTGCGAGATTCGTCGAGACCTGCGCGAGATCAGCAGGCTCGCCGATATAGAGGGCCTTCGCGATGTCGACGCCGTCGTGTTTCGGCAAATCGGTCACTTCGTAGGTGAAGCCCGAGTCCTGGTGAAACTTCAGCAGATCCGGCGCGTCGCGGTCGATCAGCCACGCCTGATCGGCGAACAGGTTGACGATCACGCGACCATGCGCGCCAGCGATTTCCGGTTGCACCAGTTTTTGCACAATGGCCGGAGGCAGGTCGTCCGCGTGGATCACCGTGTTGTCCGGCGCGTGGATGCGCGCGCCATTCGACGTAATCAGATACGGACTGATGCCCAGCACGTCGCGAATACCGGCGACATCGCAATAATGGCGACCCGTTGCAATCACGAACCGCAGCCCGTCACTTTCAAGTTTGCGCACGGTGGCGACCGTGAACGGGTCCACCTGGTGATCCGCGTTGAGCAGCGTGCCGTCGAGATCCGTGGCGATGACTTTGTACATAGTTTGAGCAGGCGGGCAGCGTCGAAGCTGCGTATTTTACCGTTGCCGGCCGCATTCGCCGGAACGCGCCGGCTGTATCCATGATTTTCAGCCGCAATCGCGCGACTCGCACACGCCGCGACGCGCCGTTTTCAGCCGCCGACGCGGAGCGCTTCACGCTGCGCCAATTGCAATCCGCCGTGCGCGGAGTCTGCCAGCGGCTCGCGTAAGCGCTCCTGATAGATCAGCGGCACGTACTCGCGCAACGGCGCGCCAAGCCCGCCGCACAACGCGACCGGCAGGCTCGCCGACGGGTCCAGTGCGGCGATCATCTTGCCCACTTCGACGCCGGCCTCGCCGAGCAAGCGCGCCGCGAACGGATGCGTGCGGTGGGCGATGACGATCGGCGCGAGCCTCGCATAAGCTGTCTGATTCGCTTCGCAGAGCCAGACGACGAGACTGTCGCGGTCGTGCGCGCCGGTGTGGGCGACCAGCGCCTGGGCCAGATCGTCGTGAGTGCCACGACCGTCGAGCGCCTGCTGTGCGTGCACGATGGCCCGCAATCCGAGCCACGCGCCGCTCGCTTCGTCGCCCGATGGAAAGCCGTAGCCACTCACCTGGCGGCATTCGCCCTCGCCATCCAGCACGGCCGCGACGCTGCCGGTGCCGAGCGCGACAATCACACCATGCGCGCCGCCGTGCGCGCCCAGCAAAGTGGTGTAGGCGTCGCTTTGCACGGCGAGTCCCGCTAGCGCGGGCGCTTGCGCGCGAAACGCGGCCAACCAGTCGCGATTGTTGACGCCCGCCAATCCGCAGCCGAGCACGCAGCGCGACCAGTCCAGCGTCATGCCCGCACTTGCAAATGCTTCGCCGCAGCCGGCCGCGATGGCCTGCCATGCACGTTCGACGCCAAGTCCCAAACCCGACGGCCCGCTTGCCGCCTGCGCCAGTTCGCGGCCTTGCGCGTCGCCGAGCACGACCCGCGTGCCGCTGCCGCCGCCGTCAATGCCGATCAGAAAGAAGTCTTTGTTCATGGAATCGAGTGAGTTCCGTGGATGAATAACGCATAGCGTGGCAGGTCGGTTTCAATCCGGCAATTAGCCGAATGGCCAGCTTGCAGTGCGCACGGCTTCGGCTATGCTGGCGGGCGACATCACAACGCAGGAGCGCGACAGTGACACAGCGATGCAACTGGGTATCGAGCGAAGCGCTCGCACAGTATCACGACACCGAATGGGGCGTACCCTCGCGCGACGACCAGCATCTGTTCGAGATGCTCGTGCTGGAAGGCGCTCAGGCCGGCTTGTCGTGGTCGACGATTCTCAACAAACGGGCCGGCTATCGCCGCGCTTTAGCGGACTTCGACATCGCCAAGGTTGCGCGCTTTACGCCGAAGCACGTCGAGGCGCTGGTGAAGGACGAAAGTATCGTACGCCATCGCGGCAAGATCGAAGCGGCCATTACCAACGCCCGCGCCGTTCAGCAGATTCAGGCCGAGCACGGATCACTGGCCAACTTCGTCTGGTCGTTCGTCGATCAGACTCCGATCCAGAACGACTGGGCGTCGTACAAGCAGGCACCTGCATCGACCGACATTTCGGATGCACTGAGCAAGGGGCTAAAGCGCTATGGCTGCAAGTTCGTCGGCTCGACGATCTGTTATGCGTTCATGCAGGCGGTTGGCATGGTGAACGACCACGAGGCGAGTTGCATGTGCCGCGCGCGATGCGCGGCGCTTGGCAAGAAAGGACGTAATCGCAAAGCGGGCTGAGGCGACCCGGGTTCACCAGCGCTTAGTGCCGCTGTTCTAACAAAGGACGGCGGCTCAGGGAAAGTCCCGAGCGCCGCAGCGGGTGTCCGGTCATTACCTCGCTACGCAAGGCCTGGAGGACGAGAACACGACGCCGGATTCCTCGCCATGCACCCATTCGGTAAAGCCCGGCTGCGCTTATGGGGCATCTCGGTCGTTATACGGTTATGAGTTGCGGCTGCGGCAGTCGACGGGCCCTGCGGCATGGGGAGCATTGCGAAAAACAAGCCAAATTCGGGAATTGACGGCTTTTCGCCTTGCTAGTCCGGGCTTCGCCGAATGGAGCACGCCCGATACTGCTAGTCGTGCGCTCAAACAACGAATAACCGCTGCGTAACGCGTGGGAGACCAACCATGAAAACTCTTAACTTTGTGACGCATCAGGAGATTTTCGATCAGGCCGTGGGGCACTTGCTGGGCCAGAAGCACGCCGCGCTGCTACCGCGCGGCGGCGGGGCTTATCGCGGCTATTGCGGCGGCTGCCCGGTCGGCAGCTTCATCAAGCCGCGCGACTACATGACCGCGATGGAAGGTATTCCGGTGCGCTTCATCGGCAAAACGCCCGCTGAGATGCCCGCATATATGGACGTCGGCGTGTCGGCGCTGAAGAAGGCGCTGCTGCGTTCCCGCATCAACGTGTACGACCCGGCGACCGTCGATCTGCTCAGTTGCCTGCAAAACGTGCACGACGTATTCGGCACTTGGGAATGGCTCGAGCGTTTGGGCTCGATCGCCCGCCAGTTCGGCCTGTCCGCTGATCGGCTGAAGAGCGCGGCGTAAGCCGGAGACAGCTGCGGTGCCGCTCTACGGCGTCGCAGCGCCCACCGTCAATCCTCCGCGCAGCAAACCCCAAGTCGCGCAGCCCGCATTGACCTGAGCGATCCACCTGACGCCCAAAAAGCAAAACGGCGATGTGGCTTCTTTCGAAGCTCACACCGCCGTTCGGCCGTGCGGAAAAAGCGTGCTTAGTGCAGCTTTTTCGGCAGCATCTGGCTGCGCAGGCGCTTGTGCAGGCGCTTCACAGCAGCAGCCTTCTTGCGCTTACGTGCCGTGGTCGGCTTTTCGTACGATTGGCGTTCACGCAGTTCAGCGATCAGGCCATTCTTTTCGATTGCGCGACGAAAGCGGCGAATCGCCACTTCGAACGGCTCGTTTTCTTTCAGAAGAATCGTCGTCATTTAATTCCTAACTCAATCACTTGATAGGGGTAAATTGCGTGGCGGCATACCGCTCACGCGCCGGCCCTCCGGTCGTCTCAGTTCATGGCCAGTAACAGGCAAACGCGGGCAGAACCCGGCCAAACCACGAATGAAACGAGAGGCAATGCGGCCACGGAGGCCGGAAAAGAGAGGTGGGGAGTTCACCGCGGAACGCGGACAGACATAATGCAAAAGCCGCGTCTGCTGCCGTTTCGCCAACCTTTCATCAACGAAAAACATTGACGAAACAGGCAAAGATCTCAATTCACTCCCGATGATATCAGGAAACTCTCCATCCTACCAGGGGTTTAGGGATTGCGCCAGGTCACCTTTCGCGCGCTCAGGCGCTCGCTTCGTCGAGTTCGCGGACATCGGCGCCCGTCAGCATCAGATGAACCGCCGCCGCGAGGCTCTTGAGCTGTTCGACCGACGTCGCACTGGCAATAGGGGCCGTAACACTGGGCCGCGCGATCAGCCATGCCAGCGCGACGGTGGCCGGCGTGCTGCCATGCGCGTCGGCAACCCGGTCTAGCGCGTCGAGAATCCGCAAACCGCGTTCATTCAGATATTTTTCGACCCGGCTGCCGCGTGCCTTATTGGCCAGATCGGCCTGCGAGCGGTACTTGCCGGACAGAAAGCCGCTCGCCAGGCTGTAGTACACCACCACGCCGAGCTGATTGGCGAGCGCCACTGGTTCGATGTCGCGCTCATATTCCGCGCGGTCATACAGGTTGTACTCCGGTTGCAGCAACTGATATTCGGGCAGGCCATGCTGGCGCGACACGGCAAGCGCCTCCTCGACCCGCGCGCCGCTGTAGTTCGATGCACCGATCACGCGTACCTTGCCCGCCTCGATCAGCTTCTGATACGCGCCGAGTGTTTCGGCGAGCGGCGTTTCGGTGTCGTCGTCGTGAGAAAAGTAGACGTCGATGTAATCGGTTTGCAAGCGCCGCAGCGAATCCTCGACCGCTGCCTGAATGTTGGGCGCCGACAGTCCCTTGCGCAGCGGATGCTTCGAAACCTTGGTGGCGAGCACGATCTTGTCGCGCTTGCCGCTCCGACGGAACCACTTGCCGATGATGGTTTCCGATTCGCCACCCTGGTTGCCGGGCACCCACGCGGAATAGACATCGGCGGTATCGATAAAGTCGAGACCGGCATCGACAAACGCATCCAGAATCGAAAACGAGGTGGCTTCATCGGCGGTCCAGCCGAAAACATTGCCGCCGAACATAAGCGGCGCGACCTGTAATTCCGAACGCCCAATCCTGCGCTTTTGCATGATTTCTCCAGGGTTTGTCACAAGAGAAAAAGAGAATACGCCGTCTTTTCAATACCTGCAGTGCGTCCGCCGATCAAGGCTGCAAGCGGCTTTCAGCGGCATTGCAATAAACCAGCATGGAAAACGTTTGGCTTGCCATTGCACAAAGTTCCTCAAGTTTTTTTAAGGGACGCCGTCAACCTTCACTGAGGCGGCCAGCAATGAACGAGTGCTTCCGCCGATGCCAACGTGGCGTATTGGGCTCAAGGCTTATTTAGGAGATTTTCCATGCTCGGAATCAATAGCAACATCAACTCGCTGGTTGCACAGCAAAACCTTAATGGCTCGCAAAGCGCCCTTTCGCAAGCCATCACCCGCCTGTCGTCGGGCAAGCGCATCAACAGCGCGGCTGACGATGCAGCAGGCCTGGCAATCTCGACGCGTATGCAAACGCAGATCAACGGCCTGAACCAGGGCGTGTCGAATGCGAATGACGGCGTGTCGATGATTCAAACCGCATCGAGCGCACTGTCCTCGCTGACCTCCAGCCTGCAACGTATCCGTCAGCTGGCCGTGCAAGCATCGACCGGTTCGCTGTCGTCGAGCGACCAAGCCGCTCTGCAGAAGGAAGTTTCGGCGCAGATCGCTGAAGTGAACCGTATCGCGTCGCAAACGACGTACAACGGCACGAACATTCTGGACGGCTCGGCAGGCGCAGTGACGTTCCAGGTCGGCGCGAACGTCGGTCAGACGATCAGCCTGGATCTGAGCCAATCGATGTCGGCAGCGAAGATCGGTGGCGGTCTGGTGCAAACGGGTCAAACGGTCGGTTCGTTCACGGTCAGCCTGGCTTCGACCGGCACGTACACCAGCACGGGCGCGACGATCACGTCGGTCAACGTGCTGTCGGACGGCAAGGGCGGCTACACCTTCACCGACCAGAACAACCAGGCAATTTCGTCGGGCGCAGTCACCAACATCTTCTCGGCTGGTACGGGCGCTGGTTCGGGCACGGCCATCACCAACCTGACGCTGAACGGCACGCTCGCCACGGCGATGGGTGCGACGGCTTCGGGCGTTGCAGCGGCAGCGATCGCTCAGATCAACGCGATCAACAACCCGCCGACGGTTTCGGGCCTCGACATCAGCACGGTCACGGGCGCGAACGAAGCGATGGTCTCGATCGACAACGCACTGCAGACCGTGAATACGCTGCAAGCTGCACTGGGCGCCGCGCAAAACCGCTTCACCGCAATCTCGACGTCGCAGCAAGCTGAATCGACCGACCTGTCGTCGGCACAATCGCAAATCACGGACGCCAACTTCGCACAAGAAACGGCGAACCTGAGCAAGGCGCAAGTCCTGCAACAAGCTGGTATCTCGGTGTTGGCGCAAGCTAACTCGAACCCGCAGCAAGTTCTGAAGCTCCTGCAGTAAGAGCTGACGCGGTAACGGCGATGCGCCGCGCGCAAGCGGGGCGCATCGCCGGGTTTCAAACGGCGGGAGGCATGCCTCCCGCCGTGCATTTCCGTCCCTTAGTGATGTAGCATCGCGCACCACCCAATACAGATTTCCAGACGCCCGGAGCCTCTGCATGTCCTCGATCTCAACCTCGTCTTCTACAGCAAGCGCCAACGCCGCGCTGCAGTCGGCTGCTCAATCGATCATCAGCGGCTCGACGGGCAATTCGTCGATGGACGTGTCGACGCTCGTCACGGCACTCGTGAACGCAAAGGTCGCCGGGCAAGCCTCGGCTCTGGCGGCACAACAAACCAGCGACAGCACCACGCTGTCGGCGTATGGCGCACTGAGTTCCGCGCTCAGCGCATTGCAGTCGGGCATCACGAATCTCGCCAACGGCAACACGCTGGCGACCTTCGCGGCGACCGCAAGCGGCACCGGGCTGACCGCGACAGCCGGCGTCGGCGCCGTGGCCGGCAGCTATTCGATCGCCGTGACCCAGATCGCCAGCTCGCAAGCTCTGTCGTCGGCAGCCTTCGGCTCTACGACGCAACTGGGCACCGGCACGCTGTCGATCTCGATGAACGGCAAGTCGATGGATATCAACGTCGACAGCACCAACAACACGCTGTCGGGCATCGCGTCGGCGATCAATGCGAGCAGCAGCAACCCCGGCGTCACGGCAACGATCGTGACCGGCACGGACGGCGCTCACCTTGTGCTGCGCGCGGCGAACACCGGGGCGGCCAACGTCATCAACGTCTCGACCAGCAACATCACCAGCGACACCGGCCTGTCGAGCCTCGGCGTGACGTCGACCGCCAGCACCACGGGCGGCCAGTCGACCATCACGTCGGCCAATTCGGGCAGCGCCTGGACGCAGAGCGGCTTCGCACAGGACGCGGAGTACACGATCGGCGGAATCGCGGGCAGCAGTTCCAGCAACGCGGTGACCGGCGCTATTTCGGGCGTGACGATCAACCTGACGGCGGCGGCCGTGGGCACGCCCGCGGGCACCCCGCAGATGTTGACCATTGCGCAGGACACCACCGCGCAGAACACCGCGATCAACAATTTCGTGAGCCTGTACAACACCGTCGTGACGACGATGTCCACGCTCACGTCGTTCAGCTCCGGCTCGACGTCGCAAGGGCCGCTGTTGGGCGACTCCACGCTGCAGACGATCAAGAACACGCTGGCCAACATAATCGGAGGCTCGGTCGGCTCGGGCAGCACCGGCACCACGCTGGCGGCGATCGGCATCACGCTGAAGGACGATCCGGCCGACGGCACGATGGTGGTCGACAACAACGCGCTGAACACTGCGCTGACGAGCAGCCCGGCCACGGTCGCGTCGCTCTTCAACTCGACCAACGGCATTGCCGAGCAGTTGAACGCCAGCATCACCACGTTCACGCAAACCGGCGGCATCATCGACACGCGCAACACCGCGCTGAACGCCGACCTGAAGAGCATCACCACGCAACAAACCGCACTCGCCGACTACACGACACAACTGACGAACCAGTATCAGGCGCAGTTCACCGCCCTGAACACGTTGATGGCGACCATGAACAACAATTCGCAATACCTGACCGCGCTGTTCGGCGGCACCAACAGCGCGGGCGCGCTGGCCACGAACAAGAGCTAAGCCATGGACGCGCACAACATGAACCAGACGGAATTGGTCGAGCGCGTGCTCTCCATCACGCGCGAAATCGAGCAGGCGGCCTCGTTGGCGGATTGGCCGGAAGCCGCCCGCCTGACCGAAACGCGCTCGCCGCTGCTGATGTCGCTCAGCGCGGATCAGGAACCGGGCGCGCTGGACATGATCCGCCAGATCCAGGCGATCGACGCGGCGCTGCTTGCGGACGCGGCAGTCACCCAGAACGAGCTGCATATCGAGTTCGAAGCGGCCATCGGGCGCACCAAGGCCGCCGGCGAATACCAGCGGATGGCCCGCCTGTAAAAATCACCCGGAGCGGAGCCGCGCAAGGCGACATCCGCTCCCCAAAAGCCGGTTCAACCGGCCGACCGAATAATAAGAACTACGTGCCGAAGTGAGGCGCGCTCGTTCCCTCAGCCCGCCTCGTGCGGGCTTTTTTCTTGCCTTCCGGCTTTCCGCCACCCTCCTCCATACGCTAAACAGGCGGCCTTTTTACCGTCATCTCCGCGCATCGGAAACGCCCTCCCGGTCGCACAATTTCCGTCATAGACCATTCTGTGCTGAGACCATGACTCTCCTGTACGAGCAGCCGACGGCTGAACCCTTGACGCCCGAACAACAGCTCGAGCAAGACATTGCGCTCGTTTTGCAAACGGCGTTGGAGCACCATCACAAGGGCGAATTCGACGACGCCGAAGCGCTGTACCAGGCGATCCTCGAAGCGAAGCCGCAGCACGCGGAAGCGCTTTACGACCTTGGCGTGCTATTCGTTCAAACCGGCCGTCCCAAGGACGCGTTGCCCCATTTCGAGGTGGCGCTGGCTCAACAGCCGCACAACGGCCAGTTTTGGGTGGCGTACATCAACGCATTGATCGACGCAGGCGAAACGGCCGCTGCGTGGCTCGCGCTGGAAATGGGTCAGAAGCAGGGGCTGAAGGGCCCGGCGGTAGACGGCCTGATCGTGCGAATGGCGAATCCCGGCAAGGTCGTCCCGACGCAACCTGTGGCAGTCCAGAACCCGCAGCGAGAAACTAGCGCGGCCGCCGAAACAGATGCAGGCGCTGCGAAGCCAGCCGCTGACGCCGGCAAGTCTACGATCGCATCTGGGCGGCGCGTGAGCCAACAGGAAACGACGCGATTCACGTCGCTGTACAACAAAGGCCAGATCGCCGACGCCGTCAAACTGGCACGAACGCTCACCGAGCGCTTCCCCGCCGACGGTAACGCGTGGCGCTGGTTCGGGATAGCACTGCATCGCCTGGGCCGGTACGACGACGCGCTCATTCCCTTGCGCAAAGCTGCCGAATTGCTGCCGGAGGAACTGGAAAGCCGCACCGTCCTCGCGGATACGCTGCGCCTGAAAGGCCTGCACAAGGATGCCGAAGAAGTCTGCCGCGCGATCATCGCGATCAATCCGGGGTACGCCGAAGCGCAACGGATCTATGGCATGTCGCTGGTTCACCAGGGACGCGTGGCCGAGGGCTTGGCCGCGGCACGGCGCGCGATCGAACTGGCGCCGGACACGTCCGGCATGCACAACACGCTGGGCGTGCTGCTGCTCGATCTGGGCATGGTGAGCGAAGCAGAGGAAAGCTTTCGCGTTGCGCTGGAGAAAGACCCGAAAGACGCAATCGCAGCGGACAACTATCTGTTTTCGCTCACTCACAATCCTGAAGTCGAGCAGGACACGCTGTTCGCCGAACACGTCAAATTCGCCCAACAGCACGAAGCGCCGGTACGCGCCCAATGGCCGCGTCATGTGAACAAGCGCACGCCGAACCGCAAGCTGAAAATCGGCCTCGTTTCCGGCGACCTGTTCCGTCACGCGGTCGCCTCCTATCTGCTGCCGATCATGGAGCGCCTCGCGACCGATCCCGGTGTCTCGCTGCATGTGTACAACAACCACATCGCGGTAGATGACTACACCCATCTGCTGCGCAAATGCGCCCATGAGTGGCATCAGGTCACCGGCATGCCGGACGCGCAGTTGGCGAACCGGATCCGCGACGACAGAATCGACATTCTGTTCGATCTGTCCGGCCATACGGGTCGCAATCGCCTTCTCACGTTCGTGCGCAAGCCCGCGCCGATCCAGGTCAGTTGGCTCGGTTACCCTGCCACGACCGGGCTAAGTGCGATGGACTATTATCTCGTGGACCGGTTCGGCGTGCCGTTCGGCCCTGCGGAGCAAATGTTCTCCGAAAAGATCGTCCATTTGCCGGCGAACGCGCCCTTCCTGCCGGAAGAAAGCGCGCCGCCGGTCAACATCCTGCCGGCCATGCACAACGGCTATGTGACGTTCGGCAGCTTCAACCGCCTCAACAAATTGCGTCCCGACGTGATCGCTCTCTGGGCGGAATTGCTGCACGCACAACCGTCGTCGCGAATGTTGCTGGGCGCGATTGCAACCGACGAGGATGAACAGCTTCTGATCGACTGGTTTGCCGACGCAGGCATCTCGCGCGAGCGCCTGATGTTCCGCCGCCGTTCGAGTATTCCGGTCTACCTGCAACAGCATTTTCACGTCGACATCTGCCTCGATACGTTCCCGTACACGGGCTCGACCACCGTGCTGAACTCATTGTGGATGGGCGTGCCGACCTTGACGATTGCAGGCAACACGTTGCCCAGCCGCGCCGGCACCACCTGGATGTCGCACGTCGGGCTCGAACAGTTCCTCGCTACAGACAAGGCGGATTTCGTCGCCAAGGGCGTTGCACTGTCCTCCGATATCTCCGCACTCGCCGCGCTGCGCACGGGCTTGCGTGAACGCTGCATGGCGTCGGCGGCATTCCGGCCTGAAGTGGTCGCTGCAGGTTTGTCCCGCGCGTTGCGAATCATGTGGCAACGCTGGTGCGACGATCAGCCGCCCGTCGCATTCGAAGTCACGGCGCAAGAAGCCATTGCCGCCACGGACGACACCACCGCGTCGCCCAAATCAGGGGAAAACAAATGAACGCTGCCTTACCGCTTGGGGCCATCGCGCCGCAGATCGACGAGCGCATTTACGTTACCCAGCCGCATCTCCCGCCGCTCGAAGAATTCATTCCCTATCTTCAACAGATCTGGGACAGCAAGATCCTGACCAATGCCGGTCCGTTTCACCAACAGTTCGAAGCGGCGCTGTGCAAGTACCTCGGCGTCAAGCATCTTGCGCTGTTCACCAACGGCACGCTGGCCCTGCTCACCGCGCTGCAGGCGCTGCGCGTGACCGGCGAGGTCATCACGACGCCCTATTCGTTCGTTGCCACCGCGCACTCACTGGTCTGGAACGGCATCAAGCCGGTATTCGCCGACGTCGATCCGCACACGCTGAATCTCGACCCCGCCAAGATCGAGGCAGCGATCACGCCGCAGACCACCGCGATCATGCCGGTGCATTGCTACGGCAAGCCGTGCGACGTCGAGGCGATTCAAAAGATCGCCGACAACTACAATCTGAAGGTGATCTACGACGCGGCCCATGCTTTCGGCGTGCAGACCGAAACCGGCAGCGTGCTCGAGCACGGCGACCTCGCCGTTCTGAGCTTCCACGCGACCAAGGTCTTCAACACGTTCGAAGGCGGCGCGATCATCTGTCAGGACGCCAAGACAAAGCAGCGTATCGACCATCTGAAGAACTTCGGTTTCGTCGATGAAGTGACCGTGGTTGCGTCCGGCATCAACGGCAAGATGAGCGAGATCAACGCGGCATTCGGGTTGCTTCAACTGCAGCACATCGATGAAGCACTGGCACGGCGCGCGCGGATCGACGCGATCTACCGCGAACGGCTGCGCGACGTGCGCGGTATTAGCTGCGTGCCGAAAGCGGGCGAGAAAGTGGCGAACCATTCGTACTTTCCGATTCTCGTCGGCCCGGACTACCCGATCAGCCGCGATGCGCTGTATCAGAAGTTCCGCGACGAGAACATTTACGCGCGCCGCTATTTCTATCCGCTGATCTCGGACTTCCCGATCTATCGCGGCCTGCCTTCCGCGCGCCCCGAAAATCTGCCGGTTGCGCACGCCGCTTCGCAACAGATACTGTGCCTGCCGATTTTCCCGGCACTGACGGACGGCATGCTCGATCGCATCGTCGGGATCATCGCGGGTAGCTGAACGTCATGAAGCTCGCGATCATGCAGCCCTACCTGTTTCCGTACATCGGATATTTCCAACTGGCGGCGGCAGTCGACAAGTTCGTCTTTTACGACGATGTGAACTTCATCAAGAATGGCTGGATCAACCGCAACCGGATGTTGCTGGGCGACCAGGTGCGTTACCTCACCGTGCCGCTCAGCGGTGCGAGTCCTTCGTTGAAGATTAACGAGGTACTGGTCGAACCGCGCGAGCGCTGGTTACGCAAACTGCTCGAATCGATTCGGCATGCGTATGCCAAAGCGCCTCACTACCCGCAGGTCAGCGCACTGATCGGACGGATTCTGGCCGAGCCTCTCGCACCTGTTTCGCTGCTCGCGTCGCACACCGTCATGGAAATTTGCAGGTACCTCGAGATCGATACCGAGTTCGTCCCATCGTCGACGAAGTACGGCAATGCGCAACTCAAGGGCACCGAGCGGGTTATGGACATCTGCGCGAGAGAACAGGCGAGCACCTACGTGAATCTGCCGGGTGGCCGCGAACTTTACGATAGTGCGGCATTCTCGGCGCGCGGCATCGAGCTCGCCTTCATCGAACCGAATCTGTGTCCTTACGCGCAGTTCGACGACGCATTTCACCCCGCCTTATCGATTCTCGACGTCCTGATGTTCAATAGCAAAAACAGCGTCAGAGATATGCTGTCCGTCGAGGTGGCAGCATGATCGCGTGCGGGCCGCGCGCAATCGGCGGATATTTCGAACTCGAACTGCCGCGGACCGAAGCGACGCTCCACGACGATGCGCTGCGTTTTCAGTCGTCACGAGCGGCGTTTCTCGCACTGCTTCGGGCGATGCGGCCGACTGTCGTCTGGATGCCCTGGTACATTTGCGACGCAATGATCGAGCCGCTGCGCATGACCGGCACGCCGGTCAAACGCTATCGGCTCGACGCCGAATTGCGCGCGCAGTCTGTCGATGTCGCGCACGGTGAGTGGTTCGTCTACGTCAACTATTTCGGCTTGTGCGCTCAACAGGTCGACGACGTGCTCAGCCGGTTCCCGCGTGAACGCGTCGTAATTGACAATGCGCAGGCGTTGTTCGCGCAACCCGCCGATTGCCTCGCCACGCTGTACTCGCCGCGCAAATTCCTTGGCGTGCCGGATGGCGGGTACCTCGTCACACAGCAGCCGATCGCGATGCCGGAAGCGACCGACGATGCCTCGTTGCTGCGCTGCGGGCATCTGCTGACGCGGCTCGCGAAAGACGCCGAAGCAGGTTATGCCGACTACGCTGCGGCCGAAGAAAGCCTGAAACACCAAGAGCCGTTGCGCATGTCGGCACTGACTCAAAGGCTGCTCGCGGGCGTCGACTATGAAAGCGTCCGCGCACGGCGAGCCGAAAATTTCGCCTTTCTGCATGAGAAATTGCAGCGCTACAACCGCTTCACGTTTCGCTATGACGAACACGCGGTGCCGCTCTGCTACCCGTTTTTCGGCGTGCCCACCGGCGTGCGCGAAGCGCTTCGGGCGCAACGCATCTATACGCCCACCTACTGGCCGGACGTTGCGACCGCTGAAGGCGCGCCGGACTTCGAACGCAGCCTTCCTGACTCGACCTTGTGCCTGCCATGCGATCAGCGGCTGACGCACAACGATCTGGCGCCGATGGTGCAACACTTACTGGACCGACTCGCATGAACGACAACACGATATTCCTGCGCGAGATCGAACGCGGCGACCTGTCGACCATCAACACATGGCGCGCCGACAAGGCGCTGGTCAGCCACTTGGGCGGCGCCTTCCGGTATGTGGGCACCGAGATCGACAGTAAATGGTTCGATAGCTATCTCGGCTCCCGGGCGAATAACGTGCGTCTCGCCGTGTGCCTCGCGTCTACCCAGGCAGTGGTCGGCGTGACGTATCTGCTAGGCATCGACTGGGTGAACCGCTGTGCGGAGTTCTCGATTCAGATCGGCGCCGAGACGGCACGCGGCCGGGGCATCGGCGAGGCCGCCACGCGCCAGACACTCGAACACGCATTCGGCGACCTCAACCTCAACCGTATCTCGTTGACCGTGCTCGCGTCCAATGCACGCGCCATCGCGCTCTACGAGAAAGTGGGCTTTCGCGCCGAAGGTCTTTTACGCCAGGCGGCCTTCAAAGGCGGCCGTTATCTCGACGTCATGCCGATGGCCATCCTGGCTGCCGATCGACACTGAGCCTTTTACTTTTGCCGTTGCCTCGCTCCACTCATGAACACGATTGACGATCAACAGCACACCGCGCTCGCCACGGCGGGCTGGACGGTGCTTCCCGGCCTGATTCGCCGCGAATTGCTCGATTCGCTGGTGAAGGCGCTCGATCCTTCGCTCGCGTTGCGCGACCAGATCAGGCGACGCAACGGTGTGCAGGAAAACAGCGCAGGCACCTTGCATCACCTTCTGATGGATGACCCGTGCTACGTCGAATTGCTGGCGGAGCTCTCAACGCTGGAGCGGGTTTTCAAAGGATACTTTCAAGGCAACTTCGTTCTGAATTCGTACGGCGGCGTGATCAACGAGCGCGACTCGCGCTCTTACGTACAAAACGTGCACCGCGATATCCGCTTCGGCTCCGACTCGCGGCGCTTCATGGTGAACGCGCTGGTGATGCTCGACGATTTCACGCTGGCCAACGGCGCAACGCATATTCTTTCGCACTCGCAAAACCTCCAGCAGCAGCCCACCGACGAGCATTTTTACGCGCAGGCGTCACGAGCTACCGGGGAACGCGGTTCGGTTCTGCTGTTCGATTCGCGCATGTGGCACGCCACCGGCCGCAACACCACCGATGCGCCGCGCCGTGCACTGACACTGACGTTCACCAGCCCCTTCTTCAAGCCGCAACTCGACTACGCGCGGCTGTTCGGATACAGCAATCTCGACCGCTGCAACGCCTGGATGCGCCAGGTGCTCGGCTTCAACGCCCGGGTGCCTGAGTCGCTCGATGAGTTTTACGTGCCGGTGGAGCAGCGGTTCTATCAACGCGGACAGGATTGACGACCATGAGCAGAGACTACGACGCAGAAGCGAAAGATCATCCCGAACATCGCTACGCTTATGACTTCGATTATCTGATGCATGAATACATGCTTCGAACATTTGCACCGTTCCACGTCAGCGGCAACGCGCTCGAACTGGGATGCTTCGAAGGTAACTTCACGCGACTCCTGACACAGCGCTTCGATTCACTGGAAGTGGTCGAGGCATCGGCGGACTGCATCGCCGTTGCGTCAGCCAAGACGAAAGGCGCCGTCAAATTCCATCACTCGACGTTCGAGACTTTCGAACCCGCGCGACGCTACGACAACATCTTCCTGATCCACACGCTTGAACACCTCGATCATCCGGTCGAAGTCCTGAGCCGGATCCGTGGCTGGTTATCGGAAGGTGGCCGCCTGTTCGTGGCTGCTCCGAATGCGCGCGCCGGATCGCGGCAAATCGCGGTCAATATGGGGCTGATCGACCATCACGCGGCCGTGACGGCGGCTGAAGCCGCACACGGTCATCGCGTGACTTATTCGATCGATACGCTGCGAGCCGATCTGCGTGCGGCAAAGCTCCGCCCGGTCACCGAAGGCGGCGTCTTCTTCAAGGGCCTTGCCAACTTCCAGATCGATGCCGCATTGAAGGCCGGTATCATATCCAGAGCGTATCTGGATGGCTGTTTCGAGTTGGGGCGCGTTTATCCTGACTTGTGCTCCAGCGTGTACGCGATATGCGAGCGCGGCACGCGCGGTTGATCGGCTTCGGTCCGGATGTGAAGGATATCCCAGCCGCACGGAACCAGCGGCCGGACAGCAGCAGGTAATAACGGTTGTCGCGCGGCTCGACAAAGAGCGCATGGCTCCAGGACGCAAGCGGCACGCTACATCTGAATGCCGCGGACTGGTACGACGCGGCATCGCTCGACGGCGTGGCGTATCAACTCAGCACCGCCGCGTGGCGGGTCAACGCGGCGAAAAACGCGCAAACGAATCTGCAGTCCGACCCGATGCTGCCCGCCGACGGCAAGAAATCCGCACAGGCACCGGACGTCATGATCGCTGCGCAGCCGGCCGAACTCGTGGTGACGGACGGTAAGCCGGCACTGCAACCGGTGAAGGGCGTGAATCTGCTCTCTGTCACCAACGCCGACCGTCCGGCACCGCGCCTGTCACGCATCACATGCCGCGGCGTCACTGAAACGTCGCATTGACCGACAGTTGCACCGCATTACCCTTCGGCCGGTTGCTCACGTTGAACTCGTTGACCCAACGCAGCGACGCCGACACGGGTGTTTTCTGCACCTTGCCCGACCACGTGATCATCGGCCCAATGCCCACGGAATGACCCTGACTGCCGCCGACGACGTCCGCAATCCCGCCGCTGTCATGGCCGATCTGCTGGATATAGCCGCCCACCACGCCGACGCCCCAGCCGCTGCTGAAGCGCTTGAGCGCCAGCAGATCGAGCACGCTGACCGGCGCGTTGTGATAGTGGGTGTCGTTATTGGGCGTGTAGAACTCAAGGCCGTAATTCAACGACAGTTCGATGTTCTCCTGCGGCAGCAATTTCGTATAGGCGATCGTCGGCGTGAAGGTCCACGTGTTCTGTCCGGCGTTGGCGAGCCGGTTCGGGTTGTACGCACCGGTCGGCGCATAGATCTGCACGCTCAACGCGACGTGGTCGGTCTTGGTCAGGTGATAGCCGGCGACCACCGGCGCGAAGAAGATATCGGCGAACTGCGTGCCGTGGTCGTTCGGCAAGCGGCCGTGAAACGACGAGATGTCGGTGTACTGAAGCGGCACGCCAAACGAGGACGCGAAATTCCAGCCGCCTACCGTAATGCCCCACGTCTTGACCGCGTTGAGAATGGTGTAGACGGCCGTCACGTCGACGCCGGCCGTCACCTGTCCGGCGATCGGAATCGACTTGCTCGCGCCGAGCGAGCCTTCGTAATAGATCGTGGCGGCCGACACGATCCAGTCGCTGGTCGGCGGGACGACGCCGCCGTAGGGCATCACCTGCTGGCCCGTGATCGGACGGCCGATGCCGCCTTCCGTCGCCGACGCCGTTTGGGAGAGACTCACGCCGACGGTGGTCAGAAACGCGCCCTTGCACAATCCGGCAACGAGCCGCCTGGCTGCGAAGAAACAGTTAGGTTGACTCATAATCGTCCTCATCGAATGGAAGTTCGGCATTCTCACTCCTACGGAACCGCATCCGGGCCGGCTGCGTCCGCAAGCCGCACTGCGCGCAAGCGCGCAGGCGTCAGGCTTCGCGCACGATTGGCGGCGGCGTCCAGTTGCCATCCAGCAGCGCTTGCTGCGGCCGGTAGGCGCGCAAGTACAGGGAGAACACCTCGTTGGCCGGCGCCGGCAGCCAATTGGCGAACTTGTCGTCGCTGGGTTTCGCGTGTTGTACTTGGAGCGTGAGCAAGCCGTCTGCGTCGAACTTCAGGTCTTTGTTCTTCGTACCGAGTGTGTAGCGGTTTTGCGGGTTGGGGGAAAGAAAATGGTGCGAGTCATATAGCGTCAGCGACCAGAAACCTTTGACAGGCGGCAACCGGTCTCTATGGAAGGTCACGGTGTAGCGCCCGCTGCCATCAAGACATCGGCCCGATGCATCGGTATCCGAATAAAAACACTTTATCTCGTTGGCCTTGTTGACAAAGACGTGCGACGTCGCTATTGCCGTTCGCGAGTAGTAGTCCGTACCAAAGGCTGCACCGTTGCTGAAGGTATTCCAGTTTCCCGCAAGCCGCTTGCCGAACAGATTGAAATTGGAGAGCGGTGCGATCAGATCCGCTTCGGCTCTCGCCGTTTCGTCGATGATGGCGCTTCTGAGTGCGCCGTCCCGGCGCGTGGCGGCGATCAGCGCACGTGCCTGCGCATAGAGCGCCTCTTCGCCATGTTGCGGCGGCGCTTCGTCGAGCACGGCGGGCAGCGTGTCCCAGAAACGGTTCGGATCGACCCGTTCGATCTCTTCCGCGCTTGCGTGCGTCGCACTGCGGGCCGCGCCGAAACCGGGCAGTGCCGACCAGTCCGTTTCCTTGAACTGGCCGTCGTAGTCCGCGAGTGGATACACGCCGATTTTGCTAATCAGCGACTGCACCAGTGCGCGATCTTCCGGCGTGTCGTCCATGAACACGCGCGGAATCAGCATGCCTATCGCGGTGGGCGAGCGGAACATCTGGCGGATGCCCTTCGGCGCCGGGCCATGCCAGTCCGGGCCCGCCAACAGATAGAAGCCCGGCCGCGAGCCATACATCTTGCCGAGGCTCGTGAAACTATCAGTGCGCAGATCGACGGCCTGATAGACCCAGAAGCGTCTGCCGAAATCCGGCACCTGGACGATCGCCGGCGTAGTGCGCAAATCGAGCATCGCGCAACCGTCAATCAGATCGCGATTTGGGCAGCCGACGTAGCGCGTTTGCGGCTGAGCATAATCGCGCAGCATCGCGAGACGGTTGGGCGGAGCGACCGGCGCGACGCCTCCATTCAGCCCCGGCCGCGGCACCTGCTGCATCGCCAGCAATCGGCGGTAGACATTCACCAGCGGCCACGCCCAGAAATAGGTTTGGCGCGCCACCAACCGCGCGTATTCCTCCGACATCATGTCGCCCGCCACCGGACCGGGCACGGACGCCGCGCCGGCCGTCGCGGCAGACCACGGACGCTGCTGCATCTTCGCAAGGATCGGCGCGGCAACCGACGCCAGCACGGCCGCCGTCACCCATGTCGCCGCCTTCCTATGCATGTCGATGTCCGGGTCGTCCATGCGCGCCTCAGAGCTTCTGCAGTGTCGGAAACGTCCAACTGCCGTCGAGCACGGTCTGGTCCGGCCCGTAGATTCGCATGACGAGGTCATACGCACCGACAGGCGCGGGCAGCCAGTTCGACATTTCGTTCGCGCCCGGCGCCTTGTTCTGCACGTAGATATCCAGCGAACCGTCCGCACCGTATTTCAGCCCCTGAGTACGATCACCGACCGAGTAACGGTGAATCGGATTCGCCACCAGATGGCGCGCCGGCAAATCGTAAAGCGTCATCGACCAGAAGAACTTCGCCGGCGGCAGATCTTTTTTGTCGAAGTGCAGGACGTAGGGCTGTGAACCGATCAATTGCTGATGCTCGGCATTCACGCGCGTCCCGACGTACACCGCTTCCTCCTTCGTATTGCCGTAGATGCCCATCGCCGCGGCGACGGCGCGCGTCGTGTAATCGTCTTTCAGGTCGGCGCGGCTGCCGAACAGGTCGAAGGAACTGGTGGTGCGCTTTTCCGCGTCGGCCAATGCGGCTTTGCCGTCGGCGACGCCCGCTTCGAGCGCCGCGCGCGTGTCGGCTGGCAACGCGGCCGGATCGAACGGTGCGCCGGGTGCAATGCCGATCTTCGCGAAGCGTCCCATCAGCTCGCGCTCCGACGGCGCGGGCGGCTGCGTGAACTGCAACAGGAAGTTCAGGTAGGCAATGAAGTCGACCGAGGTCGCCTTCGCTTCGTCCCATTTCGGAAAGCTCAGTTTCGCGGCGGGCGGTGGTGCGGCCGTGTGTTCGAAAGCGGACAACGGCGTGAGCTTGTACTGCTTCTGGATCGCCTGCACGTTCTTGACGTCGCTCGCGCCGTTGAGCGCCGTGCGGCCGAGCGTCAGAATCAGGTCAGTCTCCGAGCGGAACACCTTGTCGATGCCCTTGGGCGTGTCGCCGTGCCAGTTGGGTCCGGCGAACAGATAGTGGCCCGCGCCGTTACCCGTGGTGCGCGAACCGACGTACGCGAAGTTATAGGTAAACAGGTCGATCCACTGGAACACGTAGTAGCGCTCGTTCGGCACCGCTGGCACCGTCAGCACCCACGGTTCACGGCGCAGATCGAGCCATGCCCACGAGTACGGCGTGTCGTTGTTCGGCGTCACGATTTCCTTGTTCTCGGGACCGTACGGCCGCGAGTAGTTGCGGAATTTGCCAAAGCCGCCCACGTACGACTTCGAAGTGGGATCGACTGCCTGCTGATAGAGCGTCTTATAGTTGAACAGCATCGGATAGGCGTACAGGAACGCATCGCGGGCGATACCGCGCGCTTCGTCCGGGGAAGCGGTCACCGCGGCGGCCGGGGCGCTCGTTTGCGCCGTCGCCGGCATCTGCGGCAGCACGGCCAACGCCAATCCGGCGACGCATGCCCGCATTCCCACGCGTTTTAAAAACGTCATCGCTAAGCTCCCCTCGAGTTCTCGTTTATTTGCCAAACGTCATGTTCAGGCCAGCAAAAATCGTGAACTGCGGCACGCCCGCACCGGAATGCGCGATCGAGTATTGCGGTTCGATGAACGCGTTGTAGATCGTCGAACCGCCCTTCCATGCCTTGCCCGCGCCGAGGCCGACGGGGATGTAGTAGCTGCCGTGCTGCAGATCGAACGTCCATATGCCGGTCGAACGGATGTACCAGCCGCCGGGCAGATTGAATATGCCAAAGGGCTGCGCGGTCAGCGATTGCGTGGTGGGCCGGCTGCTTTGTCCGGCGAACGAGTGCTGCCACTGCACGAGCCCGCCGATCAGCCGCGCCCGGGTGGCGCTCACGGCAACAGCGGCAAGACCTGCCTGCCACTTGCCGGTGCCGAGGCTCGGATCGGTCGCGGTCGGCATGGTGACGAGCGGGCCCACGCCGAGCTGCACGTCGCCTTCCGAGAGCAGAAAGATGTCGAACAGATTGAGGTCGCCGAGGCCGGTGTTGTAGCCGCCGCTCGGATCGGGCCGCGTACTGAGCGGCACCGTGCCGCGGAAGATTTGCGGCACGCCGGTCAGGCTATTCGGGCCGACCAGCACGGTAGGGCGCAGCAGCAGGTCGTTGGTGTGCGCACTAGCGCCGAATACGCTCGGCGTGTAGTAATTCTGGATGTTGAATGAGGCGGCGAGATTGAGCGGGTTATTGCTTTTATTGGCGTCGTCGGCGGATGCCTGAGCGAAGACCGGCGACGACACGAACGCGGCAGCGCATAATGCCCCCGCCCCAAACACGCAGCTTTAACCCACTATCGAGCCTCGTTTTATGGCCATTTCTTATAGGCGAGCACCTGCCTTTGCCTGACGCGAAATCATTTCAAAGGGATGGCGTTCGGGTGACTGATTTAAATCGAATTCATCTCGCTCGCGTGTTCGCGCGTCCGGGCAGCCATGCGCAGCCGGACGCGATGTCACGCAAATAACCCGCGTTATGTCGCTTGAACAATCTGGAAAGACGGCGCAGCTGGATACACGGCTTGCATGAGCGCTCCTTGAAACGAGAGACGCCGCATCAAACGAAGCATGCGGAAAGAAGAAGATTCACCACGCTGGCATCGTTAGGAATACTAGCAACGATTCTGGAAATTACAGAGATAAATTTGTAACGCGGCCGAAAGCCAGATCAATCGGGTCCGACTTCCCCGCTTGTTCAATTGGCATTTTTTATGACGGAACAGGCTCAACCGTCATGTCGAAAAAATCCCACAAGGGCTGCAATAACCGCTTTGGCCCATTAGACTTGCGCTCGCTTGAATTCGACCCACCGCTTTCGATGAGGCTTTCATGATTCGCACGTTGCACCGGTACTGCATTGCCTTCACCGTTGTCCTTCTTTCCGCTTGCTCCGTGACGCCGCGCCAGGACGCCATGTCGCAGACCGGTGAATCGACGGCCGCCGGGTTGGCGTCATGGAACGACACGAAGACCAAACGCTCTATCGTCGACTTCGTCACGCTGGTGACGACGCCCGAGTCCAAGGACTTCATCCCGCGCGCCGACCGGATCGCCGTGTTCGATAACGACGGCACGCTGTGGCCGGAGCAACCGGCCTCGGTGCAACTGGTGTTCGCGCTGCAACGTGTGAAGACGGTGGCCGCGCGGCATCCGGAATGGAAGCGTCAGGAACCGTTCCGCTCAATCCTCAAAGGCAATCTCAAGAATGTGGCGGCAAGCGGCGACGCCGGCTCGATGCGGGTGTTGGCGGCGGCCCACGCCGGCCTGACGGGCGACCAGTTCGCCGCGCTCGTGCACGAATGGTTCGATGCCGCGAACGACCCGCGCTTCAACCGGCCTTACGCCGATCTCGCGTATCAGCCCATGCTCGAGTTGCTCGCCTATTTGCGCGCGAGCGGCTTCAAGACCTATCTGGTGACGGGCGGCGACGTCGAGTTCGTCCGCGACGTGGCTCAGCGCATGTACGGCATTCCGCCCGAGCAGGTGATCGGCAGCACCGTGAAGTATCGCTACGGCCAGAGCAACGGCGCGGTCTCGCTGACGCGCCTCGCGCAAGTCGACACGCTGGTCGACGGCTCGGCCAAACCACTTGCCATCGATCGCGTGATCGGCCGACGTCCGGTGATCGCGTTCGGTAACGCGGACGGCGACGCGCCGATGCTCGAATGGACCTCGGCAGGCGACGGCCCGCGCCTCGCCGCGCTCGTGCATCACACAGACGCGCAACGCGAATACGCGTACGACCGCGCGGCGAAGAGCGGCAAGCTCGACAAAGGTCTGGACGAGGCCGGCGCGAAAGGCTGGCTCGTCGTCGATATGAAAGATGATTGGAAGACCGTGTTCAAGCCTGAAGGCGCGACGACGGCAGCGGCGCCGGCGACGCCCCCGGCGAACTGAGCCTGAACCGCTGAAGGCCATTCGTAAGCGGCCTTCAGCGGTTGTTAGAGTTGTCGCGCTATGACTGGCTTTAGCGCCTTGTCTAGCGACTCAGCGTAATCGCCAGATACGTGGCATAGAGCGCGCCGCAAACCAGCAACGCCCACACCGGCACGCCGCGCTCGCGCACGTTGAGCCGCAGCCACGCCGCCGCCGCGAGCGTGATCACGATGCCGGTCACCACTTCGATGCGCGGCACCCACGGCGTCAGCAGAATACCGATCGCTGGCAGCAAGGTGCCTTGGAACACCATCGCGCCGGTGATGTTGCCGAACGCCAGCGTGTCCTTGCCGCGGCGAATCCACAGAATGCTGTTGACCTTCTCGGGCAGCTCGGTGGCGATAGGAATGATCAGCAGCGAGAGCAGCAGCGGCGACACCCCAAGCGCCTGCGACACGCCGCGCACACCATGGATGAAGCCTTCCGCGCCCCACACCAGCAGCGCGACGGCCAGCGCCAGTTGCACCACGATGGTCGCGAGATTGGTCGGCACGCGAAGGCGCGCGATCAGCATCTTGCCCGGCGCTTCGGTGCCGTGACCGGCATCGACCAGATCATTCGATGCGCGGAAGGTCATCACCACATAAGTGACGTACACGCCGACCAGCGCCACGCTGAAGAACGCGCGCACCATCATCTGCTCGTGCGGCACGTACATCGCTGCGGCGGCCAGCACGAACGCGCACAGGAAATAGTTGAGGTCGCGCGTGAAACCCGTACGCTCTGGCGCGACCCAGCCGCGCGCGCCGCGTGAACCGAGAATCGCAAGCGTCATGAGGAAGGTGGAGAGGGTGGAGAGCATCAGCGGCGCGCCGAGAATCGCGCCGACGCCGATCTCCTGATTGACCGCGCTATCCGTCGTGCCGCCCGCGATCGCGAGCAGCGGCACTAGCGTCTCGGGCAGCGCTGTGCCGACAGCGGCGAATAGCGAACCCGTTACGCCTTCGGAAATCTTGAGGCGTTCGCCCAGATGCTCGAGCGCATTGGTGAAGAGCTCGGCCGCCACCAGAATGACGACCAGCATGATGCCAAGTTCGAACAGGAGACCAGTCATGCGCGGCGCTCCGCATACACGCAGAAGCAGCGGCGCGGCGGACGGGCAGAAGGGGAGACTGGCAGGGTACGACGATGTTTCACAGGGCAACTCCGCGGTCGGACGTAGATGACAAACCAATGACGCACCGCCGCCCGTCCGACCAGAACGAGGCAGTGCGTCAATGGGCTCGCCAAACCGACCCGGTCGAACGCGCCATGACCCGCAGGCCAAGTATGTTGACGCGCTCATCCTTCAAAGGATGAAGGAAGTCGGGACACGACAAGGCCGCAAAAAACAAAAGGGCTTAGCGCATTCTGCGTAAGCCCTTGAACGAGATCGACTCTCTATGGTGCGCCCGGCTGGGATCGAACCAGCAACCCCTGCCTTCGGAGGGCAGTACTCTATCCATTGAGCTACGGGCGCTTCAACACGAAAGCGCGGCAACCAGAACGGATGCGACGCCAAAGCGAGACCGAAAGGATACCCGGTTTCGGCCACACCGTCCACCGGACGGCCCCAATGACGGCATTCGGCGGCTTTCCGACAACCCTCGCGATGCGGGTAAACGCCTGCTGAACACCCCGCCGCGCCCCTCGCCGCCGTCGAAATGTTCCGTCTATAATCGTCCGTGGCTGATTAAAGAACAAGAAGTTGCCGTCACGCTGTACCGCTCACATACCCACGGAGACGAGACAAGCATGAGCGAAGCACCACACGGAGCCCCGATCAAAACCCCCGGACAGCTCGTCGCCGCGATCATTGCCAGTTTTGCGGTACCGATCGTCATCATCGTTCTGCTAGTGATCTACGTCGACAATTCGACGCGCACCGGCGCCGGCACCGACTCTCTCTCCGAAGCCGAGGTCACCGCCCGCATCAAGCCGTTCGCCCAGGTCGACATTCGCGACGCCAACGCGCCGCGCGTCTACAAGAGCGGCGAGGAAGTCTACAAGGCCGTGTGCTCCGCGTGTCACGCGTCGGGTGCGGCAGGCGCGCCGAAATTTACCAATGCTGCCGACTGGGCGCCGCGCATCGCGCAAGGCTTCGATACGCTGCTGCACACTGCCCTCACCGGTAAAGGCGCGATGCCGCCGCGCGGCGGCACCAGCCCGGACGACTACAGCGATTTTGAGATCGCCCGCGCGGTCGCCTATATGGCCAACAACTCCGGCGGAAGCTTCCCTGAACCGGCTCAGCCGGCAGCAGGCGCCGCTGCGGCCTCCGGTGCAGCAGCGGCAGCGCCGGCCGGCGCTTCCGACGCGGGCGCGGCTCAGGCCGCCGCAGCGATGGCCGCCATGGCCAGCGTGCCGCAAGCGGCCGCGCCGGCAGCGGGCGGCACGCAAAGCGCGGACGCGTCGCAAGCCGGCAAGGCGTTGTATCAGCAGGTTTGCCAGGCCTGTCACGCGGCTGGCGTGCTGAATGCACCGAAATTCGGCGACAAGGACGCCTGGGCACCGCGTCTGAAAGAGCCAATGGACACGGTCTATAACTACGCGCTGCACGGCAAGGGCGCGATGCCTCCGAAGGGCGGCTCGACTGCCTCCGACGCGGACGTGAAGGCCGCCGTCGACTACATGGTCAGCGCGGTGAAGTAAGACGCACCGCTCGCGGCGTTTGCCGCGTGACAAAAAATCCCTGCACCGTGGCGACGCGGCGCAGGGATTTTTTTATATCTCGGCCAACAGACACGCCTACGAGATTCGCGTTATGCGCCAGGTTGGGCGCTGTCCGCGAGCGGCTGCGCACTCGACGTTTCGAAGCGCCCACTCAAGGCTTCTGCAACAGCGCCTTCAAACTCGCGAGCCGGTCTTTCGGCGACATCGGCGCTTCTTCGGGCGTCGGCGGCGGGGCATCGTCGAGCAGCATTTCGGGGATGAAGCGCGACGGCTCGCACACCACCGTTTCACGCGCGCGCTTGCGCTTCTTGCACCAGTTCAGATGCAGGCTGCGTTGTGCACGCGTGATCGCCACGTACATCAGCCGGCGTTCTTCTTCGATGCGCGCGTCGTCGATCGGCTCGTCGTCCGGACCGCCGCGATGCGGCATGATGCCTTCCTCGACGCCCACCAGAAACACGTGCGGATACTCCAGGCCCTTCGACGCATGCACCGTCGAAAGCCGCACCGCGTCGGGATCTTCCTCGCGGCCTTCGAGCATCGACATCAGCGCCACGGTCTGGATCAGGCCGAGCAGACTCTTGCCGGAGTCGCCGAGACCGTCGGCGGTGTCGTAGCCGGTGGCTTCGTCGTTCGCCGCGCCCGCGGGCTCAGCCTTGGTGCCTTTGCGCTTGAGCCACTCCATGAACTCCAGCACGTTTTGCCACTTGGCCTGCGCCTGGCGTTCGTCGAACGCATCGTACAGATAAGCCTCGTAGTGGATCGCATCCATCAGTTCGTCGAGCAGCGTGCCGGCGGCATCCTTCTCGGCACGATCGGTGAGGCGCTGCATGAAGTCGCAGAACACGCGCATGGGTTCGATCTGCCGTGGCGACAGACGCGCCTCGATGCCGCCCATGTACACGGCCTCGAATAGCGACACCTTGGCCTGGCCCGCGAACGAGCCGAGCGCCTCGAGCGTCGTATTGCCGACGCCGCGCCGCGGCGTGGTGATCGCGCGGATGAACGCGGGGTCGTCGTTCGCGTTGGCGATCAAGCGCAGATAAGCGCAGATGTCCTTGATCTCGGCTTTGTCGAAGAACGATTGGCCGCCGGACAGCACATACGGAATCCGTTCACGCCGCAACACCTGCTCGAAAATGCGCGCCTGGAAGTTGCCGCGATACAGGATCGCGTAGTCGCGGAAATTCGCGCGCCGCTCGAACTTGTGTGCCGACAGGCGAAACACCACGGACTCGGCCTCGTGCTCTTCGTCGTTGCACGGCGTGACGGTGATCGTGTCGCCCATGCCGTGTTCGGACCACAGCTTCTTTTCGAACAGCTTCGGATTGTTCGCGATCACGTTGTTCGCGGCGGTCAGAATGCGCACCGTCGAGCGATAGTTCTGCTCCAGCTTGATCAGATGCAGCTTCGGAAAATCCTTGCTGAGCTGGCCGAGATTCTCGAGCGTCGCGCCGCGCCAGCCGTAGATCGCCTGATCGTCGTCGCCAACCGCTGTGAACGCCGCGCGCTTGCCGGCCAGCAGTTTCACCAGTTCGTACTGGCAGGCATTGGTGTCCTGATACTCGTCGATCAGCAGATAGCGCAATTTGTTCTGCCAGCGGTCGCGCACCTGCTCGTTCTTTTCGAAGAGTTCGGCGGGCAGACGGATCAGGTCGTCGAAATCGACCGCCTGATACGCATGCAGCGTCGCCACGTAATTGCGGTAGACGATCGCGGCCTGATGTTCGTCCTCGTTCGCGGCGATCGCGATCGCCTGCTCGGGCATGATCATGCCGTTCTTCCACAGCGAGATGATCGACTGGATCTTGCGGATAAAGCCCTTGTCCGTCGAACCGACCTGCTCCTGGATCATGCCGAAGCAGTCGTCCGAATCCATGATCGAGAACTGCGGCTTCAGGCCGACGTGCTCCGCTTCCTGCCGCAGAATCTGCACGCCGAGCGAGTGGAAAGTGCAGACCGTCAACTGATTGACGGGCACTTTGCGGCCTTCCTTGCCGGGCGTGGTCAGCGTCTTGCCTTCGAGCAGCTTGCCCACGCGCTCGCGCATTTCCAATGCGGCCTTGTTCGTGAACGTGACAGCGGCGATGTGACGTGGCTCGAAGCCCTTGGCCTCGATCAGGTGCGCGATCTTCTGCGTGATCACGCGCGTCTTGCCGCTGCCTGCGCCGGCGAGCACGAGACACGGACCGTCAAGATAACGGACCGCTTCATTTTGAGCGGGGTTCAGGCCTGCGGACATCGTCTGTGGATGGGTGATGCGGTTGAAAGCAGCGGTTGAGGGCGTAGCGGCGCGGCGACTGCCGGCCGAAGGCCCGGGGGCATGCTGCGCGGCCCCGGCGGCTGGAACGGGTGCCCTGCGCGGTGCGAGGGTGTTCCGGCCCGCTGCGGTTCGCGCGAGAGGAGCGATGTTAACACGGATGCATGCAACGGATGCCCGCCTCATAAAAGCAATATCCGATCAACATGCGCCGAGCCGACGACGCTGACGGTCCACCTTCAGGACATGCCACAATTGCGGTGTTGCGCGCCGTCGCCGCGGTGGCAAAGCGGCGCGCCGATTTTGCAGGAAGACAAGCATGTCCGCATCGCTGAAGATTGGATTGATGGGTTACGGTTTCGCCGGCGCGACCTTCCATGCGCCGGTGATCGAGCACTGCGGCCGCGCGAGCGTCGCGGCCATTGCCACGAGCCAACCCGAGCGCGCGCTCGCCGACTATCCGCATACAAAGGTGGTGGCCGACCTCGACGCGCTGCTGGCGCTCGAAGAAATCGACTGCATCGTGATCGCCACGCCGAACGATACGCACTTCGACCTGGCGCGCCGCACGCTGGAAGCGGGCAAGCACGTGGTGGTCGACAAACCGGTCACGCTGAACGCCGCCGACGCCCACACGCTGGCCAACATCGCGCTCGCCCGGAGCAAACTCTTCATACCGTTTCACAACCGTCGCTGGGACGGCGATTTTCTGACCGTGCGCGACCTGCTCGCGAGCGGCGAATTGGGACGGATCACGCAATACGAATCGCATTTCGACCGTTTCCGGCCGGAGGTGCGACAGCGCTGGCGCGAGGAAGCGTCGCGCGGCGGCGGCTTGCTGCTGGACCTCGGGCCGCATCTGATCGACCAGACGCTGGCCCTGTTCGGCGCGCCGCAAACCGTGTCGGCCACCGTGCGCACGCATCGCGACGACGCCGGCGCACCCGACTACGTGCATATCCAGCTCGGCTACGGTGAGTTCGAAGTGGTGCTGCACGCCAGCGCGTTGACGGCACTGGTCGCGCCGCGCTTCACCATTCACGGCACGCGCGGCAGCTATATGAAATACGGCCTCGATACGCAGGAAGATCAGTTGAAGGCGGGCCTGCGGCCGGGCGACGAGGGTTTCGGCGCCGGCAATGCCGCCGGTGTGCTGCGCGTGCAGGAAGGCGATCAGGAAGTCGAGCGCGAGTTGCCGACGCGCAATGGCGACTACACCGGGTTCTACATCGCGGTGGCCGACGCCATCCAGCACGGCGTGAAATTCCCGGTCAGCGCACAGGACGCCGTCGACGTAATGACGGTTATCGAGCTTGCGGCGCGCAGTTCGGAAGAAGGCGTCCGGCTGCCGTTTGAGCGGATTCGCTGACGATTTGGCCGGCATGTCGAAACGGCTTGTGTACCTAAAATAGCACTCGCCACCCATGCCGCGCGGGCCAAACCCTGACAAGCCCGAAAGGAACATAACGTTACAAATAAGGCCGCGCTGCCGGTCAGCGCGGCCCGGCAGTCATCCGTTGCTGCCGGGTAGCACCACACAACGACAATGACTTCCGGAGAGTCCATGCCCCGTACTATCCGCGCGCTCGCCGCGTGCGCCTTGCTCAGTTCCCTCGCCGCCTGTGTGGTGGCGCCTCAACCCCAGCCGGCGCCTCGTCCCAACCCGCAACAGATCGCGGATCAGCGCCTGCGTCAGGTCGACGGCCGCATCGACAATCTCAGCCGCCGGATCGACAACCGCGTGAATCAGGGCTATTACCCGCCGCCCCAAGGCGGCGCGCTGCATCATCGTCTAGACGTGATCCGTCAGGAAGCGCACGACATGGCCGCGCAACATGGCGGCGGCCTCTCCAGCGACGAACAGCGCGTGCTGAATCAGGAGCTGGACAACGCGGCGCACGCCATCGGCGAATAGTCGCGCCACGCGTCAGGTCAGGCACCAAAAGCGGCACGAGCGCGGCATCACGTCCCGCGCTTTTTTTGACAGGCGCGAGAGCGGTGCGTCAACCGCCGCGCCGCTCGCGGGCCTTTATTTGACAAGCCCCCGGCCCTCGCGTACATTCGCCGCACGCGTCGGGAGAGCGCGCTGGCCGCTGAAAATCGCAGGCCGCGCCGCCGAAGGGGCACACCCGCAAACTCTCAGGCAAAAGGACCGACCGCGTCGAAAAACCCGCGTCCAGGCAACATCGAGGCACTCGTTTTTCGCACTCTGGAGAGCGGCAGTAGCCGTCTGCATCGTTTAATCGAGCAGATTCTGGCAAGCTGCCCACCGAAGGGGCGCGCGTTTCACCGCGGCACGTCAATGTGATCACGGTGGCGCAATCTCTCAGGTATCGAGGACAGAGGGGTCATGCAGGACCACGCTCGCAGCCAGAAGGCCGCGAGGCGTAGCGCCGCATGGCCTTTTTTGTTTCGCGAGATGCCCGAGGCCCCATGACCCAACTCAAACACACCCCGCTCCACGCCACCCACCGTGCGCTCAATGCCCGCATGGTCGATTTCGGCGGCTGGGACATGCCTGTCAATTACGGCTCGCAAATCGACGAACACCGCGCCGTGCGCACCGACGCCGGCATGTTCGACGTCTCGCACATGTGCGTCGTCGATTTCACCGGCGAGCGCGTGCGCGCCTTCTTCGAATACGCGCTGGCGAACAATGTCGCCAAACTGCAAACGCTCGGCCGCGCACTGTACTCCTGCCTGCTGAACCCGGACGGCGGCGTGATCGACGATCTGATTGTCTATTACTTCGGCGAAGATCACTTCCGCGTGGTCGTGAACGCTGGCACCACTGATAAAGACATCGCCTGGTTCGGCCAGCTCAACGCCGAAGGCGGCTTCGGCCTGACCATCACGCCGCGTCGCGACTTTGCGATCGTCGCCGTGCAAGGCCCGAACGCACGCGAAAAAGTCTGGCAAACCGTGCCGGCCGCGCGCGCCGCCACGGAAGCCTTGAAGCCCTTCAACGCCGCTCGCATCGAAAACACGCCGTTCGGTGAATTGACCGTCGCCCGCACCGGCTACACCGGCGAAGACGGCTTCGAAATCATCGTGCCGGCGGATCACGTCGAAGCGCTGTGGAACGCGCTGCAAGCCCAAGGCGTGCGCCCGGCCGGTCTCGGCGCGCGCGACACGCTGCGCCTCGAAGCCGGCATGAACCTGTACGGCCAGGATATGGACGACAACGTCTCGCCGCTCGACGCCGGCCTCGCCTGGACCGTCGACCTCACCTCGCCGCGTGACTTCGTCGGCAAAGGCAAGCTGGAAGCGGACGGTTCGCAGGCCGCGTTCGTCGGCCTGATTCTGCTGAAGGACAACGGCAAGGCGGCAGGCGTGCTGCGTGCTCATCAGAAAGTCGTCACGCCGCAGGGCGAAGGCGAAATCACCAGCGGCACCTTTTCCCCGACCATGCAGGAATCGATCGCCTTCGCGCGCGTGCCGAAGGGCGTGCAGCCGGGCGACACCGTGCACGTTCAGATTCGTGACAAAAACGTCCCTGCAAGCGTGGTAAAACTGCCGTTCGTGCGCAATGGCAAAGTGCTCGCGGTTTAAGCAACCGGCGCGTTCGTCCACTTTTTTCAAGTCACTACCGAATCACACCGCATAGGAGCATCCGATGAGCATCCCGGCCGATCTGAAATACACCGAATCGCACGAATGGGTCCGCACCGAAGCGGACGGCACGCTGACGGTCGGCATCACCGACCACGCGCAGGAAGCGCTCGGCGACATCGTCTTCTTCGAAGTCCAGGAACTGGGCAAGACCGTCACGGCAGGCGACACCGTCGCCGTCATCGAATCGGTGAAAGCCGCTTCCGATATCTACGCGCCGGTTTCGGGCGAAATCATCGAAGCGAACACCGCCGTGGCCGACACGCCTGATTCGGTCAACAGCACGCCGTACGAAAGCTGGCTCTTCAAGATCAAGCCGGCTGCGGACGCCACGCAGGACCGTCTGATCGACGCCGACGCGTACACCAAGTCAATCGGCGCCTGATTCACCTTTACGTTTAACCCGACAGGTGCGGCGTCCTTTTCGAACGGACAGCCGCACCGCCAGGAACACCCATGAAGCTCGAACACCCGGATCGTCTGATGAACCGCACTCCTCTCTCGCTCGCCGCGCTCGAAGTGCATGACGCCTTCGCCGAACGGCACATCGGCCCGGACGCGGCCGACCAGCACGCGATGCTCGAAGCCCTCGGCTTCGCGTCGCGCGCCGCGCTGATCGACGCCGTCATTCCGAAGACGATCCGCCGCACCGAAACGCTGCCGCTCGGCCCCTTCGCGCAACCGAAGAGCGAAGCGGAAGCGCTCGCCGCGCTGCGCGAACTCGCGGACAAGAACCAGGTGTTCCGCTCGTACATCGGGCAGGGCTATTACAACGCGCACACGCCGACGGTGATTCTGCGTAACGTGCTGGAAAATCCGGCGTGGTACACCGCGTACACGCCGTACCAGCCGGAAATCTCGCAAGGCCGTCTGGAAGCGCTGTTGAACTTCCAGCAGATGATCGTCGACCTGACGGGTCTGGCGATCTCGAATGCGTCGCTGCTCGACGAAGCCACCGCTGCCGCTGAAGCTATGACGCTGCTGCAACGCATCAGCAAGCCGAAGTCGAACGTGTTCTACGTGGCCGACGACGTGCTGCCGCAAACCATCGAAGTGGTGAAGACGCGCGCCACGCCGGTCGGCATCGAAGTGAAAGTGGGCCCGGCTGCGGAAGCGGCGAACGCGAATGCGTTCGGTGTGCTGCTGCAATACCCCGGCGTGAACGGCGACGTGCGCGACTACCGCGCGCTCACCGAAGCAATCCATGCAGCGGGCGGCCACGTGGTGGTCGCCGCCGACCTGCTCGCGCTGACCGTCCTCACGCCGCCGGGCGAATGGGGCGCGGACGTGGCCGTCGGTAACACGCAGCGCTTTGGCGTGCCGGTCGGCTTCGGCGGCCCGCATGCGGCATACCTCGCCGTGCGCGACGAATTCAAGCGTCAGATGCCGGGCCGTCTCGTCGGCGTGACCGTCGACGCGCAAGGCAACCCCGCATTGCGTCTCGCGCTGCAAACGCGTGAGCAACATATCCGCCGCGAAAAGGCCACCTCGAACGTGTGTACCGCGCAAGCGCTGCTCGCGATCATGGCCAGCATGTACGCCGTCTATCACGGCCCGCACGGTCTGAAGACGATCGCGCTGCGCGTGAACCGCATCGCCGCGTTGCTGGCGGAAGGCGCGAAGCAGCTCGGCTACACGCTCACCAACGAAACGTTCTTCGACACGCTCACGTTCGAATCCGGCGCGCGTACGCAAGCGCTGCACGACGCCGCGCAAGCGAAGCGCATCAATCTGCGCCGCGTGAGCGACACGCAAGTCGGCCTGTCGATTGACGAAACCACCACGCGCCGCGATCTGGCCGATCTGCTCGAAGTGTTCGCGCAAGCCGCGGGCGCGAAAGACGTGCCGCAAGTCGACACGCTCGACGAAAAGCTTGCCGCGTCGAACACGGCGTCGGTCCCCGCCGCGCTCGAACGCACCAGCGCGTACCTCACGCACCATGTGTTCAACCGTCACCATTCGGAAACGGAAATGCTGCGCTATGTGCGCAGCCTGTCGGACAAGGATCTTGCGCTCGACCGCTCGATGATTCCGCTCGGCTCGTGCACGATGAAGCTGAACGCGACCTCGGAAATGCTGCCGGTCACGTGGCCTGAATTCGGCCAGATCCATCCGTTCGCGCCGGCTGAGCAAACCGTCGGCTACCGCGAAATGATCGATCAGCTCGAAGAGATGCTGGTCGCGGCCACCGGTTACGCTGCCGTGTCGCTGCAGCCGAACGCCGGCTCGCAAGGCGAATACGCCGGCCTGTTGATCATTCACGCGTATCACGCGTCGCGCGGCGAAGCGCATCGCAATGTCTGCCTGATTCCTGCTTCGGCGCACGGCACGAACCCGGCGTCGGCGCAGATGGCCGGCATGCAGGTGGTCGTGGTGGCGTGCGACGCGCAAGGCAACGTCGATATCGAAGACCTGCAGAAGAAGGCCGATCAGCACGCCGACAAACTCGCGGCGATCATGATCACGTATCCGTCCACGCATGGCGTGTTCGAGCAGAACGTGCGTGAAATCTGCGAGATCGTGCACGCGCACGGCGGCCAGGTGTATGTGGACGGCGCGAACATGAACGCGATGGTCGGCCTGACCGCGCCGGGTCAGTTCGGCGGCGACGTCTCGCACCTGAACCTGCACAAGACCTTCTGTATTCCGCACGGCGGCGGCGGCCCGGGCGTCGGGCCGGTCGCGGTCGGCGCGCATCTCGCGCAGTTCCTGCCGAACCAGATCTCGTCGGGCTATGAACGCGCGCCGAACGGCATTGGCGCGGTGTCGGGCGCGCCGTACGGTTCGGCGTCGATCCTGCCGATCTCGTGGATGTATATCGCGATGATGGGCGCGAAGAATCTCACCGCCGCGACCGAAACCGCGATCCTCAACGCGAACTACGTCGCGAAGAAACTCGCGCCGCATTATCCGGTGCTGTATTCGGGCCCGGGCGGACTGGTCGCGCACGAATGCATTCTCGATCTGCGTCCGATCAAGGAAACCAGCGGCATCACCGTGGACGACGTCGCCAAGCGTCTCGCCGACTACGGCTTCCACGCGCCGACAATGAGCTTCCCGGTGCCGGGCACGCTAATGGTCGAGCCGACCGAATCGGAATCGAAGGAAGAACTCGACCGTTTCATCGAAGCGATGATCGCGATCCGCGAGGAAATCCGCGCCGTCGAAGAAGGCCGCTCGGACCGCGAAGACAATCCGCTGAAGCACGCGCCGCACACGGCAGCGGTGGTCATCGCGAATGACTGGAAGCACGCGTATGCGCGCGAAACCGCGGCGTATCCGCTGCCCACGCTGATCGCGAAAAAGTACTGGCCACCGGTCGGCCGCGCGGACAACGTGTACGGCGACCGCAACCTGTTCTGCTCCTGCGTGCCGATCGCCGACTACGAGTAAGCTGGACAGTTATCGCGCATCGCCCGTTGCCTCGAAAAGAGGCGGCAGGGCGGTGCGTGGTTCTGTCCTCGGTTCTCTGTCGCTCCTGGCCGCAAACGGCTAACATCACACACCGAATCAGCCTAACGAGGAGTTTCGCATGGCGCGAAAGGTGCGATTGATGCAAAGCCGGACCGAAGCAACGCGAGCGCCGACATGGCGGCAAGCCTGCACGCTGCTGTTGGCTGGCGCAGCCGTGCTGCTGCCGCTGCGGCAAGCACAGGCCGCGATGAATTTTTGTGCGGCGCCCGCCCTGCAAACCAGCGAACGCACGAACGCCGATCCCGGCGTGAAAGCGCTGGTGAGCAATGTGCAGGCGCATCTGAACGATCAGCCGCATGCGCTGGCGAAACTGCACACCGAAGGCACGCTGCCGCACGAGGGCATTTACGACCAGAGCGTCGAAGCGGAGAAAGATCTCGATCTGTTGCGCGACGCCGCGCTCGCCTGGCGCGCCACCAGCGACGACCGCTATCTCAAGCTCGTCGACCGCTTGTTGTTTGCCTGGGTCACGACCTATCAACCGAGTTTCAATCCGATCGACGAAACCCGTTTTGAAGGACTGATTCTCGCGTACGACATGACGGCAAGTGCGTTGCCGGTGAAAACGCGCAATGCGTCGATGGCGTTCCTGACGAAACTCGCGAACGGCTACATCGGCCAAATCGACGCGCAACCTCGGCCGCTCAAAGGGACGTTCAAGAACAACTGGCAGAGTCATCGGATCAAACTGATTGCGATGGCCGCGTTCACGCTCGATAACCGCAAGATGATCAACGCGGCGCAGCGTCTGTTTGTCGAGCATATCGGCGACAACATCGAGCCAGATGGTTCGACAATCGATTTCAGCGAACGCGACGCGCTGCATTATGTCACCTACGATCTGCAGCCACTCGTGACGGCCGCGCTCGCCGCGCGCCGCCATAACCGTAACTGGCTGCCGGAAAAGGGCGCGGACGGCGCCTCGCTGCAAGCCGCGCTCAACTGGCTGGAGCCGTATGCGGCCGGCAGCAAGACGCATGAAGAATTCGTGCATTCGAGCGTTCCGTTCGATGCAAGACGTCGCGAGGCCGGCTTGCCCGGCTATTCGGGTCAGTGGGACCCGAAGAACGCGACGGAACTGTTTCACCTGGCGGCGCGCCTCGACGGGCGCTATACGCCGATCGCGCTGCAGCTCGCACCGACGCCGCCCGCGTGGCTCGCCGTGTGTTTGCCGCTGTCGGCGCGGTAAACCAACTCATCATCAGCAGGGAGCAGTAAATGGCAGTCAGCGTGTTCGACCTCTTCAAAATCGGCATTGGTCCGTCCAGTTCGCATACGGTCGGGCCGATGCGCGCGGCGCTGATGTTCGCACACGGGCTCGAACGCGATGGGCTGCTCGCTGCGACCGCATCGGTGAAAGTGGATCTGTACGGCTCGCTCGGCGCGACGGGCAAGGGGCACGGCACCGATCGCGGCGTCATGCTCGGCCTGATGGGCGATGCGCCCGACACTGTGGACCCGGACACGATCGTTGAACGGCTCGAAGCCGTGCGCCTGTCCCGCAAGCTGGCGCTGCTCGGCACGCACGAGGTGCCGTTCGTGCAGAAGGATCACATTTCGTTTTATCGTCAGGCGCTGCCCGAGCATCCGAATGGTCTGAAGTTGCGCGCGTTCGACGCGCAGGGCGAAACGTTGCGGGAATCGACCTATCTGTCGGTGGGTGGCGGCTTCGTGGTCACGGCTGGCGCGCCGAACACGAAGGTGCTGAGCGCCGTCGATCAACTGCCGCATTCGTTTCGCAGCGGCAACGAGTTGCTCGCGCTGTGCGAATCCACCGGCAAGAGCATCGCTCAACTGATGTGGGACAACGAGCGCGTCTGGCATACGGAAGAAGAGACGCGCGCGGGCTTGCTGAAGATCTGGGACGTGATGCAATCGTGTGTATCGCGAGGTTGCGGCATCAACAATCCGGACGCCGACGGTAACTTGCCCGGTCCGTTCCAGGTGAAGCGTCGCGCGCCGCAGTTGTATCGCGCGCTGTCGGGCAATCCTGAACTGGCATTGCGCGATCCGCTGTCGATGATCGACTGGATCAATCTCTATGCGATCGCCGTCAACGAAGAAAACGCCGCCGGCGGACGCGTGGTGACAGCGCCGACCAACGGGGCGGCCGGCATCATCCCGGCCGTGCTGCATTACTACACGCGTTTCATGCCGGGCTCGAATCAGCAAGGCGTGATCGACTTCCTGATGACCGCCGCGGCGATCGGTATTCTGTACAAGCTGAACGCGTCGATTTCCGGCGCCGAAGTGGGTTGCCAGGGCGAAGTGGGCGTCGCGTGTTCGATGGCGGCGGGCGCGCTTGCTGCCGTCATGGGCGGCACGCCACGCCAGGTCGAGAACGCCGCGGAAATCGGCATGGAGCACAACCTTGGGCTGACGTGCGATCCGGTCGGCGGCATGGTGCAGATTCCGTGCATCGAACGCAATGCGATGGCATCGGTGAAGGCGGTCAATGCGGCGCGCATGGCTTTGCGCGGCGATGGCAGCCATTACGTGTCGCTCGATTCGGTGATCAAGACCATGCGCGAAACCGGCGCGGATATGAAGACCAAGTACAAGGAAACGTCGCGCGGCGGGTTGGCGGTGAATATCGTCGAGTGTTGAGTTGCGCGCTTTCCGGGCTTTACGATGAATGACGACGCGGGCTATAAGGCTCGCGTTTTTATTCGCGCGGCACGTGATGCGCGAGCACCAAGGTTGCGCTGCGCCGTGACAGCGCAGCCGCGCTCGGCGTAAGCTGTCGAAGCGCCGCATCGGCTAGCGTCCTGCCGACGGCGGCATCCTCACATCGCACTCATGCACTGCCTGGAGGCTTCACCGCAATGTCGCAGCCGAATGCTCCTGTTTCCGGTTCCGCCGCCGCTCAAACCACTGGCGCGCGTCTCGTCGTCGATGCTTTGCTCACGCACGGTGTCGAGCGTGTTTTCTGTGTGCCTGGCGAGAGTTTTCTTGCCGTGCTGGATTCGCTGCACGACGAGACCGAACGCATCCAGACCATTGTTTGCCGTCACGAAGCGGCTGCGGCGAATATGGCGGAGGCCGTCGGCAAATTGACCGGCCGGCCAGGCGTCGCACTCGTCACACGCGGACCGGGTGCCACGCATGCGTCGATCGGCGTGCACACCGCGTTCCAGGATTCCACGCCGATGATTCTGCTGATCGGCCAATGCGCGCGCGAGCATCTCGACCGCGAGGCATTCCAGGAGATCGACTATCGGCGCATGTTCGGTCAGATGGCGAAGTGGGTCGCACAAATCGACGATCCGAAACGCATTCCCGAATATCTCAGCCATGCGTTTCACACGGCGACTTCCGGGCGTCCAGGGCCCGTGGTGTTGTCGTTGCCGGAAGACGTGTTGAGCGATGCATGCGAAGCCGTGGCCGGCGCGCCGGCGTATCAGCGCGTCGCGGCGTCACCGTCGGCGGCGCAGATCGAGAAGTTGCGCGTATTGCTAGAAGGCGCGCAACGGCCGATGGTGATTGCGGGCGGCAGCGGCTGGACGCCTGCTGCGTGCGCGGACTTTCGACGCTTCGTCGAAAACTGGCAACTGCCGGTTGGACTCGCGTTCCGCTTTCAGGACACACTCGACAACGAGCATCCGAACTATGCCGGCGACGTCGGCTTGGGTATCAATCCGGCGCTGGCGCAACGTATCCGCGACGCCGACGTGCTGCTCGCAATCGGACCGCGTTTGGGCGAAGCGACGACCAACGGCTACACGCTGCTCGACATTCCGAAGACCAAACAAACGCTCGTGCATGTGCATCAAGGTGCGGAGGAATTGGGCCGCGTGTATGCGGCGGATCTGCCGATCGTTTCCGGCATGCCAGAGCTGGCAGCGCTGCTTGCGGAGTTGAAGCCTTCGTCCGATAAACTCGCCTGGTCGGGCGCGACGGACGAGGCGCATCGAGCGTATCTCGACTGGCGCAAACCGCGTCAGATTCCTGGCGACGTGCAGATGGGCGAAGTGATCCAGCAGTTGCGCGCGCATCTACCGGACGACGCGATTCTCACCAACGGTGCGGGCAATTACGCGACGTGGCTGCATCGGCACTTTTCGTATCGCCATTACCGTTCGCAACTCGCGCCGACGAGTGGCGCGATGGGCTACGGCGTGCCGGCGGCGATCGCGGCGAAGTCGATGTATCCGCAACGCGCTGTCGTTGCGCTGGCCGGCGACGGCTGCTTCATGATGGCCGCGCAAGAACTCGCGACGGCGATGCAGTATGACCTGCATGTGCTGTTCATTGTGGTGAATAACGGTCACTTCGGCACGATCCGCATGCATCAGGAGCGGCACTATCCGAACCGCGTGCATGGCACCGGGCTCACCAATCCGGATTTCGCAGCGTTCGCGCGTTCGTTCGGCGCGCATGGTGAGACGGTGGAGCGGACTGAGGATTTTCTGCCTGCGCTAAAGCGTTCGATGGAGGCGAAGTGCGCGGCGGTGATCGAGATTCGCATGCCGCAGGAAGCGAGCACGCCGGGCGCGACGTTGGAACAGATTCGTGAGCAGGGGAGGAAGATGCGAGGGGAGTAGTTGCGTTGTCGTGCCATTCGGCAGGCGACGTCGCGAAGTACCAAACAAAAAGCCCTGCGTTCGAAAACCGCAGGGCTTTTTTTGCATCGGCTGCCGCGTCAAACCATCACGCGGCAGCCGAGTGCTCTAGCAGGCAGAGCTGCTTACTTCCCACCCACGCTTTGCAGCGTCGTCCACTTGCCGTCGACAACCTTGTACAGCGTGATGCCGCCGTTCTTCAGGTCGCCCTTGCTGTCGTACGCGAGGTTCGACGCCGTCACTGCCGGCATCGAGGTCTTCGCGAGCACCGGCAGGTACTTGGCCGGATCGGTCGAGTTCGCCTTCTTCATTGCGTCGAACATGGCCATTGCGCCGTCGTAAGCGTACGGCGAGTACGTTTGCACGTCTTCGTTGAAACGCTTCTTGTACTTCGCGACGTAGTCCTTGCCGCCCGGCATTTCTTCCAGCGGCAGGCCGGCGAGCGATGCTACCGTGCCGTTCGCCGCGTCACCCGCGATCTGGATGAACGTCGGCGTGTGGACCATTTCGCCGCCCATCAGCGGCGCCTTGATGCCCAGTGCCTTCATCTGCTTGACCATCGGTGCCGCTTGCGAATCCGCGCCGCCGTAGTAGATCAGATCCGGTTGCACCGACTTCAGCTTGGTCAGGATCGACTTGAAGTCGACGGCCTTGTCGTTGGTGTATTCACGATCGACGATCTGGCCGCCCGCTGCCTTCGCTGCCTTTTCGAACTGATCCGCCAGACCTTGGCCGTAGGCCGTGCGGTCGTCGACGATCACGATCTTCTTCATGCCCAAGGTCTTCACCGCGAACGTGCCGGCGACCGAACCTTGCTGCGTGTCGGACGTCATCATGCGGAACGTGGTCTTGAAGCCTTGTTGCGTGTATTCCGGCGCCGTCGCCATTGCGATTTCGGGGATGCCCGCGTTCGCGTAAATGCGCGAAGCCGGGATCGTGGTGCCCGAGTTGAAGTGGCCGAGCATGCCCTTGATGCCGTCATCCACCAGCTTCTGTGCAACCGTCGTGCCGGTGCGCGGGTCAGCCTGGTCGTCGGCCGAATCCAGCACGAAGCGGACTTGCTTGCCGCCGATCACCGGCTTGGTCGCGTTCATGTCTTCCACTGCCAGCGTGATGCCGTTCTGGAAGTCCTTGCCGTAGTGCGCCTGCGCGCCCGTCATCGGGCCGGCGAAGCCGACCTTCACATCTTCCGTCGATTGAGCATTGGCCGTCCCCGCCAGCGACATCGCTGCAACCAGTGCAGCGCCTGCCAGCTGTTTCATCTTGTGTTGCATAGCTTCTCCTTGGTACCAGGTGTGGATGGAGCGGTTTCGGGGTCGCCGTACCGCTTCCTTCTTTTTTGAAAAGATCGTTAAGGTTCGCTCAACCGATCGTCATCAAATTCGCATTACCGCCGGCTGCTGCCGTATTCACGCTGACCGAGCGTTCCGTCAACAGACGCTCGAGCGCGTAATCCTCATCGCCGCTTTCCAACGCGCGTGCCGCGACGCCCTGCACCGAAACGATCGGGCCCGGACGCTTCGCGACTTCCTTCACCAGCGCCAGCAGTTCGTCGCTATCGCCTTCGAACAGCACGGCGTCGAACGGCGTGTCAGCGCTCTTCTTCACGCTCGCATGTGACTTCAGCGATGCGGGCAACTGCGCCACCAATTGTTCACCAGCAGCGCCTTCGAACAACGCGCGATTTCCCGTAGCCAGCGCCGCGGCGAACTGCACGCGCGCACCGCTCGCCGTCGATGCAACACACAGCACCGTGCCGCGCGCGCCGAGCGTGTACGTGTTGCGCTCGCCAGTCGGTCCCGACAGTACCGCGGTGGCGCCCGCCGGCACATGCGACAGATAGCCGTCGCAGCGTGCGGCCAGCACCGGCTGTTGTTCAGCAATCAGCCAGTCGCGATACGCCGTCAACGCAGCGGACGGATTGTCGCTGTTTTCTGCTGCGTGCGGTACATCCGCGACCAATGCCTGTGCGAGCGACTTCGGCAAACCGGCCGGACGCGTCGCCAATAAACGCTGCAGATACAGCGCGCCGCCCGCTTTCGGACCCGTGCCCGACAAACCTTCACCGCCGAACGGCTGCACACCCACCACAGCACCGATCACATTGCGGTTCACATAAATGTTGCCGACGTGAGCGCGGCTGATCACGTGAGCGATGGTTTCATCGATGCGCGTATGGATGCCGAGCGTCAGGCCGTAGCCGGTCGTGCGGATCTGTTCCAGCAGCTTGTCGAGCTGGCTGCGGCGATAACGCACCACGTGCAGCACCGGGCCGAACACTTCGCGCTTCAATTCGTCGATGCTGTCGAGTTCGATCAGCGTCGGCGGAACGAAGGTGCCTTGTGCGCAACCGTCGGGCATCGGCAGTTGCTCGACCTTGCGGCCTTTCTCGCGCATCGCCGCGACGTGCGAGTCGATGCCGCGTTTCGCGTCGAGGTCGATCACCGGACCGACATCGATCGACAGACGATCCGGATTGCCCACGGCGAGTTCGCGCATCGCGCCGGTCAGCATCTCCAGCGTGCGGTCCGCAACATCGTCCTGCAGACAAAGAACGCGCAGCGCGGAACACCGTTGACCGGCGGAGTCGAAAGACGATTGCAGCACGTCCGCGACCACCTGTTCAGCCAGCGCCGACGAGTCGACGATCATCGCGTTCTGGCCGCCCGTTTCGGCGATCAGCGGAATCGGCTTGCCGTCCGGATCGAGGCGGCTCGACAGCGTCTTGTTGATGAGGCGCGCCACTTCCGTCGAACCGGTGAACATCACCGCGCGGGTGCGCGGATCGGCCACCAACGCAGCGCCCACCGTTTCACCATTGCCCGGCAGCAGTTGCACTGCGCCCGCCGGCACGCCGGCTTCGCGCAGAATGCGCACGGCTTGCGCGGCGATCAGCGGCGTTTGTTCAGCCGGCTTCGCGAGCACGGTGTTGCCGGCAGCAAGCGCCGCGGCTACCTGGCCCATGAAAATCGCCAACGGGAAATTCCACGGGCTGATACAGACCACCGGACCGAGCGGGCGATGCGTGTCGTTGGAGAACTCGTCGCGAATCTGCGTGGAGTAATAGCGCAGGAAGTCGATTGCTTCGCGGATTTCCGCGACCGCGTTGGCCAGCGACTTGCCGGCTTCACGCACCACCAGACCCATCAGCGTATGCATCTGCGCTTCGAGCAGATCGGCGGCACGCGCGAGGCAATCGGCGCGCGCTTCGACCGGCGTGGCTTGCCAGATCGGTGCAGCGGCGACGGCATGCGCCAGCGCGGCGCTCACATGCTCCGGCGTCGCTTCGACGACCGTGCCGACGAGGTCGCGATGATCCGCCGGATTGCGCACGTCGCGTGCGACGCCAACGGCAATCTCGTTGTCCTCGAGCATCGGCGCGGCACGCCACGGATGATGCGCGCTCGCCAGCAACGCCGACGACAGCGACGCCAGCCGATGCTCGTTCGACAGATCGAGACCCATCGAATTGAGACGCTCGGCGCCGTACAGGTTGCGCGGCAGCGGAATCTTCGCGTGCGGCGCGCCGAGCGGCACGATCTTCGAGGCTTCGTCGACCGGGTCGGCGATCAGGTCCTTGATCGCGACGCTTTCATCGGCAATGCGATTCACGAACGACGTGTTCGCGCCGTTTTCCAGCAAGCGGCGCACGAGGTACGCGAGCAGCGTTTCATGCGTGCCGACCGGCGCATACACGCGGCACGGACGGTTCAGCTTGTCGCGGCCGGTGACTTCCTCGTACAGCGGCTCCCCCATGCCGTGCAGGCACTGGAACTCGTACTGGCCGGGATAGTAGTTGTTGCCCGCGAGGTGATAGATCGCCGAGAGCGTGTGCGCGTTGTGCGTGGCGAACTGCGGATAGACCGCGTCGGGCGCGCTCAGCAGTTTTTTCGCGCACGCCAGGTACGACACGTCCGTGTAGATCTTGCGCGTGTAGACCGGATAGCCTTCGAGGCCGTCCACTTGCGCGCGCTTGATTTCGGTGTCCCAGTACGCGCCCTTCACGAGGCGCACCATGATGCGGTGACGGCTACGGCGCGCCAGATCGATGATGTAGTCGATCACGAACGGGCAGCGCTTCTGATACGCCTGCACCACGAAGCCGATGCCGTTCCAGCCGGCCAGTTCCGGATCGAAGCACAACGCTTCGAGCAGGTCGAGCGAGATTTCGAGGCGGTCGGCTTCTTCGGCGTCGATGTTCAGGCCGATGTCGTAGCGGCGCGCGAGGATCGCGAGCGAGCGCACGCGCGGCAGCAGTTCGCTCATCGTGCGTTCCTGCTGCGAACGCGAGTAGCGTGCGTGCAGCGCGGAGAGCTTGATCGAGATGCCCGGGCCTTCGTAGATGCCACGGCCGCCGGCAGCCTTGCCGATCGCGTGGATCGCCTGTTCGTACGACGCGTAGTAACGCTGCGCGTCAGCTTCGGTGGTGGCCGCTTCGCCCAGCATGTCATACGAGTAGCGGAAGCCGCGCGCTTCGTACTTGCGGCTATTGGCCAGCGCTTCGGAGATATTCTCACCCGTGACGAACTGCTCGCCCATCAGTCGCATCGCCATATCGACGCCCTTGCGGATCAGCGGCTCGCCGCCCTTGCCGATCAAACGCGTGAGCGCCGACGAGAGACTCGTTTCGCTATTGGTCGTCACCAGCTTACCGGTAATCATCAAGCCCCAGGTCGCGGCGTTGACGAACAGCGACGGCGCCTGGCCGACGTGCGATTTCCAGTCGCCCTTGCTGATCTTGTCGCGGATCAGCGCGTCGCGCGTGGCGCGGTCGGGAATGCGCAGCAGCGCTTCGGCGAGGCACATCAGCGCCACGCCTTCCTGGCTCGACAGCGAGAACTCGTGGATCAGCCCTTCGACGCCACCGCCCTTGCTCTTCGTACGCAGCGTCTCGACGAGCTTGCCGGCCATGGTCTGCACATCGCCCGCGAGGTTCGCCGGCAAGCGCGCCTGACCAAGCAGGAACGGCAAGCATTCCGGCTCCGGACGACGGTAAGCGGCCGTGATCGCCGCGCGCAGCACCGACTGCGGTTGCACGTTTTGCGCGAACTCGAGGAACGGGTGCGACGCGCCGTCTTCTTCCTGCTCGACCGTGGCGCCGTCGGCGAGATCCGCCGAGCCCGTCACGCCCGACAGCTCGGGCGGCAACTGACCGTGCTCGATCTTTTCGAGGTACGCGAAGATGGCCTGCTTGATGAGCCAGTGCGGAGTGCGTTCGAGACGAGTGGCGGCATCTTTCAGCCGGGAACGCAGGAGGTCGTCGACCTTGACGCCAAGGGTGGTGCTAGCCATGTTTCCTTCTTCGGATACCAGACGAATGTGCTGGAAAAAGACTAAAAGTTGGGCGAATCGTACGCCTCCCAATAAAAAGGTGCAACCATGTTAAACGCATGGTTGCACCCTGACGGGAGCCTTGTGCGGCGGGGGTTTGCGCTAGATGGCGCTGAGCGCGGGTACGGCGGTTGCGCTTAGTACTTTCCCTGGCGTGATTCTTTTTGCATTTACCCTTATCAGAACAGGTCGGCGCGCCGTTATACGGAACATAGCGGCACGCGGCCTCCGGGGACGCACAAAAAAACGGTACGGGGTTTTAGAGGACAGGCGAAATGGAAAAGTGGCTGGTGATATTGGGCATCTGGGCGATGTGCGCGACTTGCGCGGTGCTGTTCATCCGCGGCGCGACGCGTGGGCCGGGAAGGCGCGATGCCGAGGGACACACGCCCGCGGCATCGCGCGCATCGGCGAGCGACGCGCGGACCGCATTAAACGAGTGAATGGTCGCGTCCGGCGTTCCGTGCCGGACAGAGCGACGCCGATCTCCGGCTGGCACAGCGGCAGGACGCATGCACCGCCCGGCTCGACGCCGCGGCGTGGCTTAGGCGCGTGTCAATGTTGATGAAGCGGTTCGAACTGTGCGCAGCTGTCGCCGGGCGAAACGAGTTGATCGTGCAGCCGGCAAAGCCGGCTGTCCGCCACGCTCGCGCCGAACGCAGAACCGAACACCGCGAGACCCGGAATGCCCTGCTCTAACGAATCCCGATTCTCAGCGCGATACCGGCAGCCCGCGCAGCACGGCGCGCGCGTTTCTTCGCGCGCCTGTGCCGTGCTGTCGATGCGGCCCGCGTTGCGCATCACGAGCCCTGCCCCACGCTGTTCCAGTACGGCGCGAACACGTGCGCGGACAGCGCGTAGCCGATGGCGATATTGACCACCACGCCTACCGTAAAGGCGAGGAACGGCTTCAGGCCGGTGGCGGTGAGCGAGCGTAAGCGCGTGGTTAGCCCGATGCTCAGGAAGCAGAAAGTGAACGCCCACGTGCGCAACGCCGTAATCGGCGCGACGAATTCGGGCGTCACCACCTTGCGGTAATCTGCCAGTGAATAGTGGCTGGCAATCCACGTCACCAGCGCCGACGCGATCACGAAGCCGATCACGAACTTCGGAAAGCGCGCCCAGATCTCGCCGGCATTGGCCTTGGCTTTGACGCCGCTGTCTTGGGACTCCCAGCGCGTCGTCGCGACGATCGCCAGCACGAACGCCCAGATCCCGATCCAGATATCGCGGCCGACCACTTTCATCAGCGTGAACGCCTGCAATGACGCCTCCGGCGCGCCCGCAATCGCGCCGCCCGCATGCTTCGCGAAATCGCCATACGCTTGCGCGGCCGCGATGCCGGCGGCGTCGGCGAATTCCGACGTGCCTATCCAGGCGCCGGCGACCGCGGTCGACAGTCCGAGCGAGCGGGACGCGAACGGCAACACGAAGATCATCACGATCGCCCACAGCACGACCAGTGTAATCGCCACCGAAGCCTGTTCGCGCTTGGCCCGCACCGCGCCGGCAATCGCGATCGCCGCCGAGACGCCGCACACCGCGCCGCCGACGCCGAGCACGGCGGCAAAACGCCGGTCGAGGCCGAATGCCTTCGCGGCAAAGAAAATCACGAAGAAGGTGACAAGCGAGACGACGGTCGCCTGGCCGACCGCCACCGGTCCCGCCCACACCAGCAATGTGAACGGTAACGTCGCGCCGAGCAGCACGATACCGACCTTGATATAAAACTCGACGCGCAAGCCGGCAGAAATCCATTCAGGCAGCGTGAACACGTTCGAGATCAGCAGGCCCAGCGCCAGCGCGACGAGCGGCGGCTCGAGGTTGTACTTCGACGCGTTGACCCACGCGCCGAGCGTGAAAATCAGCGCCGACGCGATGAACAGAATCAGGAACGACGCCAGGAACGCGCCGATCCGCTGCTTCAGCGCTGCCAGGCTCACGCCGAATAGCAGGGCGAACGCGATAAACAGCGCGGCATAGTTGGGCAAACGCTTGCCGATATCCTGCGCGGCCTGCGCCACGCTCGACCATTTAGCCGGCGCCACCGCCAGCCACTTGATGCTCCTGCCCGACGCGAATAGCGCCCAGGCGACCACGATCACCAGCAGGCCGACCCACACTGCCCACCAGTCTTCAGTTGAAAAAAGTCCGCCACCGTGCGTGCTGTGCCGATTCGTCGGCGCCGCGCCGGGTTGCAGCGTCGGATTGGTATCGCTCATCGCCATGCCCCGAGGAAGTTGAGGTGCATCGGCGCGGGAATGTTGGAGTTTTGCCTGAAGGTGCGCCGATCCGGCGAAATATAGGCGAGCGGCGTCGCAAAACGAAACGACCATTCGCTCTAAGAATATGACCGAAAGGAGTAACGACGGCGTCGGCCCGGCGACGCGCCTTAGATGTCGAGCGGATCGACTTCGAGATTCCACCGCAGCACGCCTTTCAGACCGCGCAGCAGCGGCTGCCAGGCGCGCAAGGTCGCCTGCAAAGCGGCCCGCGACGCGCTCTCGATCAGCAACTGCGCGCGATGCACGTGCATCACCTTGACGATGGTGAGCGGCACGGCATCGTAGACAGTCACGCGTTCGGCGGCTGGAATACCGGTGAGTTCGGCCGCCGCCTGCTGCAGGAAGGCGAGCGCGGCTTCGAGCGTGCGGCCTTCGGCGCGCAACAAAGCCTGATAGACGAATGGCGGCAAGTGCGCGTCACGCCGCTCGGCCAGCGTGGAGTTGGCAAAGCCGACGTAGTCGTGGCGGCCTAGCGCGTGGTAGAGCGCGTGGCGCGGATAACGTGTCTGCACCAGCACTTCGCCGGGCAGACCCGCGCGGCCTGCCCGGCCGCTCACCTGCATCAGTTGAGCGAAGAGTCGCTCGCTCGCGCGGAAGTCGTGGGAAAACAGCGCGGTGTCGGCGTTCAGCACGCCGACCAGCGACACGCGCTGGAAGTCGTGACCCTTGGCGATCATCTGCGTGCCGACGAGGATGTCGACCTCGCCCGCATGGACGTCGGAAAACAGCGCCTGCGCGCTGCCTTTGCGGCGCGTGCTGTCGGCGTCGATTCGCAATATTCGGGCGCTGGGCACCGCGCTTGCCAGTGTTTCTTCGACGCGCTGCGTGCCTCGGCCCATCGGCGCGATGTCGACGTTGCCGCACTCCGGGCACGAGCGCGGAATGCGCGCTTCCCAGCCGCAATGGTGGCAGCGCAGTGCACGCTCGGGCTTGTGGAGCACGACATAGGCGCTGCATCGCGGACAACCGGCGACCCAGCCGCAGGCATCGCAAGCAAGCTGCGGTGCGTAACCGCGGCGGTTCAGGAACACGAGGCTTTGCTCGCCGCGTTCGAGTCGCGCCTTCAGCGCGGCGATCAACGGCCCCGACAAACCTTCCACCGACGCCCGTCCACGCCGTCGCTCCTCTTCCAGATCGATCAGTTTGACCGTGGGCAGCACGGCCTCGGCGACGGCACGGCGCGACAACGTGAGCCGTTTGTAACGCCCCTGGTCAGCCTGCCACCAGCTCTCCAGCGACGGCGTGGCCGAGCCGAGCACGACCGGCAAGTCGAGTTGCTTGGCGCGATAGATCGCCAGATCGCGCGCCGAATAACGCAAGCCTTCCTGCTGCTTGTAGGCCGGATCGTGCTCCTCGTCGACGACGATGATCGCGAGCTTGGGCAGCGACGCCAGCACCGCCAGCCGCGTGCCGAGCACGATGCGCGCGCGGCCGGTGTGCGCGGCGAACCAGTTGCGGGCGCGCTCGCCTTCCGCGAGACCGCTATGCAGTGTGACGATCGACGTGCCTTCGAGCGCGGCGAAGCGTGCGCGGAAGGCCGCCTCGAACTGCGGTGTCAGATTGATTTCGGGCACGAGGACGAGCGCCTGGGCGTCGGGCTTCGCGGCCAGAATCTCGGCGAGCGCACGCAGATAGACCTCGGTCTTGCCGCTGCCCGTCACGCCGTGCAGCAGGAACGGCGCAAAGCCTTCGGCGTCGCGGATTGCTTCGACGGCCGCCGCCTGCTCGTCGGTGAGCGTGGGCAGCGTGGGCGCGGGCGCGTCAGGCGAAGCGGCGGCGGCAAGGACGGCGGCGGCTTCAATGATGTCCAGCGCAACCCAGCCTTCCGCTCGCCACGCGTCGAGCGTCGCGATCGCTTTCGGGTGCAGAGCGCGGGCGTCGGCGGCAAGCAGGAATTCTGTCTCCGCCAAGGCCTGCGCCAGCTTGCGCAATGCGCTTGCCCGAGCCGGCAGGGCATCGGGCAACGCCGTGCGGCCTTCAGGCGTCAGGCTGTAGCGCTCTTCCGGTGCGAACAGGCGCGACCAGCGGGACGCATCGCGCAGCGCCTGCGGCAACGCGGGCAACGCGACTTCCCCGAGACCACGCTGGTAATAGTCGGCAGCGAAGGCAGCCAGCTTCAGCCATTCCGACGATATCGGCGGACAAGCGGTGCATACGCTGCTCACCGAGCGAAGACGGTCGGACGGTACGTCGCTGTGAGCGGTCACTTCGCAGACGAGCCCGACGACATGGCGCTTGCCGAACGGCACGCTCACCAGGATACCCGGCGCGACGGGTTCGGGCGTGTCGCACCGGTAGTCGAACAGGGTCGGCAGCGGATGATCCAGCGCAACGCGGACGAACACGTCACTCACGCGCGAGTGGAGATCAGAAGAATGGGCGCGACACGACGCCGCATCTTGGTGCCCGTTACGCAGACGGTGAACCCGTCGAAGTTAAAGTAAAACTTCAATTTCGGCGCTAAGTTTTGGATTCCGCTGAACAATTGCAATCGGTCCGCGTGCCTGTGGATAACTTTGTTGAGAACTTTGCCCGGACAGCCCGGGAACCGCGCCGCAGCGGCCTTCTGTGGGATTCCGCACATTCTGTACTGATGCCGTGAAACCCTTGCCAGACAAGGCTTAGATCAAATGCGCCTGCAATGTGCAAGGGCCAGGACGCGACTAAAGCTTCTACCGCGCCGCAGCGTGATGAATGTGCATAAGTCAAGTCTTGACTTTCTCAGGACCGCCATCTGACGGCCCGCTAGCTGCAAATTTTCCCTTAGGCCGAGAGCCCAGTTCGCTGCGTTGCAACAAAAATTGGTAACGATTACGGCTTCATACCGGTGCATGAGCGCCACTGCGAATCGCCCGGCTGTGACGATGCACCTCGTCCACGAGTTCGGCGACGTTCTCCGGCGGCGTGAACTGCGAAATGCCGTGGCCGAGATTGAACACATGGCCCGGGTGATTCCCGAAGCTGTCGAGCACCGCGCGCGCTTCCATGCGGATCGCAGCCGGCGGCGCGAACAGCACCGAGGGATCGATGTTGCCTTGTAGCGCCACCTTCCCGCCCACGCGCTCGCGCGCCTTGCTCAGGTTCACCGTCCAGTCGAGGCCGACCGCATCCACGCCGATCTCGGCGATCTCGTCGAGCCACAGGCCGCCGCCCTTCGTGAAGGTGATCACCGGCACTTTTTCGCCGTCGTGATCGCGCTTCAGCTGGCTCACCACCTGCTGGATGTAGTGCAGCGAAAAGCGTTGATAGACGCCGTCCGCCAGCGCCCCGCCCCACGTGTCGAAAATCATCACGGCTTGCGCGCCTGCTTCGATTTGCGCGTTCAGGTAAGCCGCGACCGAGCGCGCGTTGACGTCGAGAATGCGATGCATCAGATCCGGCCGCGCATAGAGCATCGACTTGACCGTGCGGAAATCCGCCGAACCGCCGCCTTCGACCATATAGCACGCGAGCGTCCACGGGCTGCCCGAAAAACCGATCAGCGGCACGCGTTGACGGCCTTGGGCGTCGGTGAGCGCGGTGCGAATTTCGCGCACGGCGTCGGTCACGTAGCGCAGCGTCGCGTCGATGTCCGGCACCGCGAGACGCGCGACGTCATCTTCCGTGCGTACCGGGCGAACAAACTTGGGACCCTCGCCGGTCACGAACTCGAGGCCGAGCCCCATGGCGTCGGGCACGGTCAGGATGTCGGAGAACAGGATCGCGGCGTCGAGCGGGTAACGCTCGAGCGGCTGCAAGGTGACTTCCGTCGCGAACGCCGGGCTCTTTGCCAGACCGAGGAAACTGCCCGCTCGACCACGCGTGGCGTTGTATTCCGGCAGGTAGCGGCCAGCTTGCCGCATCAGCCAGATCGGCGTGTAGTCGGTCGGCTGGCGCAGCAGCGCGCGCAGGAAAGTGTCGTTCAGGAGTTTATGGGCCACGTTGCGTACGACTGAGGGCAAAGGGGCATTTTACCGGACCCGGCTCACCGCATCGTGCTTGATCCGGCCAATAACTGTTGTGCGCGTCGCTCGCGGCCGGTTTTCCGCAGGTTGGCCGTGGCGTCGCGACCTGGCTGAACGGCCAATGTTCAAGCGCGAATTGCCGGGCTATTATCCAACGGACTTACCAAACAATTACATACAACCAAGGAGACTCGATGAACAAGGCAGCATTCGCACTGCTCGGCGCGCTGGCCAGCGTTTTGATGCACGCCGGCGTGGCCGGGGCACAGACCAGCGCCACCGCCGGCGCGCCCTCGCGGCTCGACGACATCCTCGCGCGCGGCACGCTGCGCGCCTGCACGACTGGCGACTACAAACCGTACACGTTCTATAAGACAGACGGCCAGTTCGAAGGCATCGATATCGACATGACGGAGTCGCTCGCTAAATCGCTCGGCGTCAAGACGGAGTACGTTAAAACGTCATGGTCGAACCTGATGAACGACTTTGTGGCCAAATGCGACGTCGGCGTGGGCGGCGTGTCGCCGACCCTCGAACGGCAAAAGCGCGCGTTTTTCACAGAGGCCTACATGGTCGACGGTAAGACGCCGATCGTTCGGTGTGACGACGGCAACAAATATCAGACCGTGGCGCAAATCGACCAGCCGGCGACGCGCGTGATCGTCAATCCGGGCGGCACCAACGAGCGCTTCGCGAAACAGTACTTTCCGCATGCAAACCTGACCGTCTATCCGGATAACGTGACGATCTTCAAGCAGATCCTCGCCGGCAAGGCGGACGTGATGGTGACGGATGCGTCGGAGACCCTGTTGCAGCAGAAGCTGAATCCGGGACTTTGCTCGGTGCATCCGGACAAGCCGTTCCAGTATGGAGAAAAGGCCTGGTTGCTGCCGCGTGGCGATGTGGCGTTCCAGCAGTACGTCGATCAGTGGTTGCACCTTGCGCGCGCCACAGGCGAATACCAAGCTATTTCAGATAAATGGCTGAAGTAGCGTAATGCGTTTTTCGGCCGCCTTCTTTTCGGTTTCCACTGTAAGGCGGTGTCGGTCGAGAAACGCCAAAAGGACCTGCCTCACGCGCCAATCATGTAACGGTGCAGGGTGCTGTTAAGTAAAAACCGAACAATACCGTCAAATCCATTAACCAGCGAACCGGCCCTTGTGCCCCGATTGCGTATAGGAGGGATGTTGCAACGCAGCCAGGCGACATTATTTGGATTCCGGAAATCGGTCCGGGTGGGCAAGCACCTGTAACACGGGCGATTCCTGTTCCAAAAGATGAACGTGCAACCATTTCATGCGGAATCGACTTAACGGATTACGCCGCATTATGCATCGCGAATAGCATCAATCATGCGTATGAAATTGCGAGCGAGTCATCGGTAAAAATTGCGTTTTAAACGTTTCCTTTTGGCAATTTATCCTGCAGCGCCTTATCTGGCGGGCGTTACAACCTGAAACACTTTGTTACCGCGCTCGTAGGTTAATTCGCCCACAATGCCCTCAACGGTTTCAACACGGATGTGGCTGGGTGCGTGGTGTGAGCGGATACGATGCACTTGCCGGTCGGCGTATGCCGAAGCCCTGTGAAGGGGCATCCCTGCTGGGGCCGTGTCGACGCAGGGTCGTCGTCTCAGTCGGTTCCTTCTTTGGTCTCCTCGCGCTAACCCCGTAGCGTGTGGTTTTTAGCGGGCTCCAGGCCCGCTTTTTTTTCGTCTGGCCAAACGTTTGCGCAGCGCGGTAAGGCGCTGTTTTGGGCATATTCGCGGTACTTGAGCGACCTTGCGCAGCAAACGGTTCGCCCTTCCGGTTTTATCTTTTGTACCTCATTGGCTGATCCGCTTCGTGCAATGATGTGCCGCGCGCGGACCAGCGGTTGAGCGTTACGCCGTCTTGTCTTCCCGCAGCTTCAATTCACTGATCATCTGCTCGCGCATGATGAACTTCTGCACCTTGCCGGTTACCGTCATCGGCAGTTCGTCGACGAAGCGGATGTACTTCGGCACCTTGTAGTGCGCAATCTGCCCCTGGCAAAACTGCTGGATCTCTTCAGCCGTCGCTTGCTCGCCCGAGCGCAATACGACCCACGCACAGACCTCCTCGCCGTACTTCGCGTCGGGCACGCCGAACACCTGCACGCTCTGGATCTTCGGGTGGCGGAACAAAAACTCTTCGATCTCGCGCGGATAGATGTTTTCGCCGCCGCGAATCAGCATGTCCTTCAGTCGGCCGACGATGTTGCAGTAGCCTTCGGCATCGAGCGTCGCCAGATCGCCGGTATGCATCCAGCCGTCGACAATGCTTTCGCGTGTCTTCGCCTCGTCACCCCAATAGCCCTGCATCACCGAATAGCCGCGCGTGCACAGTTCGCCGGTTTCGCCCACCGGCACGATCTCGCCGAGCGGGTCGACGATTTTCACTTCGAGATGCGGCTGGATGCGGCCGACCGTCGTCGTGCGCTTGTCGAGCGGATCGGTCGTCGAGCTCTGGAAAGAGACCGGGCTGGTTTCCGTCATGCCGTAGGCGATGGTGATTTCGCCCAGATGCATTCGAGAGACGACCTTCTTCATGGTCTCGATCGGGCAAGGCGAGCCCGCCATGATGCCGGTGCGCAAGCGCGAGAAGTCGTAGGTGGCGAAGTTCGGATGGTCGAGTTCGGCGATGAACATGGTCGGCACGCCGTGCAACGCGGTGCACTGCTCTTCCGCGACTGCGGCCAGAGTTGCAGCCGGCTCGAAGCCCTCGCCCGGAAATACCATATTCGCGCCGACCGACACGCACGCCAGCACCGCCAGCACCATGCCGAAACAGTGATACAGCGGGACGGGGATGCACAAGCCGTCCTGTTCGGTCAGCCGCATCGCCATCGCGATGTAGCGCGCGTTGTTCACCACGTTGCTGTGGGTCAGCGTCGCGCCCTTCGGATTGCCTGTGGTGCCGCTGGTGAACTGGATATTGATCGGCTCATGGCACGAGAGCGTGGCGCCAATGGCGTCGAGCTTCGCCACGTCGAGCGACACGCGCCCCTGCTCGATCACGTCGGAAAAGCTCAACATACCCGGCGTTTCCGTGTCGCACATGCGAATCACGTAGCGCAATTCCGGCAATCTTGCCGCATGTAGTTCACCAGGTGCTTGCGTGGCCAGCTCGGGCGCGAGTTCCTGCAGCATCTCCAGGTACATCGACGTCTTGAAACGCTCGGCAGCGATGATCGCCTTGCAGCCGACCTTGTTCAGCGCGTACTCGAGCTCCGCAAGCCGATACGCCGGATTGATGTTGACCAGCACGGCGCCGATGCGCGCGGTCGCAAACTGAGTCAGCAACCATTCCACGCGATTGGGCGACCAGATGCCGACGCGGTCCCCCTTCTCGACACCGAGCGTGAGCAGCCCGGCCGCCAAAATGTCGACTTCCTCGGCGAACTCCTTCCATGTCCAGCGAATGCGCTGCTCGCGAAACACCACCGCCGGACGGTCCGGAAAGCGTGCGGCCGTATCGCGCAGAAACTGGCCGACCGTTGCTTCGCTCAGCGGGATATCGGTCGACCCACGGACATACGACAGTCCGTCTTTGGGTTCGATGAGTGCACCTTCGCCTGACACGTGCATTGCCATGGTGTTGTCTCCGTGAGCTGAGCAGAAGCTCGCCTATTGAAATGAATTTGAAATCGATTGTGCCACCGGCGCGTGTCTGTCCGGCATCAAGTCTTACCCGCAGCGCATTTCCAGACTGCCAAGGCGTGGCGCCAATCGATTCGAAAACTTCGATTTTTCTGACCTTTCCGTAAACGTCAAGTCGTGGTCAAAAAAAAGCAGCCGCGAAGGCTGCTTTCTCTCTGATACGTATTGCCTAGTTCTGACCGCGCAGCTTGCGCAGACGCTGAATCGCAGCGAGCTGAGCCGTCGCGTACGCCAGTTCCGCTTGCGCGGTTGCGTATTCGAGGTTCGAACCCGTGTTCTGCAGCGCTTCTTCCGCACGCTTGCGTGCATCTTCAGCCTTGGCTTCGTCGAGGTCCTTGCCGCGGATAGCCGTGTCGGCGAGAACCGTCACAGCGCCCGGCTGGATTTCGAGGATGCCACCGGCGACGAAGACAAACTCTTCTTCACCGTTTTCAGCTTCGATGCGCACCGCACCCGGACGAATCCGCGTGATGAGCGGCGTGTGGCCCGGCAAAATGCCGAGTTCACCTGCTTCGCCCGGCAGCGCGACGAACTTCGCCTGGCCCGAGAAGATTTGCTCTTCCGCGCTGACGACGTCTACTTTAATGGTTGCCATATCGACTCCTGGTGAGCGTAATTCGAGGGCACCGACATGGGCCGGCGCCCGCTTCTATACACCCGACCTTTACTGGATCTTCTTGGCCTTTTCGAAGGCTTCGTCGATCGTGCCGACCATGTAGAACGCTTGCTCCGGCAGGTGGTCGCACTCGCCGTCGACGATCATCTTGAAGCCACGGATCGTTTCCTTAAGCGGCACGTACTTGCCCGGCGAGCCCGTGAACACTTCAGCGACGTGGAACGGCTGCGACAGGAAACGTTGGATCTTACGAGCGCGCGCCACGGCGAGCTTGTCTTCCGGCGCCAGTTCGTCCATGCCCAGAATCGCGATAATGTCGCGCAGTTCCTTGTAGCGCTGCAGCGTTTGCTGCACACCGCGCGTGATCGAGTAGTGCTCTTCACCGATCACGTGCGGGTCGATCTGACGCGAGGTCGAATCGAGCGGGTCGACTGCCGGGTAGATCCCCAGCGAAGCGATGTCACGCGACAACACGACCGTTGCGTCCAAGTGGCCGAAAGTCGTAGCCGGCGACGGGTCGGTCAAGTCATCCGCAGGGACGTACACGGCCTGAACCGACGTGATCGAGCCGGTCTTGGTCGACGTAATACGCTCTTGCAGCTTACCCATTTCTTCAGCCAGCGTCGGCTGATAGCCCACTGCCGACGGCATACGGCCGAGCAGTGCCGACACTTCCGTGCCTGCCAGCGTGAAACGGTAGATGTTGTCGACGAAGAACAGCACGTCGAGACCTTCGTCACGGAAGTGCTCAGCCATCGTCAGACCGGTCAGCGCGACGCGCAGACGGTTGCCCGGCGGCTCGTTCATCTGGCCGTACACCAGCGCGACCTTGTCCAGAACGTTCGAGTCCTTCATTTCGTGATAGAAGTCGTTCCCTTCACGGGTACGCTCGCCAACACCGGCGAACACGGAGTAACCACCGTGTTCCTTAGCGATGTTGTTGATCAGTTCCATCATGTTCACGGTCTTGCCCACGCCGGCGCCACCGAACAGGCCAACCTTACCGCCCTTGGCGAACGGGCAGATCAGATCGATAACCTTGATGCCGGTTTCGAGCAGTTCCGTCGACGGCGACAGCTCCTCAAACGCCGGAGCCTTCTGGTGAATACCGCGAACCACGTCCGAGTTGATCGGGCCAGCTTCGTCGATCGGGCGACCCAGCACGTCCATGATCCGGCCGAGGGTCGGCTTGCCGACCGGCACGCTGATCGGGTTGCCGGTGTTCTTCACCGTCGTACCGCGGCGCAGACCGTCCGATGCACCCAGACAGATGGTACGGACGACGCCGTCACCCAGCTGCTGCTGGACTTCGAGGGTCAGTTCCGAACCTTCGAGAATGAGCGCGTCGTAAATCTTCGGCATGTGGTCACGCGGGAATTCCACGTCGATCACCGCGCCGATGCACTGTACGATCTTGCCTTCTACCAAAGCAGTAGTACTCATCGCTTTTCCTTTAGATACTCAATTCTTCACTTGCGCAAAGGCGCAGTTTCGGTGGGTGCGCCACGAAGGCGCACACGAAGCGGCGTGCCTGACCGTCAAGGTCAGACTGCCGCCGCGCCACCGACGATTTCCGACAGTTCTTTCGTGATCGCGGCCTGACGGCTCTTGTTGTACACGAGCTGCAGTTCGCTGATGACCGTCTTCGCGTTGTCCGAAGCGGCCTTCATCGCGACCATCCGTGCCGACTGCTCCGATGCCATGTTTTCCGCGACGGCCTGATAGACCAGCGCTTCGACATAACGCACCAGCAGTTCGTCCACTACTGCCTGCGCATCCGGCTCGTAGATGTAGTCCCACTGCGTGCTCGGCGTCGTGCCGTCTTCTTCCTTGCGCTCGAACTGATCTGCCGACAGCGGCAGCAGTTGCTCGATCACCGGCTCCTGCTTCATCGTATTGACGAAGCGCGTGTACGCCAGGTACACCGCCGAAACCTTGCCTTCCGAGTACAGGTCGAGCTGCACCTTCACCGCGCCAATCAGCTTTTCCAGATGCGGGGTGTCGCCCAACTGCACGACGTTCGACACCACATGGGCGCGCAGACGATTCAGGAAACCCAGCCCCCTGGTGCCGATCGCAGTTGCTTCGATCGTCTTGCCCTGGTCTTCCAAGTCCTTGAACTTCTGCAGCGACGCACGCAGCACGTTGGTGTTCATGCCGCCGCACAGACCTTTGTCGGTCGTGACGAGGATGATGCCGGCCGCCTTCGCGCCTTCGTTCGACACCATGAACGGGTGACGATACTCCGGGTTCGCACGGCTCATGTGCGCAGCGATATCGCGGACCTTGTCGGCATACGGGCGAGCAGCGCGCATGCGCTCCTGGGCGCGGCGCATCTTCGATGCGGCCACCATCTCCATCGCTTTCGTGATCTTGCGCGTGTTTTGCACGCTCTTGATCTTGCCGCGAATTTCCTTCATTCCAGCCATTGCTTGCTCCTTGTCGGCCCGAGTTAGCGCTTTAGCGGTTACTCGGGTCCCATGCAAAGCGATCGAAGTAGCGCGGGTTCAGTTTCCTGCGACCCGCGCCGCTTCAAGGTCCGTTTATGCCTTGCGGATCACTCGCGGATCAATAAGCGCCGGACTTCTTGAAGTCTTTGAGAGCCGCATGCAGCAGGGCTTCGTCGTCCTTCGAGAGTTCCTTGGTATCTTCGATGCGCTTGACCAGGTCAGCGTGGCTCGACTTCAGGTGTTCGCGCAAACCCTTTTCGAACGGCAGCACTTGCGAAATTTCCAGATCGTCGAGGTAGCCGTTGTTCGCAGCGAACAGCGCAACCGCCAGTTCCCACACTTGCAGCGGCTGATATTGCGGCTGCTTCAGCAATTCCGTCACGCGGCGGCCGCGCTCCAGCTGCTTGCGGGTGGCTTCGTCGAGGTCCGAGGCGAACTGCGCAAACGCAGCCAATTCACGGTACTGCGCGAGGTCGGTACGGATACCGCCCGACAGCTTCTTCACGACCTTCGTCTGAGCCGCACCACCGACGCGCGACACCGACACGCCGGCGTTAATTGCCGGGCGGATACCTGCGTTGAAGAGGTCGGTTTCCAGGAAGATCTGGCCGTCGGTAATCGAGATCACGTTCGTCGGAACGAATGCGGTCACGTCGCCTGCTTGCGTTTCAATGACCGGCAGTGCTGTCAGCGAACCGCTCTTGCCCTTCACTTCGCCGTTCGTGAACTTCTCGACGTACGCTTCCGAGACGCGAGCGGCACGTTCCAGCAAACGCGAGTGCAGATAGAACACGTCACCCGGGTAAGCTTCGCGGCCCGGCGGGCGGCGCAGCAGCAACGAGATCTGGCGGTATGCCCAAGCTTGCTTGGTCAAATCGTCATACACAATCAGTGCGTCTTGACCGCGGTCGCGGAAGTATTCGCCCATCGTGCAGCCCGCGTACGGAGCGAGGTATTGCATCGCAGCCGATTCCGAAGCCGAAGCGGCCACGACGATCGTGTACTCCAGCGCGCCGGTTTCTTCCAGCTTGCGCACCACGTTCATGATCGACGAAGCCTTCTGGCCGATCGCGACGTAGATACAGAAGAGGTTCTTGCCCTTCTGGTTGATGATCGCGTCGACTGCGACAGCGGTCTTGCCGCACTGGCGGTCGCCAATGATCAGCTCACGCTGGCCACGGCCAATTGGCACCATCGCGTCGATCGACTTCAGACCGGTTTGGACCGGTTCCGAAACCGACTTACGCCAGATCACGCCCGGAGCAATCTTTTCGATTGCGTCGGCTTTCTTCGCATTGATCGGGCCCTTGCCGTCGATCGGGTTGCCCAGTGTGTCGACCACACGGCCGAGCAGTTCCGGGCCCACCGGCACTTCCAGAATGCGGCCGGTCGTCTTGACCACGTCGCCTTCCGAAATGTGTTCGTACTCACCCAGAATCACGGCGCCGACCGAGTCGCGCTCGAGGTTCAGTGCGAGACCGAAGGTGTTGCCCGGGAATTCGAGCATTTCGCCCTGCATCACTTCCGACAGGCCGTGAATACGCACGATACCGTCGGTCACGGAGATCACGGTGCCCTGGTTGCGAACGTCTGCGCTCGCTTCAAGGCCCTGGATCCGGCTCTTGATCAGCTCGCTGATCTCAGAGGGATTGAGTTGCATTATTCGCTCCTGATAGTCAATTCTGTTGCGTGCCAGCCGCTTCAGCGCTTTGGGCGCTTCAGGCCGTCAGAGCCGTCTGCATGCTGGCAAGCCGCGCGCGGACCGAGGTATCGAGCACTTCGTCGCCAACTGTCACGCGCACGCCGCCGATCAACGACGAGTCGATCTCGACCGTCGGCTTCAGCTTGCGTTTGAACTTGCGTTCGAGACTTGCGACGAGGTCGTTCAACTGCGCGCCTTCGAGCGGGAATGCGCTGACGATCAGCACATCTGCCGCCCCTTCGCGGGCGTTCTTCAACTCTTCGAACTGCACAGCGATTTCCGGCAGCAATTGCAGACGATGGTTGTCCACCAGCATTTGCACCAGATTCTTCGCTTGCGCATTGTCCTTGAGCGGCGACTTGACCGCGGCCAGCAGCAGTTCGCTGACCTGGGCGCGGCTTACTTTCGGGCTCGAGGCGATCGACAGCACTTCGGGCAGACGCGCAACCTGTGCCAGCTCCTGCACGAGCGTGGACCAGGCGGCGATGTCACCAGCTTCGGCCACGCCAAACAGCGCTTCTGCGTACGGACGGGCGATGGTTGCAAGTTCGGCCATGATCAGAGCTCGGCTTTCAGTTGAGTCAGCAGGTCAGCGTGAGCTGCCTGGTCGACTTCGCGCTTCAGGATCTGTTCAGCGCCCTTCACAGCAAGTGCAGCGACTTCGCCGCGCAGCGTTTCGCGCGCTTTCACGACTTGCTGTTCCGCGTCGGCCTTCGCTTGCGCGATGATGCGAGCGGCTTCAGCCTGTGCTTGAGCCTTGATTTCGTCAGCGACTGCCACAGCGCGCTTTTCTGCGTCAGCAATACGTTGCTGACCGTCGTTGCGTGCCTGAGCGAGTTCCTGGTCGACGCGCTTGTGAGCGGCTTCGAGTTCTGCCTTGCCCTTTTCAGCAGCCGACAAACCGTCAGCGATCTTCTTCGAGCGCTCGTCGAGGGCGTTGATCAGCGGCGGCCACACGAACTTCATCGTGAACCACGCGAGGATCAGGAACACGACCATTTGCGCAAACAGGGTTGCGTTGAGATTCACGGTGTTTCCTTAAACGTTGCTAGTTCGGAAAGTGAAACGGCAAGGCGCTCATCGATTCTGTATTCGATCAGCGCCCAAGTGCCCGTTCCGCCCTGCGCCTTTACCAGTTATAGCTCAGGCGCAAACTTCCGAGGAACCTCAGCCTGCCAGCTTCGACAGCAGCGGGTTCGCGAACGCAAACAGCATTGCCACACCAACGCCAATCAGGAACGCCGCATCGATCAGACCAGCCAGCAGGAACATCTTGGTTTGCAGCGGGTTCATCAGTTCAGGCTGACGTGCACATGCTTCGATGTACTTGCCGCCCATCAGGCCGATACCGATACAGGCGCCGATTGCACCCAGGCCGATGATGATGCCGATACCGATGGCGGTCAGACCCTGGATGTTGGCGATGAAAGCTTGCATGATCACTCCTTTGTGAAAAGTCTTTTAGAACTGGTTGGAACTGGGATTTAATAAAACAAAACTAAAAACAATTCGTCGTTCGACACGCCGTGATTAGTGGCTGTCGTGTGCCTGTCCGATGTACACCAGCGTCAGCATCATGAAAATGAACGCTTGCAGCAGAACGATCAGGATGTGGAAGATTGCCCAAACCGTGCCTGCGATGACATGGCCGATAAAGCCGAGCACTGACGCGTCCGCGCCGAAACCCCACATGCTGCCGAGCAGGGCAATCAGCAGGAACAACAGCTCGCCCGCGTACATGTTGCCGAACAGCCGCATGCCGAGCGAAACCGTCTTTGCGACGAACTCGATGATGTTCAATGCAAGGTTCGGGATCCACAGCAGCGGATGCGCGCCGAACGGAGCCGACAGCAGCTCATGCACGAAGCCGCCGGCGCCCTTGATCTTGAAGTTGTAGTAAATCATCAGCGCGAACACGCCGAGCGCGATGCCGAGCGTGCCGTTCAGGTCGGCGGTCGGCACGATGCGGTGATGGGGGATCACTCCCGAGAGGCCCAGCCAGCCGATCACGCGGCCCGGCAGGTCGACGGGGATAAAGTCGAGCGAGTTCATCAATGCGACCCAGACGAACACGGTCAACGCGAGCGGCGCGATGAACGTGCGGGTGCCGTGGATCATCGACTTCGACTGATCTTCGACCATCTCGACCAGCATTTCGATCGCGCACTGGAAACGACCCGGCACACCGGACGTCGCCTTGCGGGCTGCCAGATGCAGGATGGCGATCGTGGCCAGACCGCAGACGATCGACCAGAAAAGGGTGTCCAGATTCCAGACGTGAATGTCGAAAATCGACGTCTGGTGCGCGGTGGAAAAGTTCTGCAAGTGGTGCGCGATGTACTCGGACGGATCCAGAGCGCGCGTGCCTTCGCTAGCTGCCATATCGTTAATGCCACCCAAATTGTCGAAAATCGTCTTAGGCCGAGCCCGCGGCAATTCTGTGTTGCGGGAACGCGCCGGGTGCGGATCGTGTCATATCCGCACTCCTTACGCCAGCGCTGCGCGCCAGCCTGAATTTTTTGCTGCTACTTTTGTTGCTGCTACCTTAGCGCCAGGCTAAGGCGATCCAGTACGTCTTGAGCGCGATGAGGTAAGTCACGAGCAGCGGAACCCAGCGTACGTCGTGATACCAGAAGGCGATGGCTACAAACATCGCGATCGTTGTCCCCATCTTGAGCGCTTCGCCGATCATCCAGCTCATCACTGTTTCAGCGCCGCTCAGCGTTCTAAGTCGTGCCGCGAACAACGCGCCTGGCACCCAGCAGATCGCCCCCCCCAGGAACGCGGACAGCGCAGCAGCGCCCGGCGGCTTGTAAAACAGCCACCACACCAGCGTAGCACCCAGGGACAAAACCATTTGCGCTGCCACGACCTTGAAAGGCGTAACGCGCGATGGACGACTCACGTTGGGACCAAATAGCTTTTCAGCTTCAGCCCGCGTGAGCGGAACGATATTGTTATCTTGCTGCTCGACATCCCACGCTTCGTCAGGTGTCGCTTGCTGACCGGTGGACGCAACGGAAGCTTTGCGTTCATCGCGGTGTTCGTCGTGCCCATTCTTCGGCGCTTGATTCGACGTTTTGACCGCCATCGCAGTGTTCCGAAAGTCTTGTTCCAGCCCGCGAGCTTACGCTGCGCTTACGGGGTTCCCGTGCAATTAAATCCGGGCGATTGTAAGCGATAGTTGCAGGCAATTCAAGACTTTAGGCCGTTCAATAACCAGCGTGAAAAGCCTCTCCACCATGCGGGAACGACCGCTTTGCGGGGTGAAAGACGTCAAATGTAAGGCTGTCGGGGGGTGCCAAAACATGCGGTTTGAATCGCGTGAGTTTGCACGCGTCGAGAGGCCGTTTAAACGTCGTAGCAGACGTCTCGAAAATGCAACAAACGTCGATTTTTGCCTATGCAAGTGGACATGGCGGACGGCGCCGGGTAGGTGCGAAGTGGTGCGCTCTTATTCGTGAACTAACTGGTGCGTGACGATCCCCGAGACAGGCTTTCGCGAAGTATCTCGCTCGCTCGCGTCCAATGAGTGCGCTAGTGAGTTGGCGGGCAGCTTTCAGCTTTTGCGTCGGGCACGCCCTCCTCCGTGAAATTCATCCGCGCGGAGATTGCAGCATAACAACTACGCGCGCGACCGCCGTAATCCTCGCGGCCGACGAGTCCCGTCGGACGTTTCGATATATGAGCAATCCTGATTATCTGGCGCCGCTTTTATTTAGGAATCCATCGAACGTTGATATGGATCACCGATCGGTCGCAAAGTCCGATCAGTGCTCTATGCGTTTGTTTTGCAAGCCCGCCGCCCCAAAGCACTCATGGCGTACCCAACAGCTTGCGATCGGCATTCAGGCCCATCGCAAGCCTATCAGGCGCCCCTCCCATTCGACTCGCCGATCAGGCAGTGGCGTTGCCACGCAGCCGGACCAGAATGCCTTCCAGCGCGTCCAGATCACCGAAGTCCACCAGCACCTGGCCGCGCCCGCGTCGACCGAGCTTGATCTTGACCGTCGCCGCCAGCAAGTCCGACAACTCTTCTTCGAGCCGCCGCGTATCGCGGCCACCATCGGGATTTGCACGCGCCTTCACCGCTGGCGCAGTCTTTGTGGTCGCCGTCACCAGCTTTTCGGTTTCGCGGACCGACATGCGCTTGTTGACGACCTGGTTGGCCAGCGTGATCTGGGTCGCGGCGTCGACGGCCAGTAGCGCACGAGCATGCCCCATGTCCAGATCACCAGCCAGCAGCATCGTCTGTACGGGCGACGCGAGGTTGAGCAAGCGCAGCAGATTCGATACCGCACTACGCGAGCGCCCGACCGACTCCGCAGCCTGTTCGTGCGTGAAATTAAACTCGTCGAGCAAGCGCTGGATGCCTTGCGCCTCTTCCAGCGGATTCAGGTCTTCACGCTGAATGTTCTCGATCAGCGCCATCGCGGCGGCGGCCTGATCCGGCACGTTCCTCACCAGCACCGGCACTTCGTCGAGGCCCGCGAGACGCGCCGCGCGAAACCGCCGCTCGCCGGCGATGATCTCGTACTTGTCCGCCGACACAGGACGCACGAGGATCGGCTGCATCACGCCCTGCGCGCGGATGCTGGCCGCCAGTTCCTGCAATGCGCCCTCGTCCATACGCGTACGCGGCTGATACTTGCCCGCTTGCATCTTGCTGAGCGGCAGCACGTTGGGCGCACCTTCGATCGTCACCGCCTCGGTAATGTCAGCGGTGCCACCCAGCAATGCTTCCAGGCCGCGACCCAATCCCTTTTTTCTCGCTACTGCATTCATCGTGCTTCCTCGATCCGCTTAGGATGCCTGGGGCGCGTCATTCAATGCGCGCACCCGCTCAATCATTTCCGCGCCGAACTGCACATACGCCTGCGCACCGCGCGATGCCCTATCGAACACCACGCCCGGCAATCCATAGCTGGGTGCCTCGGCAAGACGCACGTTGCGCGGAATCACCACGTCGAACACTTTGTCGCCGAAATGTTCTTTCAGCTGATCTGAAACTTGCTGTTGCAACGTGATGCGCGGATCGAACATCACGCGCAGCAGACCGATCACCTTCAGGTCGCGGTTCAGGTTCGCGTGCACCTGTTTGATCGTGTTGACCAGATCGGACAAGCCTTCGAGTGCGAAGTACTCGCATTGCATCGGAATCACGACGCCGTGCGCGGCGCACAGGCCGTTGAGCGTCAGCAGCGACAAAGCCGGCGGGCAGTCGATCAACACGAACTCGTATTCGTTTTCGACCGCCGCGAGCGCGGCCTTCAATTGACGCTCACGGTTCTGCACGCTGACCAACTCGACCTCGGCCCCCGCGAGTTCGCGGTTCGCGGGCAGCACGTCGTAACCGACTGCTTCCGGCCGCACTCGCGCATCGGCTACCGCGACGCCATCGACCAGCACTTCGTAGACGGTGTTGGCGCACGCTGCTTTATCGATGCCACTGCCCATCGTGGCGTTGCCCTGCGGGTCCAGGTCGATGAGTAGGACTCGCTGTCCCTGCGCTGCCAAGCTCGCGGCCAGATTGACTGTGGTCGTCGTCTTACCGACGCCGCCTTTCTGGTTCGCAACGCAGAAGATTTTTGCCATCGTTGGTGTGTCCCTTTTGCAGCTTGGATGAAGTAAAAATCGTGGGTGATACTGGTGCGACGTTGCGGCTGGCCAGCGCCAGCCTCCAGCCCGCTAGGCGCCTGCGTCTACCAAAACCTTGATCAGGTGCCGCTCGGCGTCGAGCGAAGGCACGTTCAGCCGAATAATCTGTTCCACGTGGGCGCCCGCCGGCAAGCGTTCGATCTCGCCGTCCGGGCGCACCCCTTTCATGGCCCAGATCGCGCCCTGCTCCGCAACCAGATGACGGGCCAGTGTAACGAAATCCGCGAGCTCTGCGAATGCGCGCGAGACAATTACGTCGAACTTTGCCGGTACTTCGGCGCCCGGCCGCAAAGTCTCGACCCGGCCGGTCACTACCGAGAGGTTCGCGAGGCCGAGTTCGGCCTTGGCCTGTGCCTGAAAAGCTGTCTTTTTATGAACGATGTCGTTCACGGTGACGGTCCATTCCGGCAAAACGATCGCCAGCACGATGCCTGGCAGGCCACCGCCAGAGCCGACATCGAGTACAGAAGACGGGCCGAGCGGAGCCAGATGCGGCACGATCGAAAGCGAATCCAGAATGTGCTGAATCAGCATCTGCCTCGGATCGCGGATCGCCGTGAGGTTGTAGACGGCATTCCACTTCGACAGCAATGCGACGTAGTCGAGCAGCTCGCCCACTTGCGCGCTGCTCAAGTCAAGGCCGAGTTCGCGAACACCGTCCTCTAGCAACGGCGCCAGCGCGTCCCTACCACCTCCCTTCTGGCTCACCGTCATCGCGTCACCGGCATACTGTCGGTACCGGGCTCGGTGGGTTTCGTCGGACGACGACCCAAGCCGCGCTTCAGATGGACCATGAGCAAGGAGATCGCTGCCGGCGTAATGCCCGAAATGCGCGACGCCTGGCCAATGGTTTCGGGGCGGAATTGCGTCAGCTTCTGGCGCGCTTCGAACGACAGCCCTCGGACTTCCGCGTAGTCCAGTCCCTCGGGCAGACGCGTGCTTTCGTGCGCCTCGTTTCGTTCGATTTCGCCTGCCTGGCGGTCGATATAGCCCTGATATTTGATGCCGATCTCAATCTGTTCCTTGATCTGGGCGAGCAGCACGTCGTCTTCTGCCAAGGTTTCAGGCGCGGCACATGCGCCGGCGCGCAATCCGCAAACCCCGTCGTACGACACGCCCGGGCGACGCAGCAGATCCGCCAGGCTGTACTCGTGGTCAATCGGCTTGCCGAGCAACGCCGTCGCTTCGTCAGCCGGTAATGTCTTAGGATTCACCCAGGTCGTGCGAAGACGCTCTGTTTCACGTGAAACAGCGTCGCGCTTGCGGCTGAAAGCGTTCCAACGGACGTCGTCAACCACGCCCAACTCACGGCCAATCTCGGTGAGACGCATATCCGCGTTGTCTTCACGCAGGCTCAGACGGTATTCAGCACGGCTCGTGAACATGCGATACGGCTCGGACACGCCACGCGTCACCAGATCGTCGACCAGCACACCGAGGTAGGCCTGATCGCGGCGCGGGCACCATGCTTCCTTGCCTTGCACAAACAGACCCGCATTGATCCCCGCCAGTAGACCCTGTGCGGCCGCCTCTTCATAGCCGGTCGTGCCGTTGATCTGACCCGCGAAGAACAACCCATTGATCACCTTGGTTTCCAGCGACGCCCTCAGCCCACGCGGATCGAAGTAGTCGTACTCGATTGCATAGCCGGGCCGCAGGATATGCGCGTGCTCCAAGCCGCGCATCGAGCGTACAAGCTCCAGTTGTACATCGAACGGCAAACTCGTGGAAATTCCGTTGGGGTAGAACTCGTTGGTCGTCAGCCCTTCCGGCTCGAGAAAGATCTGATGCGATTCCTTCGACGCGAATCGGTGAATCTTGTCCTCGATCGACGGGCAATAGCGCGGCCCCACTCCTTCGATCACGCCGGTGTACATCGGCGAACGGTCAAGACCGCCGCGGATGATGTCGTGCGTACGCTCGTTGGTATGCGTTACCCAGCACGGCACTTGTCGTGGATGTTGCTCGACGCGACCGAGAAACGAGAACACCGGTACTGGATCCAGATCGCCCGGCTGCTCTTCGAGTTGCGAGAAATCGATCGTGCGACCGTCGATACGAGGCGGCGTCCCGGTCTTCAGGCGACCTTGCGGCAGCTTCAATTCCTTGAGGCGAGCAGACAGCGACACCGCCGCCGGATCGCCGGCGCGGCCACCGGTGTAGTTGTTCAAACCCACGTGAATCTTGCCGTCGAGGAATGTCCCAGCCGTCAAAATCACCGCACGTGCGCGGAAACGGATGCCCACCTGCGTGACAGCGCCGACGACGCGATCGCCCTCCACCATCAGATCGTCGACTGCCTGCTGAAACAGCCACAGGTTCGGCTGGTTCTCGAGCCGATGCCGGATAGCCTGCTTATACAGCAGACGGTCAGCCTGAGCGCGCGTCGCGCGAACGGCCGGGCCCTTCGACGAATTCAGGATGCGGAACTGAATGCCGCCCTCGTCCGTCGCGGCCGCCATTGCACCGCCGAGCGCGTCGACTTCCTTCACAAGATGACCCTTGCCAATACCGCCAATCGACGGATTGCAGCTCATCTGGCCGAGGGTTTCGATGTTGTGGGTCAGCAGGAGCGTCGTATTGCCCATGCGCGCCGAAGCTAAAGCAGCTTCGGTACCGGCATGACCGCCGCCGACGACGATTACGTCAAATTCTGTGGGAAAGAGCATCGCGGATCTCACGCCAGATCGTCGCGTGAGCCTTTCAAAGGAAAATGTATGGGCGAATTATAACGGGTTCGGTTTAGGCCCGAATTTCGTCCGAATGGCCAACCAATAAAAAAGCGGTGTGTTTCACGTGAAACACACCGCTTTGAACAACGCGCAACAGCCACCAACTAAGCGCTAAGCCACTTTTTTGGCCAGCCCAAGGTACGTCTCGATCACGCGCGGATTCTGCGCCAAGTCCGCCGCAGGTCCTTCCAGCGCCAGTTCGCCGGTTTCCAACACATAGCCGTAGTCGGAGATTTGCAACGCGGCACGCGCGTTCTGCTCGATCAGTAATGTCGCAACGCCGGTCTGCCGCAGAGCGCTAATAATGTGGAAAATTTCTTTCACGATCAAAGGCGCAAGACCGAGACTCGGCTCGTCCAGCATCAGTAGGTCCGGCTTGCCCATCAGTGCCCGGCCCACTGCCAGCATCTGCCGCTCGCCACCGGATAAGGTACCGGCAGCCTGCTTGCGTCGTTCCTTTAGCCGCGGAAACAACGTAAAGACTGGCTCGAGCTGGTCGAGGAAGTTGCGCTCCCCTGCCCGCTTGCGCCGATAGGCACCGAGGACCAAGTTGTCTTCCACCGTCATCGACGCAAACAGCTCGCGCTTTTCCGGCACCAGGCACATTCCGCGCGCGACGCGCTTTTCGACTGGCACCGCGCTGACATCTTCGCCCTGATACAGAACGGCGCCCTTCGCGTGGCCCGTGGTCGGCAACGCGCCCATGATTGCGTTCAGCAGCGTGGATTTGCCCGCGCCGTTCGGGCCGATCACCGAGACGATCTGCCCGGGCCGCACCTTGATCGCCGCGCCGTGCAGCGCCTCGACTTTGCCATAGCGGACCGACAAACCGTCCACGTCGAGAATCGGACCAGCAGCATTCATCGTGTTCTCCATCACTCCACCCCGCCGAGATACGCTTCCAGCACAGCCGGGTCTTGTTGTACCTCTTGCGGCAAACCTTCCGCGATTCGGGTTCCGAACTCCATGACCACGAGCCGATCGGTGAGATTCATCACGAAATCCATATCGTGCTCCACCAGCAACACGCTCATACCCTCTGCTTTGAGGCGGCGTAGCAGGTCGGCCAATTGCAGCTTTTCCTGATATCGCAGACCAGCGGCCGGTTCATCCAGCAGCAGCAGCGTCGGGTCACAGCACAACGCGCGAGCGATTTCGAGAATCCGCTGCTGCCCCAACGCAAGGCTGCCGGCTTCGTCGTACATGTGCTGTTCCAGGCCGACGCGACGAATCTGCCGAGCCGCCTCCGCCATCAGCCGCGCTTCTTCGGCGCTGTTCAGGCGCACGACGCTTCGCCACACGCCGGCCTGCCCGCGCAGATGCGCGCCGATCGCAACGTTCTCGAGCACCGTCATTCCCGGCAGCAACTTGACGTGCTGAAAAGTGCGGCCGATTCCGCGCTTAACGATTTCACGTGAATTCAGCGAATCGATACGCTCGCCGCGGAACGTGATCTCACCGCTGGTCGCCTGCAACACGCCCGTCACCAGATTGAAGGTGGTCGACTTGCCAGCGCCGTTCGGGCCGATCAGGCCGATGATTTGCCCTGCTTTCACCTCGAAGCTGACATCGTTCACCGCAACCAGACCGCCGAATTGTTTGCGCGCCTTGTTCACCGTCAGCAGGTCCTCACCGGCCGCTGGTTTGCTGCGCTGCGGCAACGGTTCAGCGTGATCCGCCAGATGAGCGCGCGGACCCTTCGGGAAAAACCGCGCGACGAACGGCCATACGCCTTGGCGCGCGTACTGCAGCAACAGCACCATCAAGATGCCGAACACGATCACTTCGAAGTTGCCGTTCTCGCCGAGCAGCTTGGGCAGCAACGTCTGCAGATAATCCTGCAGCACCGTCAGGATCGCCGCGCCGAGCACCGCGCCCCAGACGTGGGAGACGCCGCCAACCACGGCCATGAACAGAAACTCGATGCCGTGGTTCAGACCGAACGGCGTCGGGTTCACCGCGCGCTGCAGATGCGCGTAAAGGAAGCCCGACACCGACGCCAGCACTGCCGCGTACACGAAGATCACCACGCGCATCCAGCCGGTGTTCACGCCCATCGCTTCGGCCATCATCCCGCCGCCGCGCAACGCGCGGATCGCCCGCCCCGGCCGACTATTAAGCAGGTTCTGAACTGAAATTACCGCGCCGAGCACGACCAGCCAGATCAGGTAGTAGATGTGACGGCCCGACTCCAGGTTGATGCCGAACACATTCAGCACCGGAATCCCGTTGATGCCGTCGTATTTGCCGAGCATCTCAAGATTGCCGAACAGGTAGAACAGCGCGAGTCCCCACGCAATCGTCCCGAGCGGTAGAAAGTGCCCAGACAGGCGCATCGTCACCAGCCCGAGCATCAGCGCGATCAACGCCGTCACCACCACACCCGCGATCAGCGCGAGCCACGGCGAGACGCCGTACCGTGTCGTCAGATACGCGGTCGCATAGGCGCCGATCCCGACAAATGCGGCCTGCCCAAAGCTCGTCATTCCCCCGATACCGGTCAGCAGCACGAGGCCGATCGCCACGATCGAATACAGGCCGATGTAGTTGAGCAGCGTCACCCAGTACTCAGGCACGTGAATCGGTTGCGGCAACACCGGCAGTGCGAACAGCACCACGAGGAACAACCAGAAGAACTTGTTTTGCATAATCCGTTTCATCGCGTCACTCCTCTTCCTCTTCGGCGTGCGGGCTGGCAAGACTTCGCCAGAGCAACACTGGGATGATCAGCGTGAACACGATCACTTCCTTATAGGCGCTCGCCCAGAACGACGAATACGATTCCAGCAGGCCGACCAGGATCGAGCCCGCGGCCGCCAGCGGATAGCTGACGAGGCCGCCGATAATCGCCCCCACGAAGCCCTTCAAACCGATCAGGAAGCCCGAGTCGTAGTAGATGGTGGTCAAGGGCGCGACGAGGATGCCGCACAGCGCGCCGAGGCCCGCCGCCAGCGTGAATGCGAGGCGCCCTGCTTGCGTCGTGCCGATGCCGACGAGCCGTGCGCCGAGCCGGTTCACCGACGTCGCGCGCAAGGCCTTGCCCGAGATCGAGCGGTCGAAGTACAGATACAGCGCGCCGATCAGCACAACCGCGGTGCCAACCACCCACAAGCTCTGCCCGGAAATCGTCAGCGTGCCGATGTTGAAGGTCGCATCGGAAAACGCAGTGGTGCGCGAACCTTCCGCACCGAACATCACGAGACCCAGGCCGACCATGGCGAAGTGCACCGCCACCGCCACGATCAACAGCAGCAACGTGGTCGCCTCTGCGATCGGCTCATACGCGAGCCGGTAGACGAACGGTCCCATCGGAATCACGATCAGCAGCGTCAACGCGATCTGCGCGATCATCGGCAGCTGATGCATGAAAACGCCTTGCGTGAGCGCGTAGACCGCGATTGGAAACAGCAGATATTTGCCGACCAGCATGACCAGCGTGCGAGCCGCATGCCGGCGCCGTTCGGGATGCCGCACCAGCCCCGCTATCTCGACGACGAAGCAGGCCGCGCCCATCGCCATCAGCAACCAGCAGGTGGCCGGAAATTTTTGTGTCTGTAGTGCGGCGAGCGTCAACGCGCCGTACGAAACAAACTCCCCCTGCGGGATGAAGATCACCCGCGTCACGGAGAACACCAGCACCAGCGCGAGCGCGAGCAGCGCGTAGATCGCGCCGGTGGTGATGCCGTCCTGCGCGAGGATCGCCGCAATTGATAGATCCATACTTCCTCGTCCTGAAGCGTCGAAATCGAAACTGGGAAACAGTCGTGGCGGCAGAACTCGCAGCCGTCCACCGACCCGCAATGCCTGAAAAGGCGACCGCCGCGCCGGAACACGGCGCGGCGGTCGATGCCATTGTCATCGAACAGAATGGCAATGCGGCGTCACATGCCGCACGTTGCGCGAGAGGCGCGTACCGCTCTTGTCGTTAGTCGTTCTGCAGCTTCCACTTGCCGTCGACGATCTGCACGATCACGCGTGCGCGCTTGTCGAGGCCGTTGTGATCGGTCGTCGTCGTGTTCATGATGCCGTGCGAGACCGGCAGCTCCTTGATGTTCTCAAGTGCGCCGCGCAGTGCCACGCGAAACGCTTCGGTGCCCGGCTGAGCACTCTTCAGCGCGACCGGAATCGCCGCTTGCAGCATCTGGCCGGCGTCCCATGCATGACCGCCGAAGGTCGCCACCGAGCCCGCGCCATACGCCTTCTCGTACGCCGACTTATAGGCCAGCGACGACTTCTTCACCGGGTTCGAGTCAGGCAACTGATCCGCCACGAGGATCGGACCAGCAGGCAGGAATTCGCCTTCGCAATCCTTGCCGCACACGCGCAGGAAGTCGTTGTTGGCGACGCCGTGCGTCTGGTAGACCTTGCCCTTGTAGCCGCGCTCCTTGAGCGTCTTGGCCGGCAGCGCCGACGGCGTACCCGCGCCCGCGATCAGCACCGCGTCGGGATTCGCGCCCATCGTCTTCAGCACCTGGCCCGTCACCGATGCGTCGGTGCGGTTGAAGCGCTCGTTGGAAACGATCTTCAGATTGTGTGCCGCGGCCGCTGCGGTGAAGACGTTGTTCCAGCCGTCGCCGTAGGCGTCCGCGAAGCCAATGAAGCCCACCGTCTTCACGCCGTGATGCTCCATATAGTCGGCGATCGCGTCGGCCATCAGGCTGTCGTTTTGCGGCGGTTTGAAGGCCCATGCGCGCTTCGCATCCATCGGCGAAATGATCGCCGCCGATGCCGCCAGCGAGATCACCGGCGTCTTGCCTTCAGCAGCCGCGTCGAGCATCGCGAGCGAATTCGGCGTGACGGTCGAACCGATGATCGCGTCGACGTGGTCTTCGTCGATCAGCTTGCGCGTGTTCTGCACGGCTTTGCCGGTATCGGATCCGTCGTCGAGAATGATGTATTGCACGGTCTTGCCGCCGATCTCTTTCGGCAGCAGCGCAATCGTGTTCTTTTCAGGAATCCCGAGCGATGCAGCCGGCCCCGTCGTGGAAAGCGTCACGCCGATTTTCACCTGGGCGAACGCCGCGCCCGCGCCGCACATCAACGCCATGGCGATGCCGGTGCGTACCCATTGCTTTGTCTTTGTCATTGCAAGTCTCCAAACGCTTTGAAGCGCGTATCTGTAATCCGACTCACGGGCCGGGTGTCTGAATCTAGTTATAGGGTTCAGGTGTGCCAAGCATGGTTTTCCCTGCTCAGCGCGAATACCTTTGCCGCTTTGGTGCCACTCCCTGCTGCGTACCACGACTGCAAACTGCTGCGAAATCCTGTGAACAAAACACTAACATGTTAGTAGTATTGCGTTCTGCATGAACGACGGTCAATAGACCGCAACCCAAATGCGGGTTTGTCCTGAAGCCGCGGAACCACACTTTTTCACGCGATGCGGACAATAAAAAAGACGCGTCAACTGCACGCGTCTTTTGTTTAATGGAGGTCCATATCGCTTAGCCTTCGCTCAGTCGCCGGACAACTTCCACTTGCCGCCGACAATCTCCACCATCACGCGCGCCCGCTGGTCGAGACCAGCGTGGTCGTTCGCGCTCATGTTGAAGATGCCGTGCGACGCGGGCATGTCTTTGGTGCTTTCCAGCGCTGCACGCAGTGCTTCGCGGAACGCAGGCGTGCCCGGCTGACCCTTCTTCAGCGCCAGCGGAATCGCGCGTTGCAGCAGCAGGCCCGCGTCCCACGCGTGGCCGCCGAAGGTCGACACCGAGCCCGCGCCGTAAGCGGTTTCGTACGCGCGCTTATAGGCGAGCGAACTCTTCTTCACCGGATTCGAATCGGGCAGTTGCTCAGCGACGAGCAACGGACCCGCCGGCAGATACGTGCCTTCGCAATCCTTGCCGCACACGCGCAGGAAGTCGTTATTGGCGACGCCGTGCGTCTGATAATACTTGCCCTTGTAGCCGCGCTCCTTGAGCGTTTTCTGCGGCAGCGCGGCCGGTGTGCCGGCGCCCGCGATCAAAACCGCATCCGGATTCTGCGACATGATCTTCAGCACTTGGCCAGTCACCGATGCGTCGTTGCGCGCGAAACGTTCGTTCGCGACGACCTTAATCTTCGCGAGATCCGCAGCCTTGCCGAACTCTTTGAACCAGCTCTCGCCATAAGCGTCGGAGAAGCCGATGAACGCGACCGTCTTCACGCCGTGATTCGACATGTGCTGCGCGATCGCGGTGGCCATGAGAATGTCGTTCTGCGGCGTCTTGAAGACCCACGCGCGCTTCGCATCCATCGGTTCGACGATGCTCGCCGCGGCGGCCATGGAGATCATGGGCGTGGAGGTTTCGGCGGCGACGTCGATCATGGCCAGCGAATTCGGCACGACGGTCGAGCCGATCAGCGCATCCACGTGATCTTCGCTCGTGAGCTTGCGCGTGTTCTTGACGGCCTGGGTGGAATCCGTGGCGTCGTCGAGCACGATGTAATCGATCTTCTGGCCTGCCACCTCTTTAGGCAGCAGCGCGATCGTGTTTTTTTCCGGAATGCCGAGCGACGCGGCCGGGCCCGTTGCCGACACGGTCACGCCGATTTTCACGTCCGCGAATGCATGGCCGCTCCATGCCGCGCTCACTCCGGTGGCGACCAATGCCGCACTGATCCAACGCAATGCCGACTTCATTCCGCTCCTCTATCTACCCCGTCATTCATTCGAATTTAAATCCGTGGATTTAAATCCCGACCAGGCGGTCGGTGAATAGCGAGTTTAGCGGACGAAAGCCACGTGCCGCAAGCGTTTTGCGGGGTTGAGCCGTGTGAAATAGAGACATGTTCGGTGAATAAAAAAGGGTCACCGAATTAGCGGGGGATTTGAATGGCGAATAAGCAGAAACACAAATAAAAAGCGCTGTTGGATATCAATCCAACAGCGCTTTCGTCTGGGCACTGAGTGCCTCATTGTCTCCTCGTTCTCCACCTGCAAATTTCGTGGTGCATCAGAACTGCATGAAGATTAAACGAGCACCCTGCGTACTACAACTAGCAATTACCCTAGTGGTGCACTGCGGCACTGAATTGGGGCACGTTTGCGCGAGCCTTGCCGGGTATGCATTTCGACTCGATTATCGATCCAAACTCGCCGCATCAAGACGGCCGGATTATATCGGATGCCGAAGCAATTGCGTGTTTCACTGTGCATCACGCCCGCAGCGGCCGTACGCGCGCGATGATTTCGCCGACGATGCCGCGACGGAACGCCAGCACGCACGCAATGAAAATCACGCCGGTCACAATGGTCACCGATTCGCCCAGTGAGCGGAACCACTCGACGCCCGTGGTCGTCGCCAACGCTCCGCCGATATCGCCCAGCCGGTCTTCGAGCGCCACAATCAGCGCCGCGCCGAGCAACGGCCCGAACAAGGTGCCCATGCCGCCGACGAGCGTCATCAGGATCACGAGGCCGGACATGGTCCAGTACGCGTCGCTCAACGTCTCGAAGCCCTGCACCAATACTTTGAGCGAACCCGCGAGACCCGCAATCCCCGCCGACAGAATGAACGCGAGCAGCTTGAAGCGATCCGTATCGTAGCCGAGCGACACCGCACGCGGCTCGTTTTCCTTGATGGCCACCAGCACCTGCCCGAACGGCGAATGCACGATCCGCACGATCAGCAGGAAGGCGAGCACCATCACGGCGAGCACGACAAAGTACAACGCCACGTCGGACGACAGATCCAGCAGGCCGAACAGCTTGCCGCGCTGCACGCCTTGCAGGCCATCCTCGCCATGCGTGAACGGCGCCTGCAGGAACACGAAGTAGACCATCTGCGCGAGCGCCAGCGTGACCATCGCGAAGTAGATGCCCTGACGGCGAATCGCGAAGATACCCACGATCAGGCCGAGCAAGGTCGCCGCCGCGGTGCCGACGAGCACACCGAGCTCCGGCGAGAAGCCGAGCGTCTGGATCGCATAGCCCGTGACATAGCCGGCCGAAGCGAGAAACATCGCGTGGCCGAACGACAGCAAGCCGGTGTAGCCGATCAGCAGATTGAACGCCGCCGCGAACAGTGCAAAACACAGCACCTTCATCACGAAGAGCGGATAGATGCCGAGCACGGGCACCGCGAGAAGCACGATCAGCAGCAGACCGTAGAGCACTTTTCTCTGCATCATTTTTCCTTGCCGAAGAGACCCGCCGGGCGCACCAGCAACACCAGCGCCATGATCACGAAGACGACGGTCGCCGACGCTTCCGGGTAGTACACGCGCGTCAGCCCTTCGATCACGCCGAGCAGCAAGCCGGTGAGAATCGAGCCCATGATCGAACCCATGCCGCCGATCACGACCACCGCGAACACGGTGATGATCATCGGCTGCCCCATCAGCGGCGAGACCTGAATCACCGGTGCGGCGAGCACGCCGGCAAACGCCGCGAGCGCGACGCCGAAGCCGTAGGTGAGCGTGATCATCAGCGGCACATTGATGCCGAACGCTTCGACCAGTTTCGGGTTTTCAGTGCCGGCCCGCAGATAGGCGCCAAGGCGCGTCTTCTCGATCACGAACCATGTCGCGAAGCACACCGCCAGCGAGGCCACCACGACCCACGCGCGATAGTTCGGCAGGAACATGAAGCCGAGATTGGTTGCGCCGGAAAGCGCCGACGGCACGTCGTACGGCTGCCCGGAGGAACCGTAGATGGAGCGGAACACGCCCTCCACCACCAGCGTGAGCCCGAAGGTCAGCAAGAGCCCATATAGATGGTCGAGCTTGTAGAGCCAGCGCAGCATCGAGCGCTCGATCGCGATGCCGAACAGTCCGACGATCAGCGGTGCCAGCACCAGCATGACCCAGTAAGGCAGGCCGAAATACGAAAAGCCCATCCACGCGAGCATCGCGCCCAGCATGAACAACGCGCCGTGCGCGAAATTGATCACGTTGAGCAAGCCGAAGATCACCGCCAGCCCGAGGCTCAGAATCGCGTAGAACGAGCCGTTCACGAGCCCCAGCAGCAGCTGGCTCAGCATCGCCGGTAGCGGAACGCCAAAGATTTCCATTGAAGCCTTAACCCATCGCCAAGGTGAGATCGGTCACGCACGATCCGGCCGGCGCGCAATCAGCGGCAAAGACGCCGATCGCGCGCGGCATGTGAAACGGTTCACCGTCAGCCTGTGTACCATCGTGACGTTACGCATCGCCCGACAGGAGCAGCAGGCAGACGGCCATCTGGTTACGAACCAGCGTTTATTTCCACAACGCGCAGCGCGTTTCCGCCTTGGTTGTGAAGGCCTGCTCGCCGGGGATCGTCGCTGTGATCTTGTAGTAGTCCCACGGCTCTTTGGATTCAGCCGGCGTCTTGACCTGCATCAGGTACATGTCGTGGATCATGCTGCCGTCCTGACGGATGTAGCCCTTCGCATAGAAATCGTCGATCTTGGTCTTCTTCAGTTGCGCCATCACCTTGTCGGAGTCGGTCGAACCCACCGCCTTCACTGCATTCAGATAGGTCATGGTCGCCGAGTAGTCAGCAGCCTGCAGGCTCGACGGCATCTTCTTCATCTTTTCGAAGTAGCGCTGCGCCCACTTGCGCGTCGTGGCGTCCTTGTTCCAGTACCAGCTGTCCGTCAGCACGAGGCCTTGCGTGGTTTCCAGACCCAGGCTGTGCACATCGTCGATGAACATCAGCAGCGCGGCGAGTTTCATCGTCTTGGTAATGCCGAATTCCTTGGCCGCCTTGATCGAGTTGATCGTGTCGCCGCCCGCGTTGGCGAGGCCGAGAATCTGCGCCTTCGACGCCTGCGCCTGCAACAGGAACGACGAGAAATCCGAAGCCGACAGCGGATGGCGCACCGCACCCAGCACCTGGCCGCCGCTCGCTTTCACCACGTCCGATGTGTTCTTTTCCAGCGCCTTGCCGAATGCGTAATCGGCGGTCAGGAAGTACCAGGTCTTGCCGCCCTGCTTCGTCACCGCCGAGCCCGTGCCCTTGGCCAGCGCCGTGGTGTCGTACGCATAGTGGATCGTGTACGGCGTGCATTGCTCATTGGTCAGCGTGTCCGCGCCCGCGCCGATGCTGATGTAGACCTTCTTCTTTTCTCCGGCCACGGTGTTCATCGACAGACCGGTCGCCGAGTTCGTGCCGCCGATCAGCAGATCGACGCCGTCGCGGTCGAACCATTCACGTGCGCGCGACGCTGCGATGTCCGCCTTGTTCTGGTGGTCCGCATACACCACCGTGATCGGCTTGCCGTTCACCTTGCCGCCGAAATCCGCCACCGCCATACGGATCGCTTCGAGTCCACCCTGCCCGTCGATATCCGCATACAGACCGGACATATCGGTAATGAAACCGATCTTGACCGCGTCGTCAGCCGCTTGCGCGCTGCCCATCGTCAAAGCGGCGCCGGCGGCGACCGCGAAACAAAGTGTGGCAAGCCGCGCGAGTGGGTTCTTTTTCATTCCTGTCTCCTGGTTTCTTCGCTTGTGGTTATCAGAGGCAATCGGGCGTTTTTTATACGCCCAGTAGATCGTGCAGGACCGGCATCTTGCTTTCGAGTTCACTCGCCCCGAAGTGCTCGACAATCGCGCCGTGCTCCATCACGTAGAAGCGATCTGCAAGCGGCGCGGCAAAACGGAAGTTCTGTTCGACCATCACAACGGTATAGCCCCGCGCCTTGAGTGTCATGATCATGCGCGCCAGCGCCTGCACGATAACAGGCGCGAGCCCTTCCGAGATCTCGTCGAGCAGCAGCAAGCTCGCGCCGGTGCGCAGAATGCGCGCCACCGCCAGCATCTGCTGTTCGCCGCCCGACAGCCGCGTGCCCTGGCTCATGCGGCGCTCTTGCAGATTCGGAAACATCGAATAGATTTCTTCGAGCGACATCATGTGTGCCTTGTCGCCGACCGGCGGCGGCAACAGCAGGTTTTCCTCGCACGAGAGGCTCGAAAAGATACCCCGTTCTTCCGGGCAGTAACCCACGGCGCAATGCGCGATGCGATGCGTGGGCAGATTGATGGTTTCGCGTCCGCCGATGCGGATCGAACCGGTGCGCCGTCCGGTCAGGCCCATGATGGCGCGCAGCGTGGTGGTCCGGCCCGCACCGTTGCGACCCAGCAGCGTGACGACTTCGCCGCGGTTCACCGTCAGATCGACGCCGTGCAGAATATGGGACTCCCCGTACCACGCCTGCAAACCCTTGATGTCCAGCGCGGGAGCAGCGTTCTCCGTCCCGCTTACGTCGAGGCTTTCACGCTCGGCAATCGTATTCATGCGTGGGCTCCGGCGAGCGCCGCGTCGGCGCTGCCCATATAGGCTTGCATCACGAGCGGATTCTTCGACACTTCCGCGTAGCTGCCTTCGGCGAGCACTTCGCCACGTTGCAGCACGGTAATCGTGTCGGAGATGCCGGCGATCACATTCATGTTGTGCTCGACCATCAGGATGGTGCGGCCGCTCGATACTTTTTTGATCAACGCCGTCACGCGGTCGACGTCTTCATGGCCCATGCCTTGCGTGGGTTCGTCGAGCAGCATGAGCTCGGGTTCCATGGAAAGCGTGGTGGCAATTTCCAGCGCGCGCTTGCGGCCGTAGGAAAGTTCGACCGTCAACACATCGGCGAAATCGGTCAGTCCGACCTGGGTGAGAAGATCCATTGCGCGGTCATCGAGTTGGCGCAGCGTACGCTCACTCTTCCAGAAATGAAATGCCGTACCGAGCTGGCGCTGCAAACCGATGCGCACATTCTGCAATGCTGTCAGATGCGGAAACACAGCAGAAATCTGGAACGAGCGGATAATGCCGCGCCGCGCGATTTGCGCCGGGCGTTCGCTCGTGATGTCGATGCCGTTAAAAACGATCTGACCCGCGGTGGGTTCCAGAAATTTGGTGAGCAGATTGAAGCAGGTGGTCTTGCCTGCCCCATTCGGGCCAATCAGCGCATGGATCGAACCACGGCGCACGCGCAGGTTCACGCCGTTCACGGCGATGAAGCCTTTGAACTCACGAGTGAGGCCGCGCGTTTCGAGAATCGTATCGCCGAGAATCATGTTCCCTTCCATACGGAGTAAGGCGAAGCATTACGATCTTACGCGCGAACCGCTGCGCGACTTTTTATGACGGCGGCACCCCGTGCCGCTCGTTGGCGTGCTGCACCAATCCGGACGGTGATCCATGGGGCGGCACGCAGCATGGCTGCCATTGTCGCGCCAATGATGCAGCGCATTCATTGGGATTTGCACTTAGTGGATGATGCCCGCCCGAGCGGGACCCATACGTGCGAGATGCCCGCCGCGCATGACGGACGGGCATCTCATGCGGCTCGTGCGCTAGCTGTCACACGGCGGACATGGAAGGCGCCGAGCTCGTTTGTGTCGCGAAACTGCCGGCCACGCGCGCACGGCGATCATCGCGGATCATCTCGCTGGCGCGTTCGGCGATCATCAGCGTGGGCGAATTGGTGTTGCCCGAGGTGATGTTTGGCATGACAGAAGCATCAACCACGCGCAGTCCGTCAACACCGATAACCCGTAGCCGGTTGTCGACCACGGCTCCGGGGTCGTCTGTCGTGCCCATGCGACAGGTGCCGACCGGATGGAAGATGGTCGTACCGACCGCGCCGGCGGCCTGCTGCAACTCTTCCTCGGTCTGGTACTGAACGCCCGGCAAAATTTCCTGCGGTCGATAGCGAGCCAGCGCGGGCGCTCCAGCAATGCGGCGCGTGAGACGCAGCGCATTGGCGGCAACGTGCCGGTCGTAATCGGTGGAGAGATAGTTCGGTGCGATCAACGGCGGCGCCGAAGGGTCGGCGGATTCGATGTGAATGCTGCCGCGCGAAGTGGGCCGCAACTGACACACCGACGCCGTGAACGCATTGAACCGATGCAGCGGTTCGCCAAAGCGGTCGAGAGAAAGCGGCTGGACGTGATATTCGAGGTCGGGCCGGGTAAGCGAGCGATCCTCCCGATCGGATTTGGCAAACGCGCCAAGTTGGGACGGCGACATCGACATGGGCCCGCTTTGAAAAAACGCGTACTGCATGCCGATCAGCAGCTTGCCCCACCAATGCGCGGACGCAGTGTTGAGCGTGCGTACGCCGTCGACTTTGTAGGCCATGCGCAATTGCAAATGGTCCTGCAGATTTTCACCCACACCACGCAGATCGTTGACGACCTCGATGCCGAGATTCTGCAGACGCGCGCCATTGCCGATGCCGGACAGTTCGAGCAATTGCGGTGAGTTGACCGCACCTGAACTGAGGATCACTTCGCAGCGGGCCTTGGCCAGATAGTCCGTGTCGTTGCCGCGATATTCGACGCCTGTGCAACGGCGTCCTTCGAAGACGACGCGCTGCGTATGCGCACCGGTGATTACGGTGAGATTCGGCCGCTTGAGTGCGGGACGCAAAAACGCCTTCGATGCATTCCAGCGAATGCCGCGCTTCTGATTGACGTCGAAGTAGCCGACACCGGTGTTGTCACCGCGATTGAAGTCGTCGGTAGCGGGAATGCCGGTCTCTTGCGCGGCGCGCGAAAACTCTTCGAGAATTTTCCATTTCAACCGCTGTTTCTCGACGCGCCACGGTCCGCCCGCGCCATGCGATTCGGTTGCGCCAGCATGGTGGTCTTCGCTGCGTTTGAAGACAGGCAACACCGAGTTCCAGGACCAGGACGGGTCGTTGGTGACACGCGCCCATTCATCGTAGTCTTCGCGCTGACCACGCATGTAGATCATGCCGTTGATGGAGGAACTGCCGCCTAAAACGCGTCCGCGCGGATACGAGAGCGAGCGGCCATTGAGGCCCGCTTCCGCCTGCGTTTTATAAAGCCAGTCCGTGCGCGGATTGCCGATGCAATAGAGATAACCGACCGGCACGTGAATCCAGTGGTAATCGTCCTTACCGCCGGCTTCGAGCAGCAATACCTGCACGTCGGGATCCTGAGTCAGGCGATTGGCCAGCACACAACCCGCCGTCCCCGCGCCCACGATGATGTAGTCGAACTCGCCTTCGAGGCGCCGGGCCGCGGGCGTCGTATCGGTATGGCTCATTGTCCAGTCTCCTAAGCTTTTTTGTCGGCGAGTCGCATGATTGCCATGCGACTGCGGCGTCGGGCTCTATTTGTGTTTTACGCCTTTCTTCTGCCCGTTTAGCACTCGTTTCTGCCACGGCCTTCGGCAAGCCACCACAAGCCTTGCCGAAAGCAAATGCCTCACACTACTTCGCTACCGGCATCGTAAACTCAGCGCCCTTGGCAATACTGTCGGGCCAGCGCTGCATGATGCTCTTGTAGCGCGTGTAGAACCGCACGCCTTCTTCACCATACGCGTGATGATCGCCGAAGAGCGACTTCTTCCAGCCACCAAACGAGTGCCATGCCATCGGCACCGGAATCGGCACGTTGATCCCTACCATGCCGATTTGAATCTGGCGCGAAAAAGCGCGTGCGACGCCGCCATCGGACGTAAACAACGACACGCCGTTAGCAAACTCGTTGGCGTTGATCAGTTCCACCGCGGAAGCAAAATCCGGCACGCGCACCACACACAGTACGGGTCCGAAAATCTCTTCGCGATAAATCTTCATATCGGTCGAAACATTGTCGAACAGAGTGCCGCCGAGAAAGAAGCCCTTCTCATGACCGCTGACCTGATGGCCTCGTCCGTCGACAACCAGCTTCGCGCCCGACGCGACACCCGAGTCGATATAGCCGACCACTTTCTCGCGATGCACCGCCGTCACCAACGGACCCATCTCGGCATCCGATTCCATGCCGTTGAGAATCTTCAAACTCTTCACGCGCGGCGTGAGCCGCTCGATCAACTCATCGGCGATATGCCCTACGGCGACGGCCACCGAAATCGCCATGCAGCGCTCGCCCGCCGAACCGTACGCCGCGCCGATCAAGGCATCGACGGCCTGGTCGAGGTCCGCGTCCGGCATCACCACCAGATGATTCTTCGCTCCGCCCAAAGCCTGCACACGCTTGCCGTGCTTCGTGCCTTCCGTGTAGATGTATTCGGCAATCGGCGTCGAACCGACAAACGACAACGCGCTGACTTCCGGATGCACGAGTAGCGCATCGACAGCAACCTTGTCGCCGTGCACGACGTTGAACACGCCGTCCGGCAAGCCGGCTTCCTTCAACAATTCCGCGAGGCGGTTCGAACAGGACGGATCGCGCTCCGACGGCTTCAGCACGAACGTGTTGCCGCACGCAATCGCGACGGGGAACATCCAGCACGGCACCATCATCGGGAAATTGAACGGCGTAATGCCGGCAACCACGCCGAGCGGCTGACGCAGATTCCAGTTGTCGATCCCGCCGCCGATCTGATCGGTGAAGTCGCTCTTCAACAGATTCGGAATGCCGCACGCGAACTCGACGATCTCGATGCCACGCATCACCTCGCCCTTCGCATCCGAAAACACCTTGCCGTGTTCACGCGTGATCAGTTCCGCGAGTTCGTCGTGGTGACGGTCGAGCAGTTCCTTGAACTTGAACAGGACACGCGCCCGCTTGATCGGCGCGGTTTCACTCCACACGGGAAATGCGGCACGGGCGGCGGCGACGGCGGCATCGACTTCGGCGACGCTCGCGAGCGGCACGCGCGCGCTCACGCTGCCTTGCGCGGGATTGAAGACGTCGCCGAAACGGCCGCTCGTGCCATCGAGCGTCTTGCCGTTGATGAAATGGGTCAGCGCGCGGGCGCTGGTCGCGCTGCGCTGGGTTTCGTCCTGATATGTCTCGCTCATGGTGTCCTCTTTCCTGTGAAGTCTTCCGCCCCGGCGCCCGCGGCGTGATAAACGCATGCTGAAGCTGAAGCGTACGGCGCTTCGGGTCGACAAATCCAATGAGTAATGCTCAACTGCGCTATAAGGCGAGCTAATATCAGGATATGGATCTGACTCTACTTCGGGCGTTCGTCACCGTGGCACGCGAGGGCAATCTCACGCGTGCCGCGGTGCATCTTCACCTGACCCAACCCGCCGTCAGCCTGCAAATCAAGCATTTGCAAGAGACGCTCGGCGTGACGCTGTTCACGCGGACCTCGCACGGGCTCTCGCTCACGCGCGACGGCCAGGCGCTGCTGCCCCACGCCGAACGGGCGCTCGCCGCGGCGAACGACGTGCAGCGGGCGGCGCAATCGCTGCGTCACGAAGTGCGCGGACGGCTACGGATCGGCACGATCCTCGATCCGGCGTTCCTGCGCTTGGGCGGCTTTCTCAAGCAGCTCGTGGAGACCTGGCCGCACATCGAGACGGCCTTGCGCCACGGCATGTCAGGCTGGGTATTGGACCAGGTTCGCGCGGGTGAACTGGATGTCGGCTACTACATCGGCCTGCCGTCCGAAGACGAACCACGCGACGGCCCGGCTTTTCATGCGGTCACGTTGACTCATTTCCAGTACCGTGTGCTCGCGCCGGCCGGCTGGAAAGACCGCGTGAAGGGCGCGCGCGACTGGCGTTCGCTCGCGGCGCTGCCGTGGATCTGGACGCCGCCGGCGTCGGCGCATAACCGGTTGTTGTCGCGCTGTTTCGACGAGGCTGGCGTGAAGCCGGTCAAGGTGGCGGAAGTGGACCAGGAGCCGTCGATGCTCGACCTGGTCAAATCGGGCGTCGGTCTCACGCTCGCGCGCGACGCCACCGCCATCGCCGAAGCGCATGCGCACGCGTTGACCATCGTCGAAGGTGTCACCGTGCCGACTCAGCTCACCTTTATCACGCTCGCGCGACGCAAGGAGGAACCGGCGATTGCCGCGGCGTTGAAGCTGATCGAGCAGCAATGGACGACTTGAGGCGCAGGTGAACCGAGTTTGCGTGTAGGACACAAGGACGCCAGGGGCGAGCGATATGAGCCCCTCTCATGACACGCTCATCAAATCGTGCGGCCCTCCTGACGATCTCCTTGCGCGTGCACCGTCGCCAGCGCCGATCGTGGAACACGATCGCCTGCCCGGCATCTGAAACCACACCGTCACGCAGTTTTTGTTAGATTGAGGGTTCGCGCTCACGCGCCGGCTCCGCATCCTTTTCCGTTCCACTTGACTTTGTCCTTCCCGGCAGCTTCGCCCCGGCAACACCGGAAGCCGCCGACCACTCCATCCTTCGACAGGAGCCTGACATGGCACGCAACATTGAAATCAAAGCCCGCGCCCAGCATTTCGAGCAACTCCGCGAACGCGCGGCGCAGCTCGCGCCGGACGCGCCGCTGATCTTCCGCCAGCAGGACTTTTTCTACGACGTGCCGCGCGGCCGCCTGAAGCTGCGCCAGTTCGACGACGGCACGCCGGCCGAGCTGATCTTCTATCAGCGCGACGACCGTGACGGTCCGAAGGCGTCGTATTACACGCGTAGCCCGGTGACCAACCCGGAAGCCATGCACGCGCTGCTCGCCACCGCGCTGACGACGCGCGGCATCGTTACCAAGGAACGGCATGTGTATCTGACCGGGCGGACGCGGATCCATCTGGACCGGGTCGACGGTCTGGGCGACTTCGTGGAACTCGAAGTGCTGCTCGCTCAGGACGACGACGAAGAAGGCGGCCACGCCGAAGCGCATGCGATGTTCGCCACGCTCGGCGTGCCGGAATCGGATCTGGTGGCGGTGGCTTATGTCGATCTGCTGAGCCCGGACAGCGAGCCGAAGCAAGCGGCATAAGACTGAGGCAATACGGGGCGCAGTGCGAAGTCAGCTCGCCAGGCGCCGTACCCATACTGCCGCCGCATCAAGCGGCGGCTGTCCCCGGCGACAGATGGCCCAGCGGCAACGGACCATTGCGTTTGAAGGTGGTGAGCACGATATTCGAGCGCACGCTATCGACGCCCGGCACGCGCATCAGCTTCTTCATCACGAACGTCGACAGATAGTTGAGATCAGGCGCGACGATGCGCAACAGATAGTCGGCGTCGCCCACCACGGCATGACACTCCAGCACTTCAGGCAGCACGTCGATTTGCTGCTGGAATTGCTCGATGATCGAATCGCCGTGGTGCTTCAACTTCAAACTGGTGAACGCGGTGACGCCGAGCCCGAGCTTCTCCGGCCGCAGCACGACGCGATAGCCGTCCACCACGCCCACCTGCTCCAGACGCTGCAAACGCCGTCCGATCTGCGACGGTGACAGCGGCACTTGCTCGGCCAGTTGCTGATGCGTCGCCCGGCCGAAGCGCTGAAGCACGTCCAGCAGCGCTAGATCGAAGTGATCCAAGTCGAACATGTCGAATACCCGCATTAAATGATCAGTTGATGCACGATTATTGCATATTTGCTCTGCAAACCGCCATCATTGCGCCCTTTCCGCACCCACACCGCTCTACACTTGCATAACCGATTTATACCAGCCGTCACCGTAGAGCGCAGCATCATGTCCACCGCCAATACCGCCAAACTGAAAGAGCAATTCGACGCCGGCCTCGAAACCCGCGCCGATTTCACCATCGATCAACCGACCGAACGCTACGGCGCGGTCGATCACGCGGTATGGCAACAGCTTTACGCGCGCCAGACGGCGCTGCTCAAAGGGCGTGTGTGCGACGAGTTTCTGGCGGGCGTCGAAACCATCGGCATGCCGGCCGACCGCGTGCCTTCGTTCGAGGAGATCAACGCGAAGCTCACGCCCGCCACCGGCTGGCAGATTGTCGCCGTGCCAGGCCTCGTGCCGGACCAGGTATTCTTCGAGCATCTAGCGAATCGCCGCTTTCCCGTGACGTGGTGGATGCGCCGCCCGGATCAGCTCGATTATCTGCAGGAACCGGACTGTTTTCACGATCTGTTCGGTCACGTGCCGCTGCTGATCAACCCGGTATTCGCGGACTACATGCATGCATATGGCCGCGCCGCGCTCGCCTCCCATGACGCCGGCGCCCTGCCGCTGCTCGCGCGCCTCTATTGGTACACAGTGGAGTTCGGACTGATCCGCGACGCGGCGAGTCCGAACGGCGTGAAGATCTATGGCGCGGGCATCGTGTCGAGCAAGGGCGAAACACTCTACAGCCGGCAAAGCGCGGCACCGAACCGCCTCGGCTTCGACCTCGAACGCGTGATGCGCACGCGCTACCGCATCGACACGTTCCAGAAGACCTACTTCGTGATCGACGACTTCGCGCAGCTCTTCAACGTCGCGCAAACCGATTTCGCGCCGCTGCTGGCCAGGCTCGCAGCCGAACCGGCGTTCGCGGCCGGCGACGTCCTCGAGCACGATCGCGTGATCACGCGCGGCTCGCAGGAAGGCTGGCTGGCCGACGGCGATATCTGAAAAGCAAGGCTGACGGGGCCGCCTGCGGGCGGACGGCATCCGTGAAAAAATAGCGGATGCGCACGTCCACCGGCGTGCCTGTTCAGATCAAATGAGGTGGCACCATGATTCACAAACTGACATCCGAAGAACGCGCCACGCAGATCGCCAGCTTGCATGGCTGGCAAGCCACAGCGGGCCGCGATGCGATTCAGCGCCAGTTTAAATTCGCCGACTTCAACGAAGCATTCGGCTTCATGACGCGCGTGGCGATCAAGGCGCAGGAAATGGATCACCACCCGGAATGGTTCAACGTGTACAACAAGGTAGAGATCACGCTGTCCACGCATGAAGCCGGCGGCTTGACAGAGCGCGACATCAAATTGGCTAAGTTTATCGATAGTATTACCGCGTAATACAAACGTACTAGTACGATCAGCGGGTTTAAACGCCGTAATTTGAGTATTTCTGCGGAAATGAAAGGGCTTTGCAGGTAATCCCTTGTCCAAACCTTCAGTTCTACAGGCTATTCTTAAGGTGCACGTAAGAATCCCACGCAAGCCTCGCAACCGTGTCCAAACGATCCGGTGATAGCGTGTGCTGACGCTGTACAATCATCAGCGCATACGGCTTGGAGAGCGCGCTTGCCTCCTTGCACAGAACGAGTTCGTCGCCGCTCGAAGGTGAGCGGGCGCGCCAGAAGTTGATTGCGGCTTCCAGTTCGTGAATGCTTATCTCGGACATGACTTCGTGATCGCTCTCAAGAAAACGCCGGGCCGTCCCAGGTTTTCTTGCCCCTGCGAGGGACTGGCGCGATGCGACAGGTCTGGGGGCGCCAGGTAGGCGCTTCAAGGCCGCTCGATGCCTGCTTCGTGGCCGCTTCGTGCCAGTTCGGTACGGCCACGCCGCACGCTGCCTGTGCAGCAGGCGCCCCGGCGAACCGCTTGCCCAAACGCCTAACCCATTGTACTTGAGCGAAATCCATGCGACTCCTTCTGATCGAAGATGACCGCCCCATCGCACGCGGCATCCAAAGCAGTCTCGAACAAGCCGGCTTCACCGTCGACATGGTCCACGACGGCATTTTCGCCGAACAGGCCCTCACGCAAAATCGCCATGAGCTGGTGATCCTCGATCTGGGTCTGCCCGGCATCGACGGCATGACGCTGCTCTCGCGCTTCCGTCAGAGCAATCGTCACACGCCGGTGATCATCCTCACCGCCCGCGACGAGCTCAACGACCGCGTGCAAGGCCTGAATTCCGGCGCCGACGACTACATGCTGAAGCCGTTCGAACCCACCGAACTCGAAGCGCGCATCCGCGCGGTCATGCGCCGCAGTGGTCCGCACGGCGATATGCCGCGTCCGGAAGTGTCGCTGGGCGGTGTGCGCCTGTCGGGCGTCGATCGCCGCATTTTCAACGACGACAAGCCGCTCGAACTCTCGCCGCGTGAATTCGCGGTGCTCGAAATGCTGCTGTTGCGTCATGGCCGCGTGGTCAGCAAGGCGCAGCTGCAAGACCATCTGACGCATTTCGGCGGCGATCTCGGCGACACCGCGATCGAGGTCTACGTGCACCGGGTGCGTAAAAAGCTCGAAAACTGCCGTGTCGAGATCGTCACGGTGCGCGGCTTCGGTTATCTGTTGCAGGAAATCCGTCAGGCCGCATAATCGTCGTGAAGGCCGCACGTTGCATTGCGGCCTGACGGCGCCGGGCCGGCGCCGCGCACTCGGTGCGCATTTCGCCGGCATCCGGCGAAATTTCACGGTGCTTGCGCCGTTGCTACTTTCCCGCGCGTTCGATCATGCCCCAGCCGGCCGCCAATAGTCTGCGCCGCACGCTGCTGCGGCGCCTCGCTGCTCCCCTTTCGCTGCTCGCGCTCATGAGCGGCCTGATCGCTTACTGGCTAGCTTGGCAGTACACGCAGCACGTGGTCGACCGTTCGCTCGCCGATCTCGCCACCGCGATCTCCAAACAGATCCAGATTGCCGGCCCGAATGCGCGCATCACGGTGCCGCCGCTCGCGCAAGCCATGTTCTCGGACCCGGTCGAGCACCTCGTCTACCGGATCAGCACCGGCGAAACGGAAATCGCCGGCGATCACAATCTCCCGCTGCAAGGCACGAGCGTGCGGCGCATGCATTACGCGTACGTATTCGAAACGCAGCATCAAGGCGTGACGGTGCGGGTCGCGCAGGTCCGGGTCGATCAGCCGACGGGCAATCCGATCGTCGTCGAAGTCGGTCAGCCGGTGCATCACCGGTTTCGCATCGCCGCCGAGTTTCTGGTCGCGATCATGATGCCGCTGTTGCTGCTGCTGCTGGCGGGCTGGGTGATCGTGTGGCGGGTGGTCAATCAGCAGCTCAATCCGCTCACCGATCTCGCGGACTCGCTAAACCGGCAAACGCACACGTCGCTGGAACCGGTCGACGAAACCTATGTGCCGGTCGAAATTCGCCCGCTGACCGGCGCGTTGAACGCGCTACTCGGTCGCCTGAAAACGGCACTCGACGGCCAGCGCAAATTCATCGCCGACGCCGCGCATCAATTGCGCACGCCGCTCACCGCCGTCAAGCTGCATGCCGAGCAGGCGGCCATCGCGCGCGACCCGCAGCAAACGCTAGCCGCTGTGCGTGAACTGCGCGCCGCAGCTGACCGCGCAGTGCGGCTGTCGAATCAACTGCTCTCGCTCGCGCGGGCCGAGCCGGGCGAACAGGCGGCTCGCTTCGTCAACGTGGACATGGCCGCGCTCGCGTTCGATACGGGCGCCGAATGGGTGCCGCGTGCGCTGACGTTCCATGTCGACCTCGGCTTCCAGCGTCTGGACGACCCCAGCAACGGCCATCCGTTGATGGCGCGCGGCAATCCCGTGCTGCTGCACGAAGTGATCGCCAATCTGCTGGATAACGCGCTCAAGTACGTGCCGCCGTCGCGTTTCGATGGCGGCCGCATCACGGTGACGGTGTCGCAAACGGTAATCGACGAACTGCGCATGGCGGAGATCATCGTCGAAGACAACGGGCCGGGCGTGCCGCGCAACCAGCAAGCCGATCTCTTCAAACGGTTCTTCCGCGGGGACGGTCAGAGCGACGCCGGCGTGGATGGCGGCGCCGGTCTCGGCCTCGCGATCGTCCACGACATCATGGTGCTGCATCACGGCAGCGTGCATTACGAGGACGCACCGGAAGGCGGCGCACGTTTCATCGTGCGCATTCCGCTCGTGCCGATCAGCGTGCAGAGCATCGTGGAACCCGAACCACGGCGGCCGGCAAAAAAATCGGCGCACTCGGCGCCGGTGGATAGCTAACGGTTCAGATGCTCGACGGGCTGCCTGGCGATCACACAGATGATCGACTCAGGCAGTCCGGATGTCATTTCTTCTTCGCTTTCTTCGCCGACGTTTTGGCCTTCTTGGCCGACTTCTCGGACTTGCCGTCGCCCTTCTCCTTCTCGGGCGGCGCCAGCATCGTGCCGCGGCACTTACGCGCGCCGCAACGGCATTCATATTCCTTCTTGAGCTTCTTGGTCTGACGCGCGTCGATCACGAGGCCGTAGTCGTAAAAGACTTCCTCGCCTTCAGCGATATCGCGCAACGCATGCACGTACACGTGACCGTCGATTTCTTCGGCTTCGCAGTTCGGCGCGCAGGAATGATTGATCCAGCGCGCGCTATTGCCGTTCACTTTACCGTCAATGACCTTGCCGCTATCGAGTGCGAAATAGAACGTGTGATTCGGTTCGGCCGGATTGTGCGGATGACGGCGCAACGCTTCTTTCCAAGAGATCCGCTCGCCCTTGTATTCGATTAGGCGCTCGCCGGCCGCAATCGGTTCGAGGGCAAACACGCCTTTGCCGTGCACACCCGAACGGCGCACGGCGATCCTGCGTGAACTCATTGAATGAATCCTTGTGAAGAACTGGGGGTGAAGTTCGGCAGCCGTCAGAAATGCCCGCGTCTGACGCGCTGCTTTTTTCTGACGCGGATAGCAAACGCGGCGCCTTGCGAGCGCCGCGTCGGACTTGCGACGCTCGCGCGCCACAACCGGCATCCTACACGCTGAAGACGGCTTCGTTCAACCGTCAAAAAGACGCGCACGTATGACGGGTCGCCAACTTCACCGTTGTCCGAACGAAATGTCGCCGAACAGTGCCTTTTGCTCGCGTGGTTGCGAACGCCAGTACTGCGGTGGCGCTTCGACCGTCGCGCCGAGTTGTGCCGCGGCGTGCCACGGCCAACGCGGGTTGTACAGTAACGCGCGCGCCAGGGCGATCAGATCGGCGTCGCCGTCTTCGATCAGTTGTTCGGCATGCAACGGGTCGGTGATCAAGCCTACGCCGATGGTCGTGAGGTCGGTGGCTTCCTTGACCGCCTTGGCAAAGGGAATCTGATAACCCGGTTCAAGCGGAATCCTCTGCAACGGCGAGACGCCGCCGGACGATACGTCGATCCAGTCGCAGCCGCGCTTTTTCAGTTCCTGCGCGAACGCGATCGTGTCCTCGAGCGTCCAGCCGCCTTCGACCCAGTCGGTTGCGGAGACGCGCACGCCGACCGGCTTGTCGGCGGGAAATGCAGCGCGCACGATATCGAAGATTTCAAGCGGAAAGCGCATGCGGTTTTCAAGCGAACCGCCGTAGTCGTCGTCGCGCTGATTGGCGATCGGCGAGAGGAACTGATGCAGCAGATAGCCGTGCGCCGCGTGGACTTCCAGTGCGTCGACGCCGAGCCGCGCGGCACGGCGCGCCGAGGCGGCGAAGGCTTCGCGGATGCGGTTCAGCCCAGGCGTGTCGAGCGCCAGCGGCGGCTCTTCGCCGGCCTTGTGCGGCAACGCGGACGGCGCGTGCGGCAGCCATCCACCTTGCGATACCGGAATCAGCTGGCCGCCTTCCCACGGCGCGTGGCTCGACGCCTTGCGCCCGGCGTGCGACAACTGCATCGTGACCTTGATGTGCGAATGCTTGCGGATCGCGGCCAGCACCGGCACGAGCGCGGCTTCGGTGACGTCGTCCCACAAACCGAGATCGCCGGGTGTGATGCGGCCGTCCGGCTCGACCGAGGTCGCCTCGATACAGAGCATGCCGGCACCGGATAACGCCATGCTGCCGAGATGGATCATGTGCCACGCCGTTGCCTCGCCACGGTCGGCGGAATACTGGCACATCGGGGACACGACGATACGATTGGGAAGCGTCACGCTACGCAGCGTGAGCGGAGAAAAAAGCGCGCTCATGGATTACGCCCAGTAGAAACCCGAGAGCGATCGAGCATAGCACCGCAAGTGATTTAGTGCTGGCCCGCGGACTTTCAGGATTTCAGGGTTTCGCCTCGACCTGGTCGAGCCACTCGCCAAACATGCGGCACGCGGCGGCTTCGAGCGCGGGACCGAACTTCGCGGTCTCGGCCCGCAACTGGCGCGCGTCGATGCCGTGGCCGACCAGCTCACCGGCGTTGCCAATCAGCCATGGCTCGAAGCGATCGGTACGAATCTCCGGATGACACTGCAGACCCAGAACATGATTGCCCCAGGCGAACGCCTGGTTTTCGCAGGCCGGCGTCGACGCAAGACGCGTTGCATTGTCGGGAAGATCGAAGGTGTCGCCGTGCCAATGCAGCATGGAGGTCTGCGCGCCATCCAGATGACGCACCGGTGACGCGCGGCCGGCGTCGGTCAGCGTCAGCGGTGTCCAGCCGAGTTCGGTATGGCCTGCGGGATAGACGCGAGCGCCAAGGGCACGCGCGATCAATTGAGCGCCGAGGCAGATGCCGAGCGTCGGCAAACCGGCCGCGATGCGTTTCTCGATCATGGACAGCAGCGGCACGAGCGTCGGGTAAAGCGCGTCGTCGGTTGCGCTGATCGGGCCGCCGAGCACCACCATCAGCGATGCGGCGACCGGGTTCGGCGCCTCGATGCGGGCAAAGCCGACATCGAGATAACGGACCGGGCGCCCGCGCTCGCCGAGCACCAGCTCGAGACTGCCCAGATCCTCGAAGTGCACGTGGCGAATGGCCAGAACTTCGCGATTCATCGGCCTGCCCCACCTTCAGGTTGACTAAAGACTTGCCGCCACGCGGCACAGTCGGCTGACAGGCGGCATAGGCCGCCTGCCGAAGCCGGCTTGGCAGTGTAGCGGATTGTCCCGGAAGAAGCCGCCTTATTGGGCGAAGATCTTCCAGGTCTTCTTCTGGGTGGCGACGTCGGCCGTCTCGTACACCGAGCAATCGAGGCGCAGATCCGTATCCGACATATTCAGATCGAGCAACGCGCAATGATGCGGCGTCTTCTTCGGGTTCTTGCTCGGCTCGAAGTGCGTGCAGCTCAGGCACATGCGGTGCGGCGGAATCGTGCCCTGCGCTTCCAGCTGATGCACGGTCTTGAGCAGCGTGCGATAGAACACCGCCTGCTCGTCGTCACGCAGCGTGCCGACCGCCTTGGCCAGGAAGTCCGGCCATTGCGCGGCGCGCTTCGCCGCCGTACGGCCACGCGCCGTCAGGCGGACCGCGAGGGCGCGGCCGTCGTCGAGGGCACGGCGCTTTTCGACCAGCCCTTTGGTTTCGAGCGTGCTGACTGCATCACTGGTCGTCGCGGCGGTGAGCGCCGTTTCACGGGCAATTTCGCCGAGACGCATCGGGCCTTTGCGCTGCATCAGCAAGACCAGAATTTCGCCTTGAGTTGGTGTCAGGCCAGCGCCCTCCGCCCATTCCCAAGCCTGGCTCCGCATTGCCGTGCTCAATCGCAATAGGCTGTGGGTCACCCGCCCGGTCGCCTGTTCTCCGTATACGCCTTCGCTCATAATCTTCGATTGGTTTATTTACAGCTTTCGTACGATGCCGGCGAACTGCTTGCCGACTGCGCCCGTAGCCTGTGTGGGGTAGCCTCGCCCAACTGCGACAAGACGGTTTTCTACTATCTCAAAAATTTACCGCCTTGCAAGGCAAAGCAGCGAAAACGACATTCTATGCGAGAGCGGCGAATCGTACAGCTAAGTTATCCAACACAAGCTGTGGATAACCATGGGAAAACTTAGGGATAGCTTGTGCGCTGATTCTTGATAAGCACCCAGGCCCGGTCTACCCGTCCCAAAGTTGTCCTCGTATACCGGCGCCGATGCGCCCTCGATCAGTTCAGTTATGGTTTACGCAGCGCATTGACTTTGCAGGGAATTATTCAGTTGTCCACAGGCAGATGCAATGCTTGTTAACTACTACTACGTTTGTATACGTTAACTCTATAAAAACCAAAGGCACGCCGAGCTGGAAAATTAATTTACTGAAAAAAACCCGCTCGAGGCGGGTTTCCTTACGATTTGACGTAAGCAATCCTGTCTTTGCCTACGCCCGCCACTGCAAACACTGTTGCCGGACAGCTTCATGCAGAGACTTTTCCCGTTCGACCACACCGCGTAACCAGGTTGCATCATTGACCTGACCGCGAGCGATCGCGCCGATTTCAGCAAGCGCATTACCCGAACCCAACGCTTCGGCGTGCGGAGCGATCAGATCCAGCGTTTCGAGGATGTCTTCGGAAATCGTCTTGCGCTCACCCGTCTGCGGATTGATGCAGGTGCCGGCAAGACCAAAGCGGCACGCTTCGAAACGATTGAACGTGTAGACGAGGTAATCGTCTTCCTGCGGCGTGATCGGTTTGTCGAGCAGCAGATGCCGGGCAAGCGTCTGGATATAGCAGGCAATCGCCGCCGCGCGATCGACCGACAACGGCGTATCCATCACACGAACTTCGATCGTGCCGAAACCCGGCTTCGGCCGGATGTCCCAGTAGAAATCTTTCATGCTGTTGACGACGCCGGTGTGGACCATCTTCGAGAAATACTCCTCGAAGCTGTCCCACGTCAGCACGAACGGCGCGCGGCCCGACAGCGGGAACGCGAACACGGAATTCAGTCGTGCCGAATGAAAACCGGTATCGACACCCTGCACGAACGGCGACGATGCGGACAACGCGATGAAATGCGGAATGAAGCGTGACAACGAATGCAGCAGATAGAGCGCGCTGTTCGGATCCGGGCAGCCGATGTGCACGTGCTGGCCGAACACGGTGAATTGCTTGGCAAGATAGCCGTACAACTCGGAGATGTACTGAAAACGTGGCGTATCGACGATCTGCCGCTCGCTCCATTGCTGGAACGCATGCGTGCCGCCGCCGCACAAGCCGACGTTCAGACGGTCGGCCGCGGACACCAGCGTGTCGCGAATCTTGCGCAAGTCGGTGACGGCCTGCTCATGCGTCGTGCAGATGCCCGTCGACAACTCGATCATGCTTTCGGTGATTTCCGGCGTGATGTTGCCGGGGATCTTTTCGTCCTTGATGAGGCGCATCAGATCCGAGCCAGCTTTGGTCAGATCATAGTCGTGCGTATTGACGATCTGCATCTCGAGTTCGACACCGAATGTAAACGGTTTCGAATCGATGAAGGGTTCGAGTGACATGGCGTCCCCTGAGTCAGGTCGGCCAGGTGTGAGTCACATACCCGGCCGTTTTTGAATCGAATATAAGTTGGATAAAGCGTGTCAAACATCGCGCCTTGAGTAGCGCAGCGCGCTCATTGACTTGCGCTTACACTTCACGCCGTTCAGCCACCAGCGCCAGGCTGCGATAGACGAGCCACGGCCCGAGAATCTGCAGCACGAAAATGGAACACATCACGATAGCTCGCAGTTGCGGATCGAAGTTCGGATACAGGTTGTAGGTGTCGTCGACCAACAGATACGCAAGCGCCGACATCGGCGATAACGACAGACCGAGCGCCATCCCCTGCTTCCAGTTCAAGCCGCTCGGCTTGGCGAACGCCAGCACGCCGACCAGCTTAGCCACCAGGCGCGCAACAATCAGACCCAGCGCCGCGACGCCGCCAAGTGCGATGTCTTTCCATTCAAACGAAGTCAGCGTCAGCACGAACAAAATCACCGTCAGCAACCAGCCGGCCGTGCCGAAATGCTCCGGCCACAACTGCGGACGCGCCTCATGATTCTTCACAATGATGCCGGCGGCCAGCAACGCAAGAATGGTCGACAGCTTGAACAGATGTGCGACCGCAATGGCCAGCAGCACAAGACCGAACAGCGCGACGAACGAGTGCTCGTCCTGCATGTTCAAACGTCGATAGAAGAACGTGCAGGTGCGCGCGAGCAGATACGCGAGCACGAGCGAGCCGACCAGCAGATAGAGCGGTTGCAGGATGGTCGCAAATACGTTGCCGTAAATTTCCTGATGCAGCCAGCTCGACACGAGCTTTTCGATCACCACAGCATACATGCTGTTCAGCGCGGTCAAGGTCAACAACCGCTGGGTGACCTGGCCTTCCGCACGCAATTCTGTTTTCAGCTGAATCACCATGGCCGGCGATGTCGCCATGGCGATCGCGGCGAGCACCGTTGCCACCATCAGCGGCACGTTCAGGAACAGCAAAACCGGCAATACGAGCGCGAATGTCAGCGTAGCTTCGGCGACGCTCGACAGAATCAGCCAGGGATTGCGACGGATCCAGCGCAAGTCGAGCCGGCTCCCGAGTTCGAACAACAGCAACCCGAGCGCGACATCGAGCAGCGGCCGCGCGGCGCTCGCGGAATCCGCATCGATCACGCCCGAACCGGCCGCGCCGGCAATCAGACCAATGACCGCATACCCGGAAATGCGCGGTAAACGCCACGCGCGATAGCAAAGCTCACCGCACAGACCGGCGGCGAGCAATGCGAGACCAGCCCAAAAAATGGCGTCGGGTGAAAGCGGCCAGGCTGGAAAAAATGAAAACGCCGAATTCATCGTGATGGGTTCTCCTTTGCAGCAACGGCAGACGACACGAACCGGCGCAAACACCGGCGAGCGAGTGGGCACATGACGCGCTCACTGTCGCGATCGCTTCGCGTGGCCAGCGTTGCGAGTTTTCAACGATCGGATGATCTGAATGCGCGGCAACAGCAAGGAAGCTGGCGCATTCGGGGTGCGGCCGTAGCAACCGGCACGGTGAAAGAACGCCGTCGACTTTGAATCAGATTCTGATTGAGCGGCACCGTTCCGTTTGCTGCGTGTGCCGCTGTAGAGACAAGGCACGACGCGGAAAAGAACGGCGATTGTGCCATAGCTTTTTCAGCCTCGACCGAAAAGGCGCGAACATGCTGGCAAAACGGTAAAAACGTACGGTATCTCGCCGACATGAGGAAAAACCGACCGTTTTGGCTGCGAATCCGGCCGTGCTAAGGCTAGTTTGAACGCGGCAGATGTGCTTTTCGGGACATCGCCCCGGATGTTCTGCACGGGTTTTGGAGCGCTCGAGATCCGCCGACGGGCTCTCGTCCAGCCACGGTCTTGCTGTTTACAGGTTTACCGTATGTATACGTAGTAATAGTTAACAAGGTGCCTCGGTTTCTGTGGATAACTCCTGTTTACCGAAATGAATCATCGGTTTGCCGACGGCATAACAGGATGCACAGCATGTGCGGGAGCGGCGCGTATACAAGGGTAACTTTTTGCGCTTTTGGGCAGCGGCAAAGTTACCCCGTTTACGTCCACAACGGTTCCACACCAGTTGCACCGGTAAACGGCGTGGTTATCCACAACTCTCAGTGGATAACTTATCCGGCGAGCATGCTGGTTGGAGTCCGGAGTTAACCCACTGTCCCCTGGCGCAGTGCGCGCAACAGGAAGCGCGCCGGGTCGATGTCTTCAGCCAGATCCCGTTCGAGTGGCCACGGTTCGCCTTCCAGTTGCGAGGCGATCAGTTCCGCGCCGAGCGCCGCCCATACGAGCCCGCGCGAACCGTACGCGAAAGCGCCGTACAGGCCGTCCGTGCGCGGCAGGTCGAGCGGCCATGCGCCACGCAGGCGCTGGGCATCGTGCGTTGCCTGCGCTTCGTCGGCGAGTTGGCCGATCATCGGCATGCGATCGCTGGTGACGCAGCGGAACGCGACACGCCCCGTCAACGCCGCCGACTGAGCCCGAGCGACGACGCCAGCAAATGCCGGCAGCATCTGCGCGACGCGCTCCAGGTTATCCAGATGGCCGGCCGCGCGCAGCAATGTGTCGGGGTCGTCGAGCTCGTAGGTGGCGCCGGTTAACGTGACGCCGTCTGCGAGCGGCACCGCGTAGCCTTCGCCGATCACCGGCATCTGAAGCGGTGGCTGCACCGTGCCGGCCGGCAGTAAAGTAAGTTGGCCGCGAATGCTGCGAGTCGGCGCATGCCGCAAACCGGCGATGCGCGCGGCATCGTGAGCGCTGGCGACGATCACCACCGGAGCTTGAGCGATGGCCTCGCCCGAGTTGTCGAACACGGTCCATTGACCGTCGGACCGTTCGATCCGTGCGACGTCCACACCGAAGCGGCGCTCGAGTAGATGACCCGCCGCGGCACACTGCGCAGCGCACAGCGACGCCGGGTCGATCCAGCCGCCGTGCGGAAAGAACCATCCGCCGCGCGCGAGCGGCATGCCGACGAGCCGCTGAGCTTCGTCCGGCGAGACTGGCGTCACGTAGTCGGACGGATAGCCGAATGTGGAGATCGCTTCGCTGATCGAGCGGGCTTCATCGTCGTCCGCGGCGATCTGCAGCAAGCCTTGGCCGCCGCGCAACGGCGTGCGACCGAGCCGCTCGAGCGCGGCCCAACGCCTGAGCGTATACAGAAAGCCGGCACGCGTGACGCGCGACGCGACGCTGTCGTCGCGCGAAATCATGGGATGGAACACGCCCGCCGGATTGCCGGATGCGTCCTGCGCCACCGAAGCGTGCCGCTCCAGCGACGTGACGCGCCAGCCGCGCGCGGCAAGCCGTTCAATCACCGCGCAGCCCGCAAGCCCCGCGCCGATCACTACCGCATGTCGTTCATCGACCGCGAGCGGCGCGGGCGGTTCATGACGTCGCACGCGCCAGCGCGGCGCGAAGTGGCCGACCAGCATCGCCCGCTTCCAGCCAAAGCCGTCCACCTTGCGGTATTCGAAGCCGCATTGCGTCAGCGCGCGTTTGATGTCGCCGGCGCTGCTGTAGGTGGCGAACGTGGCACCCTCGCCTGCCAGCCGCGCGAGCGCCTTGAAGATCGCCGGCGTCCAGAGCTCGGGATTCTTGGCCGGCGCGAAGCCGTCGAGGTAAAACGCATCGGCGCGCAGCCTCAGGGCCGGCAAGCTCTCCTGCGCGTCGCCGAACACCAGCGTGAGCACGACGCGCCCTTCATCGAATTCAAGCCGATGCGTGCCGGGAACGAGCATCGGCCAGGCGTTCGCGAGGGCTTCCGCGAGGCCGGCAATCTCCGGATCGGAAATCGTCGCCGCGACCACCTTGCGTAAATCGGCGACGGTAAAGGGATGCTTCTCAGTCGACACGAAATGCAGCCGCTCGCAACGCGACGAATCTGCGCGCCATGCGGCCCAGGTCATCAGAAAGTTGATGCCCATGCCGAAGCCTGTTTCCAGCACCGTGAACACGCGGCGGCCCTGCCACCGGTCGGGCAGCGAATTGCCGCGCAGGAAAACGTAATGAGCCTGTTCGAGACCGCCTACGGCGCTGTGATAGATGTCGTCGTAAAGCGGCGAAAAAGGCGTGCCGTTGTCGCGAAAAGCGAGGACGGCGGGGATCAGCGGATCGGTCATGCGCGACGGAAAATGACGCTCGGAAAATGCCCCCAGAACCCGTCGCTTCGCGCCGGAGCCCCCGAGGGGTGAGGAAACTTGGAGCAGCCCGGCGTCGTCTCACACGCGGGTCGAACGTTACCGCCCGCGCGCGCAGCTCGCCGGAGGGCAAAAAAGACGCGCCGAGCGTTGGCAAAAACCAACGTCAGGCCCCGTCCATACTGGGTTTCAGCCCTCGGTTGGGGGTCGTGGAGCGCAAAATTTGCGGTTTCCTTGCGATATCGACCCCGGAACCGCGTAATTCTTCGAAACCCTTATCCTGATTGGGTTTGCGCTGCGCTATCATAGCAAGCGTCGCGAAGGGAGCGGCAGCACGGCCGCCGGACAGTCATCTGTGCGGCGCCATTGGTCCGGAGGGGATCCGGAGCCGGCGCTGCTCGACGGCGCGGCCCGCGCACGTATAATCGGCGCGTTCGCGCTGTTCGTGTCAACCTAAACTCAGAAAGGAACCTTAATGAACAAACAGGAACTGATCGACGCCGTCGCAGGACAGACGGGCGCCAGCAAGGCTCAAACCGGTGAAACGCTGGACACGTTGCTTGAAGTGATCAAGAAGTCTGTGTCGAAGGGTGATGCGGTCCAGTTGATCGGCTTCGGCAGCTTCGGTTCGGGCAAGCGCGCAGCGCGTACGGGTCGTAACCCCAAGACCGGCGAAACTATCAAGATTCCGGCCGCCAAGACCGTCAAGTTCACGGCTGGTAAGGCGTTCAAAGACGCAGTCAACAAGCGCTAAGCAGACTACTGCCAGGCAGTTGACACCCGCCAACGGCGGGTTTTTTTTCGCCTGGGCATTGTGCAGAGGATGGCCGCAACGGGCGTCGCGGCTCGATTTCGCCGAGCGGCGAAGGCCGCTCACTCGTGACGATGCACGATTTCACCGTGGCCATGACCATCGTGATCGTGGTCATGATGGTCGTGATCGTGATCGTGATCGTGGTCGTCTTCGTCGAAGTCCCAGGCCGGGAATGGATCAGCGAACTGTTCCCATGCTTGCGGTCCCTGCGCGTATTCGTCGTCGGTCAACAGGCAAGCGTCGAACTTCGCTTTCCAGACAGTGGGATCGATGCCGACGCCGATCATCACCAGTTCCTGGCGACGGTCGCCGATGCTCAGATCGTCCGGATCGCCGTACCAGTCCGCGGCAATTTCGGCGGCCAGCTCGTCGTCACCGTCGGGCCACTCGCTGCGATCCTGAGCCGCCCACCACATGCCCGCCGGACCGTGCCGGCAAGCACCGCCCGCCTGCGAGAGCGAACCGGCGATATCGTTACGCGTGGCAAGCCAGAAGAAGCCTTTGCTGCGCAGCACGCCCTTCCACTCCTGATGCAGAAGCGCCCACAGGCGTTCCGGGTGAAACGGCCGGCGCGCCCGGTAAATGAAGTTGCCGATGCCGAACTCATCCGCTTCGCCCTGATGAGCATGGCCGTGCTCGTGGTCATGCTCATGATTGAGCGATGCCAGCCAGCCTGGCGCGCTTGCCGCCTCGTCGAAATCGAAGCGGCCGGTGTTCAGCACTTGCGCGAGCGGCACCTCGCCGAAACGGGCGACCACCTGCAGCGCGCGCGGATTGATCCGGGCGAGAATGCGTTGCAGGCGCGTGAGTTCGTCCGCGCTCACCAGATCGGCCTTGTTCACCACCAGCACATCGCAGAATTCGATCTGCTCGATCAGCAGTTCGACGAGCGTGCGATCGTCTTCCTCGGTCGCGGCGATGCCACGCTCGGCAAGCGCGTCGGCCGAACTGTAGTCGCGCAGGAAGTTGAACGCATCGACCACGGTCACCATCGTGTCGAGCCGGGCGACGTCGGAGAGCGACGCACCTTCATCGTCGACGAAGCTGAAGGTCTCGGCGATCGGCATCGGCTCGGCCACGCCGGTCGATTCGATCAGGATCGCGTCGAAACGCCGCTCTCCGGCCAGACGCTTGATCTCGACCCGCAGATCGTCGCGCAGCGTGCAGCAGATGCAACCGTTCGACAACTCGACGAGTTGTTCCTCGACATGAGAAAGCGCGGCGGCATCGCGCACGAGGATCGCGTCGATATTGACGGCGGCCAGATCGTTGACGATCACGGCCACGCGCAAGCCGGCGCGATTCGCGAGGATGTGATTCAGGAGCGTGGTCTTGCCGGCGCCCAGAAAACCGGAGAGCACGGTGACGGGCAATAGCGGCTGGTTCATTGCAGTACGGGAAAACTAGAGGTTTGGAAGGCGTGCCGGGCTGAGGGCGTATAATGCAGACCGCAACCGGGCCGAGCCTCGAAAGCTGCACGAAGCCGCATTGTGCATCAAAACGGACGGGGGCCGCGTGACAGGCCGGATCAGCGCGCAGCCGGCATCAGATTCCACTTGCGCAGGATCGCGGCGATCTGCTGCGAGTACTTGTCCCGCAGCGCCGGCGTCTCGGAGTGATAGGCGCCGATTGCCTGCCAGGTGTTGCCGTACTTGTTCATCTGGCGGCGCAGATGCCATGCCGCTATGTAGACGTTCTTGCACGGTTCCATCAACGTGCCCTGCGAGATGCCGTACTGTGCGAGCGTGGGCAGATGGATCGAATTGATCTGCATCACCCCGTAGTCGGTCGAGCCGTTCGCATTTTTATGCGTTGCGTCGGGGCGATTATGCGACTCCTGCCACGCGATGGCGCGCAGAATCAAGGGGTTGACCTTCTGATACTTCGCTGCTTCATCAAAGCAATCGGCGCGTGCGGACCCTGCTGCTACCAGCACGGCAAGTCCCACGGCGACGGTGACGAAGCTTCGTTTCATCAGTCAAGACCACTAAGCAAAGGGCAAGGGTAAGGTTCGGTAAGGCATCGCATCGGCCATACTTCAGCCACTGACAGCCGCCGAGCCGCGCTGGCCGGGCGTTGGTCTGACATCGGGGTAAACCCGCGTCGGCAACTCGCAACCAGGGACTCGAACGGCTCGTATGATACCGGCAGGCGGACCCCCGTCAAGTTGGCTAACCGACATAAGAGAGCAGAAAACGAAGCGTTTTCGAGCTCATTCGTACGACTTTCCATTAGCTTTCAATTGTTTGACAACAGGTGGCGGTCTCTAGAGAAATCGCACGAGGCGGTTCGTTTTGTGACAAATCCGACATGAAAAACTGTTACTGTTCATTTTTTTCGGACATCGGACGGCGGGCAACGAGGACGATGATCGTCCGCGAGGCCGGCCGGCAGATCGACAGGGCGGCGGCCTGCTCCCATGTCCGCACTGCATGACCGTCAGCGGCTACGGCTGTTGGCATCGATACCCTATTCCATGAGAAGAAATCGTATGGCTTTGCGTCGCGTTGCAACGGCGCTGCTGGTGGCTGGCTTGATCACCGCGCAGACAGCACAGGCACAGGTGACACTCAACTTCGTCAACGCGGACATCGATCAGGTGGCCAAGGCGATTGGCGCGGCAACCGGCAAAACAATCATCGTCGATCCGCGCGTGAAAGGTCAGTTGAATCTCGTGTCGGAAAACGCGGTGCCTGAAGATCAGGCGCTGAAAACCTTGCAGTCCGCGTTGCGGATGCAGGGCTTCGCGCTCGTGCAGGATCACGGCGTACTGAAAGTCGTGCCCGAGGCCGACGCGAAGCTGCAAGGCGTGCCGACCTATGTCGGCAATACGCCTACGGCGCGCGGCGACCAGGTGGTCACGCAAGTGTTCGTGCTGAAGAACGAATCGGCCAACAATCTGTTGCCCGTGCTGCGTCCGCTCATCTCGCCGAACAACACCGTGGCGGCCTACCCAGCCAACAACACGATTGTAGTCACCGATTACGCCGACAACGTGCGGCGTATTGCCCAGATCATCCAGGGCGTGGATTCGGCGGCGGGCCAATCGGTATCGGTGGTGCAGCTGAAGAACGCCAACGCGATCGACATCGCCACGCAGCTGAACAAGATGCTCGACCCCGGCTCGATCGGCAGCACGGACGCGACGCTGAAGGTGTCGGTCACCGCCGACCCGCGCACCAACTCGCTGCTGATCCGCGCGTCGAACGGCGCGCGTCTCGCGGCGGCGAAGCAGCTGGCGAAGGAACTCGATACGCCGACCACCATGCCCGGCAACATTCACGTCGTGCCGCTGCGTAATGCGGACGCGACGAAGCTCGCCAAGACCTTGCGCGGCATGTTCGGCAAAGGCGGCGGCGACAACTCGTCGGGCAACGCGAACGACGCGAATTCGTTCAACCAGAATAGCGGCGGCGGCCTGGGCGGCAACAATTCGACGGGCTCGTCGGGTACGCCACCGCTGCCGTCGGGCGGACTCGGCAATAGCTCGCTGTCTTCGCCGATGGGCGGCGGCAGCGGAGGCGGGTACGGTGCGGGCGGCAGCAACAATGCCGGCGGCCTGCTCGGCAGCGACAAGGACAAGAGCGACGACAATCAGCAAGGCGGGATGATCCAGGCGGACTCCGCGACGAACTCGCTGATCATCACGGCGGCCGAGCCGGTGTACCGCAATCTGCGCGCGGTGATCGACCAGCTCGACGCACGGCGCGCGCAGGTTTATCTCGAGGCGTTAATTGTCGAATTGAACTCGAACACGGCCGGCAATCTCGGCATTCAGTGGCAGGTTGCGAACAACTCGATATTCGCCGGCACCAATCTGGCGACCGGCAGCGGCAACAGCATCATCAATCTGACGGCGGGGGCCGCAGCGGCCGGGGCCACCGGCGGTCTTGCTAGCGCGCTCGCCGCCCAACAGTTGCAGCAAGGGCTGAACGTCGGCTGGATTCACAACATCTTCGGTGTGCAGGGACTCGGCGCGCTGCTGCAAGCGCTGTCGCAGACCGCCGACGCGAACGTGCTGTCCACGCCTAATCTCATCACGCTCGACAACGAGGAAGCGAAGATCGTCGTCGGTACCAACGTGCCGATCCAGACGGGTTCGTATTCGAACCTCACGAGCGCCACCGCGACGTCGGCGTTCAATACTTTCGACCGCGTCGACGTCGGCCTGACGCTGCACGTCAAGCCGCAGATCACCGATGGCGGCATTCTAAAGCTGCAGCTCTACACCGAAGACTCGGCGATCGTGACCGGCACGACCAACGCGACGACCAACCCGGCCGGCCCGGAATTCACCAAGCGTTCGATCCAGTCGACGGTGCTCGCCGATAACGGCGAGATCATCGTGCTGGGCGGCCTGATGCAGGACAACTACCAGGTGAGCAACAGCAAGGTGCCGCTGCTCGGCGATATTCCATGGATCGGGCAGTTGTTCCGCTCGGAACAGAAGACTCGCAACAAGACCAACCTGATGGTGTTCCTGCGCCCCGTGATCATCAATGATCGCGGTACCGCTCAGGCCGTGACGTCGAACCGCTACGACTACATTCAGGGCGTGCAGGGCGCGTACAAACAGGACAACAACCTGATGAAGGACAACGACGATCCGGTGGTTCCGCCGATGCCGATCGGTCCGAGCCAAGGCGGTTCGCCCGCGATGAATCTGTTCGATCTCGACAAGATGCGCCGTCAGCAGATGGCGCCGCCGCCGGCCAACGCCGGCCCGGCCACCGTCGGCCCGGCGCCGGCCACGAACGGCACCGCGCAGACCAATCCGGTCACTGTGGCGCCTTCCACCGCGTCGCCTGGAGTGCGGCCGTGAGCACGCCGTCCACGCCGCCGTCAGCGTCTGCGTCGCCCGCAGCGGTGCGAGCCGGTGCCGCGACACAAGCCGCGGCGATGTCGCCCGCGGGCGTAACCGAGCATGCCGTGCGCGAGGCGCCTTCGGCCATCGCCGCGCGGCTCGTTCCCTACGGTTTTGCCCGTGCCGGCCAGATTCTGGTCGCGCATCAGCATGCGGACAGCCTCGAAGTCTGGATCAGCGAACGTACGAGCGACGCCGCGCTTTCCGAAGTGGCGCGCAACTTCGGCGCAGTGTCGATCGTACGTCTGCCCGCCGACGAGCTCACGCAGGCGATCAATCAGGCGTATGCGCGCCAGGACGGCAGCGCTGCGCAGGTGGTCGGCGAAGTGGAAGGCGAAGTCGATCTCTCGCGCCTCATGCAGGACATCCCCGAGGTCGAGGATCTGCTGGAGTCGGAAGACGACGCGCCGATCATCCGCATGATCAACGCGTTGCTCACGCAAGCGGCGCGCGAGCAGGCATCGGATATTCACATCGAGCCGTTCGAGACTTCTTCTGTGGTGCGCTTTCGCGTCGATGGCACGTTGCGCGACGTGGTGCGGCCGAAGAAAGCGCTGCACGGCGCGCTGATCTCGCGGATCAAGATCATGGCGCAGCTCGACATCGCCGAGAAGCGTTTGCCGCAGGACGGCCGTATCACGCTGCGCGTGGGCGGCCGCCCGGTCGACGTGCGCGTCTCGACGCTGCCGACCGGCCACGGCGAACGCGCGGTGCTGCGTCTGCTGGAAAAAGATGCGTCACGCCTGAACCTCGAAGCGCTCGGCATGGGACCGGATACGCTCGGCAAGTTCGACAAGCTGATCGGCCGACCGCACGGGATCGTGCTGGTGACCGGGCCGACCGGCTCCGGTAAAACGACCACGCTGTATGCGGCGATGTCGCGGCTCGAAACCGCGACCACCAACATCATGACGGTCGAAGATCCGATCGAATACGACCTGTCCGGCATCGGCCAGACGCAGGTCAACGAACGGATCGGCATGACCTTCGCGCGGGCGCTGCGCTCGATTCTGCGGCAGGACCCGGACGTCATCATGATCGGTGAAATCCGTGACCTGGAGACCGCGCAGATCGCGGTGCAGGCATCGCTGACGGGCCACCTCGTGCTGGCTACGCTGCACACCAACGACGCGGCATCCGCCGTGACCCGTTTGACCGACATGGGCGTGGAGCCGTATCTACTGGCGTCGTCGCTGCTCGGCGTGCTGGCGCAGCGGCTCGTGCGGCGACTGTGCCCGGTGTGCCGCGAAGAGCGTGTCGAAGAAGACGGCAGCGTGCGCTGGCATCCGGTCGGTTGCGACCGGTGCGGCCACTCCGGTTATGCGGGACGGCGCGGCGTCTACGAACTGCTGCTGATCGACGACAACATCCGTACGCTGGTTCACCGCAACGCAGCCGATGCGGAAATTCTCGCGGCCGGTCGTGCGCAAGGCATGCGCACGCTGCGTGAGGATGCGGACCGCTGGCTCGCTTCCGGGCTGACATCGCTCGAAGAAGTGATCCGCGTGACGGGCGGAGCATAAGCGCATGCCGGCATTTCGTTTCGAAGCGATCGACGCGGCGGGCAAGGCGCAAAAAGGCGTACTCGACGCGGACAGCGCGCGCGGCGCGCGGACCAATCTGCGTTCGCAAGGACTGACGCCGCTCGTCGTCGAACCGGCGGCCACGCGCACGCGCGGCGAGCGCAATCAACGGCTGTCGCTGGGGCGGCGTTTGTCGCAACGCGAGCAGGCGATCCTGACGCGCCAGCTCGCCAGCCTGCTGATTGCCGGCCTGCCGCTCGACGAAGCGCTCGCCGTGCTGACCGAGCAATCCGAGCGCGACTACATTCGCGAACTGATGGCGTCGATTCGCGCGGAAGTGCTCGGCGGCCATTCGCTGGCCAATGCACTGACGCAGCATCCGAAAGACTTCCCCGAGATTTACCGCGCGCTGGTCGCGGCCGGTGAACATACCGGCAAGCTTGGTCTGGTGCTGTCGCGGCTTGCCGACTATATCGAGCAACGCAACGCGCTGAAGCAGAAGATCGTGCTCGCGTTCACCTACCCCGCCATCGTCACGCTGATCGCTTTCGGTATCGTCACGTTTCTGCTGAGCTACGTGGTGCCGCAAGTGGTGAACGTGTTCGCCAGCACCAAGCAGCAACTGCCCTTCCTCACCATCATGATGATGGCGCTCTCGGGCTTCGTGCGGCACTGGTGGTGGGCAATGTTGATCGGCGTGGTCGTGCTGGTGTATCTGGTGCGCTCGATTCTCAAGCAGCCCGGCCCGCGCCTCGCCTTCGACCGTTGGCTGCTTACTGCCCCGCTGCTCGGCAAACTCGTGCGCGGCTATAACACCGTGCGCTTTGCCAGCACGCTCGGCATTCTCACCGCGGCGGGCGTGCCGATTCTGCGCGCGCTGCAAGCCGCCGCCGAAACGCTCAGCAACAACGCGATGCGCGAGAACATCGACGATGCGATCGTGCGTGTGCGCGAAGGCACATCGCTGTCACGCGCGCTCGGCAACACGAAAACGTTCCCGCCCGTGCTGGTTCACCTGATCCGTTCGGGCGAAGCGACCGGCGACGTGACCACGATGCTCGACCGCGCGGCCGACGGCGAAGCGCGCGAGCTGGAACGTCGCACGATGTTCCTGACGAGTCTGCTCGAGCCGTTGCTGATTCTGGCGATGGGGGGCGTGGTGCTGGTGATCGTGCTGGCGGTGATGCTGCCGATCATCGAGTTGAACAACCTGGTGCAGTAAGGCTGGGAAAGAGACGGAATTGCGCGATGACCGGTGCGGTCACCGCGCAATCAGTTGAAATGAAGCGGTTGTGCGCCTGGCTTTAGCGCACGTAGATCGTCGGACCTGCTGGGTTGGCCGGCAGGAACACTTCGGAATGCGCGCCGTTGCGGTCGATGATGATCGAGCGGGCGCGGACTTCGGAGAGTTTGGTGCCTTGCATCAGCGCGCTGCCGAGCGACACGGCATGCGGCGGTTCGCCGCCCACGCTGACGATGGCCGCGGCGCCTTCCCGCAACGCGAGGATGCCGAACAGTCGCACGTCCTGGTTGGCGTTGCGCGTGAGCTGGCCGCCGAACAGCGTGGCAGCCTGCTCGGTCGAGATCTGCGCGTGCGCGGCGGCTGCGGGCAACGGCGCACCGGACATCGTGCTGAGCGTGATGACCCAGTAGGTCAACGTCGCGCAGAACACGGCGAACAGCGCGAGCGACAGAAGGCGGATTTGGATGGCGTTCATGCGCATCATTGTACGGACTATTGTGAAAATTGCGTGGGGTTGAAAGCGCCCCGAACCTGGCGCATCGCGCCGGGCCCCCCGAGGGGTGAGCAAACTTGAGGCGGCCCGGCGTTTTCTCAGGGCCGTTCAACTGCATGACATTAAAATGACCGGCCGGGCGTGTTCAATGGCACCCTGATTGCCAAAACGCGAATCCCGCCCAGTCAAAATTTCACCTGAAAAGAGGTAGCAAGCTATGCAACTGTCGACCACTCGCCGTCATGACATCGCGGGTCCGCGCAGCCGTCGTCAACGTGGTTTCACGCTGATCGAAATCATGGTCGTGATCGCGATTCTGGGCATTCTGGCCGCGTTGATCGTGCCGAAGATCATGAGCCGTCCCGACGAGGCGCGCCGTGTCGCCGCCAAGCAGGACATCGGCACGGTCATGCAGGCGCTGAAGCTCTACCGTCTCGACAATGGCCGTTATCCGACGCAGGAGCAAGGCCTGCGCTCGCTGATCGAAAAGCCGAGCACGGACCCCGTGCCGACCAACTGGAAGGACGGTGGCTACCTCGAGCGTCTGCCGAACGATCCGTGGGGTAACGGTTACCAGTATCTGAATCCGGGTGTGCACGGCGAGATCGACGTGTTCAGCTACGGCGCGGACGGCAAGGCGGGCGGCGAAGGCAATGATGCCGACGTCGGCTCGTGGCAGTAGGCGCTTAAGGAGTCGGTGATTTTCATGCGCGCGGCGGGATTGAACCTCGCGCGTTCCTGTCGATGCATCGTCGTTTGATTTTAAGTTGATCGTTCGTGGCCGGCACTATGCGATTGTCCCCTTGCAAGTCCCGTGTGGACACGCCCTGTACGGCTTCATTGCCGCGCGTGGCGTGTGCCGGCGCGCGCCGTCGTGGCGTGCGCCGCTCGGGTGACGCGGGCACGCGCGGCGGCAAACGCGCGGCGGGTTTTACGCTGCTGGAAATGCTGGTGGTGCTGGTGATTGCGGGCTTGCTGGTGTCCTTGACCGCGTTGACGATGACACGCAATCCGCGCACCGATCTGAACGAGGAAGCGCAGCGTCTTGCGCTGCTGTTCGAATCGGCCGGCGACGAAGCGCAGGTGCGCGCGCGGCCGATCGCATGGCAACCGCTCGATGGCGGCTTTCGTTTCGACCTGCGCACCGAAGATGGCTGGCGTCCGCTGCGTGACGATCTGCTTGGGCCGCGTCGCTGGGAAGGCGGCGTGACCGGCGTGGCCATTAGCTATCCCGGTTCGGATGCGCAGCCCAGTCGTATCGTATTCGGCACCGAGGCGATCGACGTGCCCGTGCAGATCACGCTGTTTTCGGCAGCCGGGAGCGCGACGATCGTCGGCACCGGCAATGGCCGCTACGAGGTGCACTGAGATGCGTCGTTGCAGGAGCATGACCGCTCGCGAGATGAGCCACGGCGCGCAGCGCGGTTTCACGATGATCGAAGTGCTGGTGGCGCTGGCGATCATCGCGGTGGCGTTGGCCGCTTCGTTGCGTGCGGTGGGCAGTCTCGCGAGCGGCGAGGCCGATCTGCACCGCCGTTTGCTGGCGTCATGGAGCGCGGACAATACGTTGGCGCAATTGCATCTGGCGCATGCCTGGCCGAACGTGGGTTCCACGAGTTTCGATTGTTCGCAAGGCAACTTGCAGTTGATCTGTACGGAGCATGTGACGGCCACGCCGAATCCGGTGTTTCGTCGAGTGGAAGTGATGGTGACGATGCCGGGCGGGTCCGCCAATCTGGCTCAGATGGTGACGGTGGTCGCGAATGAAAACAACCGTTCGCTCTGAGCGCCGCCGCCCATTGCGCGCGAGGGGCGCGCGTGGTTTCACGCTGATCGAATTGCTGGTGGCGATTGCGATTCTGGCGGTGATTGCCGTGCTGTCGTGGCGCGGGCTCGACCAGATCATTCGCGGCCGGCAGACCATCACGAACGCGATGGAGGACGAGCGCGTCTTTGCGCAGTTGTTCGATCAGATGAGGATCGATGCTCGGCAGGCGGCGTCGGATGATGAGGCTGGGCAGGCGGCTGTGTCAGTGTCGGGCAGCGTGTTGCAGATCGTGCGGCAGATGAATTTGCCGGGAGCGGCGCCGCGGTTGCAGGTGGTGCGGTATCGGGTGTCCGATGGGCGTGTGATTCGATATGCGTCGCCGCCGTTGGGGAATATGGGCGAGTTGCGACGGGCGCTGCGCGGCAGCGAAGGCGAGGGATGGAGTGGCGTGCCGTTGATGGGCGGTGTGGGTTCTATTTCTGCTCAGGTCTACGTGCCGAAGGTGGGGTGGACGACGCAGATGGGCGATGTGCAGAGCGCCATTACGGAGGCGGACAATAATCTTAAGGTGCCCCAGCTTGGGAGTGCGCCGCTGCCGCGGTCTGTGACGGGGCTTCAGGTGAGTGTCGGGGCTAAGTCTTTGGCGCGGCCTGTTACTCGCGTTTTTCTCGTCGGAGAGTGAAATGAAGTTCTCTTTTTTGTCTTTCCGACGAGTTGGGGTGTGTTCCTTTGGCGTTGGCCTTTGCTTGAATTCATGGTGGTCTATTGGCGTTGCCCCTGTGCGGGGCGGCACTTACTTTCTTTGCCGCCGCAAGGAAAGTAAGCAAAGAAAGCGGCTTCAAACCGCTAACGTACAAGCGGTCTCCTCGCACAGCCACGGTAGTGGCACGATCAACGAACGATCCCCCGCACAACACACGCCAGTGACCAGGCAGTCATCCGTTCCGGCGGCGCTGCGCGCGCCGAGCGGCAAGCAACAAAACCCCCCGTCCTTGCCGACGTCCGACTGCAGCTCACCATATCTTCGGTCCGCATCCGTTTCCGTTTCCGCATCGGCGCCTCGCCGAGGCGAAGCCGATGGCTCCCACCACGCCCAAACGAAGCCACCGGTCTTAAGCCATACCCTTCCGGCGAGCACGGAGTGCGAGGCGGGGGGTATGACGGCTTTGTCACTGGGGTTGAATGTGCGAGGTGACGGATTCCAGATGGTCCACTACCGTGGCTGTGCGGGGGACCCGCTTAGCATTAGCGGTGTGAAGCGGCTTTCTTTGCCTACTTTCCTTGCCGCGGCAAAGAAAGTAGGTGCCGCCCCGCACAGGGGCAACGCCAATAGACCACGACGAATTCAAGGAAAGGCCAACAAAAAGAGCCAAAACACCCAAAACGGCGTAGCAATCATCAGCGCCCTGCTGGTAGTAGCGCTATCAGCGATTCTGGTCTCGGGCATGCTCTGGCGCCAGCAAGTCCAAATCCGAAGGATAGAAAACCAGCGCCTGCTCTCCCAGGCCCAATGGGTATCACGCGGCGCCTTGGACTGGACGCGCCTGATTCTCCGCTCAGAAGGCGACACCTCCGCGGGCATCACCTACTTAGGTGGTTTATGGGGCGTCCCCATCGCCAAAACCCGCCTCTCGGATTTCCTGGGCCAGATCGGCGAAGTAAGAGCGCAACAAGGCGCAGAAACGTATCTATCGGGTTCAATCGAAGACGCCCAGGCAAAATTCAACCTGAGAAATCTGGTCGAGAGCCCGGCCCCAGGCGTCATGCAACTAGACATGGACCAAATCGGCGCCTACCAGCGCCTACTGGTATCGCTCGGCGCCAACAGCCAGCTGGCAAAAACCACCGCACTCCAGGTCCGCGCGAGCCTCGCGCAATCGGCAACCCGTTTTCAGACGGTCACGTCCACGAACGGCACAACCGCGACCCCGCCGCCGATCCAGGGCGGCGCCACCGGCGGCAGCTTCACCGACAAACCCGGCATCGAAGACAGCGACGACAGCTCCGCGAACGCACCGATCCAGATGACCAGCGTCGACTCGCTGCTCGATATCCCCGGCTACACGCCGGAGATGGTCGCTCGCTTGCGCCCCTTCGTCACCGTGCTGCCGACGGTATCGGCAGTCAACGTGAACACGGCTTCGGCCGAAGTGATCGCGGCGGTCATCCCGGGCATGAGCGTGTCGACGGCGCAAGCGTTCGTCGCGCGCCGGCAGACGGTATTTTTCCGTAACGTTGGCGACATCCAGCTAGCGTTGCAAGGCGCCGGCGTGCAGTCGACCTCGATCGATCCGAGCGAACTCGACGTCAACTCGAATTACTTCCTGATCCACGGCCGCGTGCAGCACGAACGCGCCGAGGTGGACCGCACGACCCTCGTCTATCGCGACGCATTGACTCACACTACGCGTATCGTGCGAGTAGAAGACCAACTATGAATAACGTCTTTCCCAGAGAGAGTGGCCTTTGAGCACGCTGATCGTTCTACTGCCGCCGCGTGATCCGGCGGTGCCATCGCAGGAATGGCAACTGCCGGAGCTGCCGTTTGTGCTGCTCGACAAATCGGGCCGCGCCCAGCGCGCCGGCCGGTCGGCGCTCGCGCTGCTGCCGCGCGCCTCCACCACGGTGCTGATGGTCGCCGCGCGCGACCTGCTGATGATGCCCGCCACACTGCCGCCGTTGCGCGGCCCGAGGCTGCGTCAGGCATTGCCCAATATCGTCGAGGATCAACTGATCCAGGACCCGCAGACCTGTCACATCGCCGTCGATCCGAAACCGCTCGCGGGCGGGCGGCAGCTGCTGGCGATCATCGACCGCGGCTGGTTCCGGTTTATCTGCGAATCGTTCTCCAATGCCGGCCACCGCAGCTTGCGCGCGGTGCCGGTCACGCGCTGCCTGCCACAGGCGGCCGCGCTCGATGCCGATGTGCTTGCCGAAGTCGCGGAAACGGTGAACGCCGGTGAGCCGGCCCTGGCGGGCGCCGCCGGTGTGGCGACGCCGCTGGCGGATGTCGCGCCGGCGGTGGCGCCCGGCGCTGCGGTCGCCGTGCCGATGGTGGCCGCCGTGCTCGGCGCGGTGGTGCAGACCGCGCCCGCCATGCTGCTCGAAGGCGTCGTGGACAGCGCGGGCGACAGAAGCGTGCCGCGCGTCGAACTGGCCATCGCACGCGGCGTGCAAGGTGAAGGCTTGGCAGTGCCGGCCAACGCCGTGAACACGACGCTCAGCGCGCTCGCCGGGGCGGCGAAGGTCTCGCTGCATATGCTCACCGAAGTGCCCGGCAACGAGCCGAGTCTCGCCCCGAATAGTCCGGCGCGGTTGGCTGCGCACATCCACGGCGCCAGTCCGCTGCCGTTCGAGCAACTCGCGCGGCGTGCGCTCGAGTGCCGCTTCGACCTGTGCCAGTTCGAGTTCGCTTCGCAGCCGTGGCGACTCGACCGCGCGACGCTGCGGCGTCTGCGTCTGCCGGTTTTGCTCGCGGTCGGCGCGCTGCTGATTGCGATCATCGGCGCGAACGTGCAGTGGCTGATGCTCGCGCGCCAACGCGATGCGATCAACACGCAGATGACCGAACTGCTGCTCAATACCTTCCCTAAAACGACAGTCGTGCTCGATGCGCCCGATCAGATGGCGCGCCAGTTGCAGCAGTTGCGTGTCGCCGCGGGCGAGCTGTCGCCGGACGATTTCCTGCCGCTCGCCGACGGCCTCGCGCGCTCGCTGGCGCCGGTGCCGGTCAACGGCATCGCCGCGCTCGACTATCACGACCGGCGGCTCGACGTGAACTTCAAGCCGGAGGTCAAGCTCGATCCCGATTTCGCGAAGCGCCTCGCCCGCAACGGCCTGAGCGGCGCGATCGATAGCAATACCGGCAAATGGACCATCAGGAACGGACAATGAAAGCTGAAATCGCTCAAACATGGGCCGGATTCTGGGAGCAGCGCACCGAGCGCGAAAAAGCCATCCTGACGTGGGGCGGCGGTATTCTCGCCGTGGTGATCGCGTGGTCGGTGCTGTGGGCGCCGGCGCAGGAAGGCCGCTCGCATCTGCGTGAAACGCTGCCCGCCATGCAGCGGCAGTTGGCGCAGATGACCGCGCAAGCGAACGAAGCGCGCCAATTGTCGGCGGCGGCTCAAGGCGTCGCGCCGACCGGCGCCGCGCTGAAGGACGCCCTCACCGCTTCACTCAGCGATCACGGCCTCGCGGCGACGCAGGTTCAGGTGATCGGCAACGCGGTCCAGATCCAGTTGAAGAACGCGTCGTTCCCGGCGTGGACGAACTGGGTCGACGACGTGCGCAAGCAGTTCAAGGTGCAAGTCTCGGAGGCGCACGCCACGGCGCTCAAGGAAGACGGCCAGGTGGACCTGACGGCGTCGTTGCAGCCGTCCACCGCGAAATGAAAATAACCGCGACCGTGCCGTCACAGGATCTCGCATGAATTACTGGATGCGGCGCTCGCGCGTCGCCCTGCCCTGGCTGGTGATCGCGGTGCTGTCCGCCGCGATCGTGATGCTGGCGATGCTGCCGGCCGCCTGGATCACGCCGCAGTTCGCCAAACAGACGAGTGGCCACGTCAATCTGGTCAATCCGGCCGGCTCGCTGTGGCACGGTTCGGCCACGCTGATGCTGGCCGCCGGCTCGGACATGAGCGCGGCAACGCTGCTGCCTGGCCGGATCGAATGGCACACGGCGTTCTGGCCGCTGTTTACCGGCCGCGTGCGCATGATCATGCGGCACAGCGAAGCGATGCCGGAGCCGATCACCGTCGATGCCACGCCGCGCACGGCGACCGTCACGCCGGGCGCGATTGCCGTCCCGGCTTCGCTGCTGAGCGGCCTTGGCGCGCCTTTTAACACGCTCGATCTGCAAGGCAACGTGCAACTGTCCTGGTCGGACTGGCGCAGCTTCAATCGCGAAGCGTTCGGGCAATTGACCGTCACGCTGACCGACGTCAGTTCGCGGGTGTCGATGGTCAAGCCGCTCGGCTCATACCGCGTGCTGTTTCAGGCGCAGGGCGAGTCGTCCACGCTCGACCTGACCACCACCAAGGGCCCGTTGATGCTGACCGGCAATGGTACGGTGTCGGCTGGGTCAACGTCGTTTCAGGGGACGGCCAGCGCCGCGCCTGAGGCGCGCGATAACCTCGCGGGATTGCTGAACCTGTTGGGGCGGCCGAGCGGGCCGGACACGGTGACGTTGACGTTCGTGCACTGAGGCGCGCAATAACCTCGCGAGGCTGCTGAACCTATTGGGGCGGTCGAGCGTCGACGCGATAAAAAAGAGGCATGGCCGTGGAATGCGGCCATGCCTCTTTTGCTTTGCCTCGAAGGCCAGCGCTTCTACTCGGTGTGCATCCGCGACGGCGATGTCGTACCGTTTTGCGCGACAGGCGCCGCCGATGACGCCGGCAGCGGCGCCGGCGCCGCCACATCGCCTGTTTCGCGATTCATCTGCGACACGTCCCAGCCGCCGCCCAGCGCCTTCACCAGACCCACCGACGACACCATCCGCTGTCCGGCGATGATCTCCAGCTTCTGCTGGGCCGTGAAAGCGGTGGTCTGAGCCGTCAGCACGTTGACGTAGCCGACCGTGCCCGCCTTGTACTCGTTCGTGACGATGGCGAGCGCCTGAAGCGCCGAATCCACCGCTTGCTGCTGGACGACGATTTCCTGTGCAAGGATGCGCTGCGACGCGAGGTTGTCCTCGACGTCCTGGAACGCGGCCAGTACCGTTTGACGGTAGGTCGCGACATTGCCGTCGTAGGCGGCGCGCGCGGCGTCGGTCTGGGCCTGGCGCAGACCGGCGTCGAACAGCGTCGCCGCGAGTTGCGGGCCGAGCGTCCAGAAGCGCGACGGCGCGGTCAGCAATTGCGAGAACACCGAGTTTTCGAAGCCACCGGAAGCCGACAGCGTCAGCGACGGGAAGAATGCGGCGATGGCGACGCCGATCTGTTCGTTCGCCGCTGCTGCCTTGCGCTCCGCCGAAGCGATGTCCGGACGCCGTTCGAGCAATGCGGACGGCATCTGCGCCGGCACGGTGGGCGGCGTGGCGGTGAGCGGAATCGGCGGAATCGAGAAGGTCGAGGCCGGTTCGCCGACCAGAACGGCGATCGCGTGCTCGTCCTGAGCGCGCTGCACGCCGTTGTCGATCGCGGCAGCCTGCGCCGATTGCAATTGCGTTTGCGCCTGGATCACGTCGGAGCGTGCGGCAACGCCGGCTGCGTACTGGTTCTGCGTGAGTTGCAGCGAGCGCTGGTAGGCCGCGACGGTGTCGTCGAGCAGCTTCTGGGTCGAATCGAGCGAGCGCAGCGCGAAGTAGGTCTGGGCGAGTGTGGCCTGAGCCGACAGGCGTGCGTTGGCGAGGTCCGCCGCAGCGCTTTGCTGGCCGGCCTTCTGCGCGTTGACCGAGCGGCTGACCGAACCCCACAGATCCGGCTCCCAGCTTGCGTCGAGCTGCACGTTGAAACTGTTGCCGACGCCGGATCGGCTCGTCGCGGTGGTCGAGTTGCCGCCGGACGATGTCCCGTTGCCGGAGCGCGTTGCACCCGCCGACGCACCGATGGTCGGGAAATACGCCGCCCGCGCCTCGCCGACCAGCGCGCGCGCTTGCCGGTAGGCGGCGGCGAATTGAGCGACGGTCTGGTTCGCGGTGTTCAGCCGCTCTTCGAGCGCGTTGAGTTGCGGATCTTCGTAAATGGTCCACCAGTCGCCGCGATCCTGCTGATCGGCCGGTTGAGCGACTTTCCAGCCGGGCGCGGCTTCCTTGTACGACGCCGGAATCTCGGCGGCGGGCCGCTTATAGTCGGGGCCGACTGCGCAGGCCGCCAGCAGACTGGCGAGGGCTGCGGCTACAGCAATAGTCAGGGCGCGAGGCGCAAGTGTCCGCGCGCGCGAGATTCGATCAGACTGCATGCAATGAATTCCTTCTGGACGCCGCGGCGCGGCCGATGGCGACACCGCCGGCCGGGCGAGATCTTGGTCTGCCGGAATGTTAGCGTATGAGCCCGCTGGGCGCGGGAAACTGAAAGGGTAATGCGAGGAAGGAGGCAGGTGTGTTACTGAGGGTGTCGCGAAGGTTACGCGCTGTTACCGGCCAGGCCGTTACACCCGTGATTCCGTAGACTTGGCCTGGCGGGCCAGCTTACCGGCGGCGGCCCGGCACGGCGCATCGCCACGCGCCTGGCAGGCGCCGGCGGGGCCTACGTGCTTGTCCGCGCCGGCAGGAACAACAGCCGCGTTCACCGTAGGCACCGACGCGGCGACCAATTCCACTCTCGCCGTCTTGACGCCCTTTTGTCCCCGCCGATGCTCGAACCATGCCAGCACCGCCACGCCGACCGATCCGCCAGGCAATACGAACAGCACGGCGAACAGCGCGAGTTTCCACCAGCGGTGCGGCCCTTGAAAGGTGCTGAGTGCGGAATCGGTCAGGGAGCGGCTCAGGCCGCCAAGCGTGTTTTTGAGGTACAGCATCGGGGAAATCCTTTTCGCACGGCGCGCTCGCGGCGTGCAGACAATCAGTCAGAACATGGTCTCGGGTGGCGCGGGTCGCGCGTAACTCGTTGCCTATAATAATATTGACTATGCAATTAAATTTCAAGATACTTCCTCCCGCGCACGTCGGACGTGTTGTTTTTCTGCCGTTCGTACTACGCGAAATCATGTTTGACTTGTCTGCTTAGGCAGCTAAAATCCGTTCTGCCTGAGACGTTTCCGGATACACGATGACTGACGGCCCCTACAAGGCGGACGAGATTCACCTTGAATCGAGTCTTGGCTACTACCTGACGAAAGCTCGAAATGTGCTGGTCGAGCGGACGGACCGTGCGGTCAAACCATTGGGACTGACCACGCAGCAGATCGGCGTGATCCTGATGTTGTCGTCGCGGCGCGCGAGCACGCCGTTCGAGTTGTCGCGCGCCATGTCGTATGACAGCGGATCGATGACACGACTGCTCGATCGCCTTGAAAAGAAAGGCTTTATCGTGCGCTCGCGCAGCGAGACGGATCGCCGGATGGTGAAACTCGAGTTGACGCCGCAAGGTCACGACGCCGCGCGGCAACTACCTGGTCTGGGCGCGACGGTGCTGAACGAGCAGTTGCGCGGGTTTTCGGCCGCCGACCACGCCACGTTGATCGGCCTGCTCGGCCGTTTCATAGCGAACGGCATCGACGCGGGAGCAAGCGCGGGATGCGGATTGGGGCCGCAACAGGAATCCCTGGACGAATCACCCGAAGCGTCGCTGCGGAAACACGGCGAGCACTAACCAAGACGCTCTTTTCAAGAGCGTTGCTGTTTGAAAATATCTGTCTGAGCAGAGAGTGATCCGGCATGTAAGCACGCCATTTGGAGCGGGCGATAAAGCTGTCGCGACAAGCTTTCCAGATTGAGGAGAAGAAATATGGACGCCACGGCTTCCGCCGCTGCCCTACCCGCCGCCGAACCCGCTCCGCTCAAAGGCGGAGCCTTGGCCCTGCTCACGGTCGGGCTCGCACTCGGCACGTTCATGGAGGTGCTCGACACGTCGATTGCGAACGTCGCGGTGCCGACCATTTCCGGCAGCCTCGGCGTGGCGACCAGCCAGGGCACCTGGGTGATCTCGTCGTATTCAGTCGCCTCGGCGATCGCGGTGCCGCTGACAGGCTGGCTCGCGCGGCGGGTCGGCGAAGTGAAGCTGTTTACGCTGTCCGTGCTGCTCTTTACGATCGCCTCGGCGCTGTGCGGCTTCGCCCACAACTTCGAGTCGTTGATCGCGTTCCGGTTGGTGCAGGGGCTCGTTTCCGGGCCGATGGTCCCGCTCTCGCAGACTATTCTGATGCGCTCGTATCCGCCGGAAAAGCGCGGACTCGCGCTGGGCCTGTGGGCGATGACGGTGATTTGCGCGCCGATCTTCGGGCCCGTGATGGGCGGCTACATTACCGACAACTACACGTGGCCGTGGATCTTCTACATCAACGTGCCGATCGGACTGTTCTCGGCGGTGTGCGCGTTCCTGCTGCTGCGCGGCCGTGAGACGAAGACCACGAAACAGCGCATCGATGCGGTCGGCCTCACGCTGCTCGTGATCGGCGTGTCGTGCCTGCAGATGGTGCTCGACCTCGGCAAGGATCGCGACTGGTTCAATTCGACGTTTATCGTCACGCTGGCGGTGGTCGCGGTGGTGTCGCTCGCCTTCATGCTGGTGTGGGAGATGACCGAGAAAGAGCCGGTGGTCGATCTCTCGCTGTTCAAGGATCGCAATTTCGCGCTCGGCGTAGTGATCGTCTCGTTCGGCTTCATGGCCTTCTTCGGCTCGGTGGTGATCTTCCCGCTGTGGCTGCAAACCGTGATGGGTTACACCGCCGGGCTGGCTGGTCTGGCGACCGCGCCGGTCGGTCTGCTAGCGCTGTTCTTGTCGCCGTTGATCGGCAAAAACATGCACCGGCTGAACCTGCGGGTGGTGGCGAGTTTTGCGTTCATCGTGTTCGCGTTCGTCTCGTTCTGGAACTCCACCTTCACGCTCGACGTGCCGTTCAATCACGTGATCTGGCCACGGCTCGTGCAAGGTATCGGCGTCGCCTGCTTCTTCGTGCCGATGACCACCATTACGCTCTCCAGCGTGCCGGATGAGCGGCTGGCGAGTGCTTCCGGCCTGTCCAATTTTTTCCGGACCTTGTCAGGCGCGATCGGCACAGCGGTCAGTACGACGTACTGGGAGAACGACACGATCTACCATCACGCGATGCTGACCGACTCGGTCAACGTTTACGCCGCGAACACGAATGCTTATACCAATGCGCTGGCCGGTATCGGCCTCTCCGGCGACGGCATCACCGCGCAGTTGAATCAGGTGGTGACCACGCAGGCTTACATGATGGCCACCAACGATTTCTTCCGCATTTCCTGCGCGGCGTTTCTCGTGCTCGCGGTGCTGGTCTGGATCACCAAGCCACGCAAGGGCGTTGGCCCTTCAATGGGGCATTGAAGTTCGACGATGCCTTTCAGCGGACGCGCGCCGACACGGTATTTTCCTTCGACTCTTCGCGCGCGTCTTCAGCCGTTATTGTGTGACGGCTTCGCCATTCGTCGCCGGGATCGATTGACCCTGCATGGCATCTGGATGCGGGGTCGTGGGCGCGGCTTGCGGGGGTTTCGCGCCGCTTTGCGGCGTGCCGGGCGCAGTGCCTCGCACGTATTGTTTGAAGTCGGCGCCGGCTTCCCATGGGTTCGGCTTGCAGCCCATCGAGCCGTCGCAATGCGCGGCAAAACCGATCGTTGCCGTGCCGTCCGGATTCGCGGCGCGCGTGATCTGATACGCCAACGCGCGCTTGCCGCCATCCGGGCCGACTGTCTGGATCAACGTGTCGGTCGAGGCATCGATCTTATACGTCGAATGGCCCGCCACCCACGCTTGCGCCCGTTGCCACCAGACATCGCATTGCGACTTGTTCGAACACGTCAACGGCGTGGTCGCGATCTGCATGACGTCCGGATCAACCTGCCCTTGCGTCGAACATCCAGCCGCCGCTACGCACAGCATGGCCAACAGATTTTTTTTCATCACGTTGAATCCTCCCTCTGTGGTGCGCGTCATGTAAGTTTGGACCGTGGCGTCGGTACGGTGTTTCATCTGGATCAGAGAATCGTCAGAACGCGCGGAGAATTTGCCGATGGCGTTCGCGAGTCGGTCGCACATTGCGTAGACGTTACCGGCGCGAAATAAAAAAAGCGGCCACGCTGGCCGCTCTTTCTTCACCTTGCCCGCAAGCGTTATTCAGACGCTAAACCGGTTCAACGTGTACGCCCGATACGCCGCGACGAACGCGTCGAACGAACCGACTTCTTCCTGTTCGAGTTTGGCCTGCTCGGCGAGCGATTGCGTGGCGAGATCGGTGAATGCCTTGGTCTGCTCCGCATCCAGCGGACGCGTGCGGAAGTACGCGGCGTGCGCTTCGCTTTGCTCGAGGCCGAAGGCGAGGAAACTCTGCTGTTTTTCGCGCATGGTCTGCAGCACGCGCGCCGACGGCGTCAGCGATGCATCCGCCAGCTTCGTGCGTTGAACCGCGACGGCGCGTGCATGCGCGTCGCCGCCATGCAATGCGTCGAGCGTAGCCGCAGCCGCGTCGATCTTGACGAGCAGTTCGTTCGCCCATTCCGTCATCGCAACCGGACGGCCGTCGCGTGTCAGTTCGAGGCCCGGCTTGCGCCCTTCCATCGTGACGCGGCCGAAATTCTGGTTGGCTTCGGCGTAAGCGTCAGGCGGCAACGGCGCGCTGTCGTCGAGCGCGCAGACCAGCAGGTAGGCGTCGAGAAAGCGCGACGTCTCGAGCGAAATACCAGTCGGCTCGAACGGATCGATGTCCATGCAACGCACTTCCACGTATTGCACGCCGCGCGCGGCCAGCGCGTGCAGCGGACGCTCGCCCGGATACGTGACGCGCTTCGGACGGATCGTCGAATAGAACTCGTTTTCGATCTGCAGCACGTTCGTGTTGATCTGCACCCACTCGCCGTCGCGCTGCGTGCCGATTGCCTCGTACGCGGGATACGGCTGGCTCACGGCCTTCGCAAGCGCGTCGAGGTAGCCCGGCAGCGTGTCGTAGTCGGCGTGCAGCGCGGCTTGCGCGGTGGTGTTCGAATAGCCGAGGTCGCTCATGCGCAGACTGGTCGCGTACGGACGATAGAGCGTGTCGGCGTCGAACGTGTCGAGCGTGTGTTTGCGATCGCGGAGGAAACGACGATCCAGCGCCGGCGATGCGCCGAACAGATACATCAGCAGCCAGTTCGTGCGGCGGAAATTGCGGATCAGCGCGAGATAGCGATCGGACTGGAAGTCGACGGCATTCGCGGTGGATTGCTGGTCCGCATGAAGCAACCGCCACACTTCTTCGTTCAGCGAATAGTTGTAGTGGATGCCCGCGATGCACTGCATCGTACGGCCGTACCGAAGCGCGAGGCCGATGCGGTACACGTACTTCAGCTTGCCGATGTTCGAGCTGCCGTAGTTCGCGATCGGAATGCCGTCGTCCGTGTCGGGCAGCAGGCCCGGCATGGAGTTGTTCCACAGGATCTCGTCGCCGAGTTCCGCGTAGACAAAACGGTGGAGCGTGTCGAGCTTCTCGAGCGTGAGCGCGACGTCTTGCTCAGCCGGCGTGATCAGTTCGAGCAACGCTTCGGAATAATCCGTGGTGAGCGACGGATGCGTGAGCGCCGAACCGAGTGCGCGCGGATGCGGCGTCAACGCGAGCTTGCCCTCGTGCGTCACGCGCAGGCTTTCCTTTTCGATGCCGCGCAGGCCGCGTATCAGCGCGTCGCGCTGCGGGCCTGAAGTCAGCACGGACAGGCGGTGCGAGAACGCGTCGGTCGTGCGGGAAGGTGTCGTGTTTGGCATTGATGCGAGTCGGGCGTTGTCGGCCGCCATGTGCCGCAGCACTGCGGTTGACAACGTTCGGCGGAATTTTCAGTAGCGGGCACTTTAACATCTCGCCAGAACGGCTGCTTGAGGCCGCTTCGGCGGCTCATCGGAGCACTCCGGGCCGCCTCTTTCCTGGGCCAATCCGCCTGCCTTTTGCGCCAATTCGTCGGCCGCGCGCCACATCACTCTGCCCGTCACGCGGCTCGCGCGCGAAACGCTTTTCTTCCCAGGAGGCGCCTGCCTTCAGCCGCCACGCGCGGCGCCGACGCGGTCCGCTACCTCATTCCACAGATGCATCGCGGCGTACGCCCGCCACGGCCGCCATGTGTCGGTGCGGGTGCGTTGCTGCGTGGGCCGCACGAGCGACGGATCGCGCGCGCAGATCGACTGCATCAGCACGAGATCCCATGCGGGCCACGCGTCGGCGTCGCGCCATGCGCGCATGGCGACATACTCGACGGTCCACGGACCGATGCCCGGCAGCGCGAGCAGCGCGGCGCGCAGGCTGTCGGCGTCGGCCGTGTTGCTGTCGAGCGGCACGTCGCCGGTAGCGACCGCGCGCGCGAAGCCCTGCAACGCCGCTACACGTTTACCCGGCATGCCGATTTGCGCGAGATCCACGGCGGCCAATGCGGCGGGCGTCGGAAAGCGCCACGCGGTGTTCTCATGCGGATGCCCCTCGATGCGCTCCCCGGCGCGCTGCACGAGTCTGCCGATGATAGTGGTCGCCGCCTTCACGCTGACCTGCTGCCCGACGATCGCGCGGACCACCAACTCGAAGCCCGACCACGCGCCCGGCACACGCAAGCCAGGCACGGCTTCGACCAGCGGCGCGAGCCACGGGTCCGTGGCGAGTTCGGCGCCGATCTTCTTAGGATCGGCCTGCAGGTCGAACATCTTGGCAATCGGCACGGCGAGCGCATCCACGTGAATGCTCACGGGCCCTTCGATGCTCGCGACAAGGCAGCGCTTGCGCGGATGCAGCCGCACGCTCAGCGTGCCGCTGTCGCCGGCCCAATCGATCGCGCGACGGTACGCGCCGTCTTCCACCGCTTCGACACCGGGCGTCGCGCGTCCGCCGAAGAAACGCAGCAGGCGCGGCCAGTCGAAGGGTGGTTTGAACGGCAATTCAAGGGTAGCAACTTCGTCAAGCGTACTCACGCGGCGTGGTCCAGTTTGGTGGTGGTTTCGGTGTCGTTGCCGACGTCTGTATGGCTGCGCCGGTTGCGTTCGCGTTCGCCTTCGCCGCGCGAAAAGTCGCCGGCGTGCTGCGCCTCGTTGTCCAATAGCGCGGCTTTGCGCGGCAAACCCCAACGATAGCCTGCCAGCGCTCCGCCCTTGGCCACCACTCGATGACAAGGAATCGCCAACGCGACCGGGTTGGTAGCGCACGCGCTGGCCACTGCGCGTACGGCGCGCGGCGAGCCGACTGTTTCGGCGATCTCCGAATAGCTGCGCGTCTCGCCGTACGGGATGCGCCGTAACGCGTCCCACACACGCTGCCGGAATGCCGTCGCGGCGATATCCAGCGGTAGATCGAAGTCCTGACGGGTGCCGCGCAAATAGGCATCGATCTGCGCGATGAACGGCGCCAGGTGTTCGGTATCTTCCAACAGGTCGGCGTTGGCGAATTCGCCGTGCAGGTCGTCGGCGAGTATGGCTTTATCGTCGCCGAAACCGATCTTGCAGATGCCCTTCTCCGTCGCCGCGACCAGCACGTAGCCGAGCGGCGTCGGCGCGCTGGCATAGCGCACGGTGAGTCCGGCGCCCTTGCGGCGATACGCGGACGGCGCCATACCGAGTTCAGCCGAGGCGCTGTCGTACATGCGCGACGGCGAGCCGAAGCCGGCGTCGAGCGTGGCGCGGGTGACGTCCGAGCCGCTCTGGAGCGCGTCGCGCAACGCGGCGCCTCGCTGCGCGGCCTGATATTGGCGCGGCGACACCCCCACCACCCGCTTGAACAGACGTTGCAGATGGAACGGGCTGACGTGCACGGCGTCACTTAATTGCGCGAGCGTGAGTCGCTCTTGCGGGTCGGCGTCCAGCGCGGCACACGCACGATTGACGATTTCCAGCTCGCGCGGCAGGCCGCCGGGCTGGCAGCGCTTGCAATCGCGAAAGCCCGCGGCGCGCGCGGCAGCGGCATCGGTGAAAAAAGCGACGTTCTCGCGGCGCGGCAGGCGCGAGGCGCACGACGGGCGGCAGAACACGCCGGTCGTCTTGACGCCGTAGAAGAACGCGCCGTCGGCTTGCGATTCGCGATGCGTGACGGCTTCCCAGCGCGCATCGTCGGAAGTCCAGTTGGTGGCGCCGGAGGCGGTATCGGTAGGTTTGCGGTTCATGATGGTCCCGAAGAGACGGTGTCGATGCTCACCAATGTAGGCCGCATGCCGACACACTACGCCCCGGTTCTTGCTCTGTCATTGCGCTTCTTCGTAGGCTCGAAGCCCCGCCAGGCATCCGTTTTGAGGAAAACTGCGACAATTTGGCACGATATCGGGTTTTCCCTTAAAAAGTTATTGCGTCGCACCAGGTGCATGTGTATATTAGTACTTGTCTCCTCCATGTCTCCTCCTGATATGGATTCAGCCCGCTCCACATAGAGCGGGCTTTTTTTCGTCCATACGTGTCTGATCCGTCCCTCAAGACCTGTTTCACGACGCCGCACTCGCAGCGCCGCCCTTTCTTCTACACTGGCATTTCACCCGTTCTGCGAGCGAGCCAAGGGGCGTTCCACATGAAAATCCATATTCGCGAGATCGATCACGTTGTCATTCGGGCGACCAACGTCGAGGCCATGGCGCGTTTCTACTGCGACGTGCTCGGCTGCAGCGTCGAGAAAGAGCAGCGCGATCTGGGCCTGACACAGTTGCGCGCGGGGCGCTCGTTGATCGACCTGTTGCAGGTCGGCGGCCGGCTCGACCATGCCGAAAACGGTGTGCCGGGCACGGGGCGGAATATGGATCACGTGTGTTTGCGCATCGATCCGTTCGACGCTGAAGCGCTCAAGGCGCATCTGGCCGAACACGGCGCGCGGCTGGGTGAACTCGGTCTGCGCTACGGCGCGGACGGCTACGGACAGTCGCTGTATCTGTTCGACCCGGAAGGCAACATGGTCGAACTCAAGGGGCCACCGGAAGCGGCGCGCGTGACGTCGCTCTAAGCATTTGAAGCGGCAGGCGGCAGGCGTCAGGCGTTGGCGGGCGCCTTCAACACCGTCCATTCGATTTTCACCGCATCGGCTTCGGCGCTACCGAGCCATGCTTCGCCGTCCTGCACGGTGCATTGCAGCCGCATGGTCCGTTCGGCCAGCGAGCCGAGGGCGGTGGCGACGTCTTCGCCGAGCGTCCACACCGTCACGTTGCGCATGCGTTCCACCTTGTTGCGCACGCCCTGCCACCAGATATCCGACGTGCGGCCGCCGTAGGCGATCACGATCACCTCGTTCGAGCGACCGCTCGCCTTGGCGATGCGCCGTTCATCCGGCTGGCCGACTTCGATCCACGTTTCGATCGCGCCGGTCAGATCCTTTTGCCAGAGGTCCGGTTCGTCCACGTCCGACAAACCTTTGCAGAATTCAAGGCGTTCCTGCGCGAACAGCGCGAACGCGGCGACGCGGACCATCATCCGTTCGTCGGTTTCCGAGGGATGGCGGGCGATCGTCAGCGAATGGTCGGCGTAGTAGTGCCGGTCCATGTTGGCGATCTGCAGTTCCGCCTTGTAAATCGTCGATTTGAGAGCCATGCCGTTGCTAAACCAGGCGCTCGCTCCACCGGAGCGAACTGAAAAAGAATCGTCGACGGCGCGTTGCCGTTTTCCGTGTTTGTTGTACATCTTCTGTTCCTCCCGCGCCGCCAGCCGGCTGTCATGACCACGGGAGAAGCATTTATCGCGCCACTGTCGGTTCGAAAGCGGTGCCGTAGACCTCGCCAGCGGCTTCCCGCAAGGCTTCGAGCACGACCGAGGCCGCCGGCGAAAGCAGGTGCGACTGGCGCGTGATGATACCGAATGTATCCATCCTGCACGGTAAATCGATCGGTAATCGCTTCAGAACGCCATACTGTTGGTATTGACGCGCCACTTCGTCGGGTAAAACCGCCAACATGTCGCTTTGGAGCAGCAAGCTCGAAATCGCCAGAAAATTGTTGGTATTGACCACGTTTTGCGGCGGATTCAGCCCGATTTGCGAAAACATCAGATCGAAGCGATGGCGCAAAACGCTGCCCGGCGGATGCAAAACCCAGCTGGCGTTGACGATTGCACGCAATGTCAAACCCGTCTCATTTTCGAGATGATGGCCGGGACGCGCCACCACGCACAGCGGTTCGTCGGCGAGCGGTTCGTAGCGGACTTCGGTCTTGAACTGGTTTTGCCGCTCCAACACGCGGCCGATCATGATGTCCAACTCGCCTTCCGCCAGCCGCGGCAGCATCACGTCGGAGGTTTCGACCTCTGCCCAGATTTGCAGTTGCGGATAGCGTTCTTTCACGCTGGCGATCGCGCGCGGCACCATGGTCGCCGCGGCCGCCGCGATCACGCCGATCCGCACCTGCCCCGCCAGGCCGGCGCGCAACGCCGAAATCTCGTCGTGTGCATGACTCAGATTCGACAGCACCATGCGCGCATGACGGATCATGACCTCGCCATACAACGTGGCGTGCATGCCGTGCGGCGTGCGGTCGAACAGGCTCACTTCCAGCATTTCCTCGAGCTCTTTGAGCAGACGCGACGCGGCGGGCTGGGTCATGCCGAGCACGTCAGCGGCCCGCCGGACGTTGCCCTCCTCTTCCATCGCTGCGAGCAGCAGCAACTGCCGCGTCTTGAGCCGCGCCCGCACGAACCAGTTCGAGTAGCTACGCGTCATGGCTTGTCTCCCACCTGTTTTCTGTCGAACAGAGTGGGCGCTTTAGCGCCTTACTCTGGTCCCACGCAAAGATGCTTGCTGATAAGGCGGCTCGAAGCCACGAACCGCGCACTCTGCCAAGGCAAGGCCTCATCATGCCATATCGAAATTGATATCGGGATAGCCTAAAAAGGGATTGGAAAGTTATTGGGGCGGCTCATACCATTCGTGGACTTTCTGAGCTTCCCCACGTGGCGCCCTTCCGTCGATGAACCGCGATCCGCTCGTCCCACTCGTTGCAAGTCCGTTCCGCCACTACATCAATGGCGGATGGGAGACGGGCGCGACCACGGGCGTCTCGCTCAATCCGTCGGATCTGGACGACCCGGTCGGCGAATATGTGCGAGCCGACGTGCGGCAGACGGACATGGCCATCGAAGCGGCGCACGCGGCCTTCCGCGAATGGTCGCTGGGTTCGGCGCAGCGTCGCGCGGATGCACTCGACGCCATCGGCAGCGAGATACTCGCGCGCCGCGACGAATTCGGCCGGCTGCTGGCGCGTGAAGTCGGCAACACGCTGGCCGAGGCCTTGGTCGAGGCGACGCGTGCCGGACAGATCTTCAAGTTGTTCGCGGCCGAAGCCTTGCAGGCTTTCGCCGAACCCGTCGCGTCGGCGCGTGCCGGCGTCGAGATCGACGTGACGCGCGAACCGCTCGGCGTGGTCGGCATCATCGCGCCGTGGAGCGCGCCGCTGGCGATTGCCGCGGCGAAGATCGGCGCCGCGCTCGCTCACGGCAACTGCGTCGTGTTCAAGCCGGCAGAATCGGTGCCGGCTTGCGCGGCGGCGCTGGGCTCGATCATCAGCCGCGCCGGTTTGCTCGCGGGCGTGTTCAATCTCGTGATGGGCAGCGGCCGGCAAGTCGGCGCGCGGATCGTCGCGCATCCGTTGACGGCGGCGATCAGCTTCACCGGCTCGGCGGAAACCGGCACACGCGTGCTGCAAGCGGCTGCCGCCCGCCAGGCGCGAGTGCAACTAGAGATGGGCGGCAAGAATCCGTTCGTGGTTTTGGCCGACGCCGATCTCGACGGCGCCGTCGAGGCCGCCTTGATCGGCGCCTATGGCTCGACGGGTCAACGCAGCACCGCGGCGGCGCGTCTGATCGTCGAACGCGCGGTGTTCGAGCCGTTCGTCGACGCATTGCAGGCGAAGCTCGCCAAACTTTCGATCGATCACGCCTTGAAGCACGGCACGGACATGGGTCCCGTGGCCAACGCCGCGCAGTTGGAGCGCAATCTCGACTACGTGCGCATCGGTCAACAGGAAGGCGCGCAATTGCTGCACGGCGGCCGGCAATTGGAGCGCGCGACGCGCGGCTACTTTTTCGAACCGGCGCTCTTCATCGGCGAATCCGAACATCGTGTCGCGCGGGAGGAAATTTTCGGCCCGCTCGCCGTCGTGCTGCGCGCGGACGACTACGACCACGCGCTGCATCTCGCGAACGACACCGCATACGGTCTGTGCGCCGGCATCTGCACGCGCTCGCTCAATCGCGCGCGGCATTTTCGCCGTCATGTGCACAGCGGTCTCGTCACGATCAATCTGCCGACCACTGCCGTCGAGCATCACGCGCCCGGCGGCGGCCGTAAGGCGTCGGCTTACGGCGCCACGGATGCCGCCTTCTGGACCGCCGTGAAAACGGCGTACGTGGCGGGCTGATGGTGATGAGACCGCTTCACTTCACCGCGCACCTTAACGCTCATCCGCGTCCCGGCTGACGCCGCCGTGCATCACCCGCTGCAACTAAACGAAATCAATGCAGCCTTTCAACTTCAGGAGACAGATATGACCAGCAAGCTTCGCCGTTTGACGCTATCCGCGATGGCGGCCGCCGCCCTCGCCGCGCCCTTTGCCGCGCAACTTTCCGCGCACGCGGATCAGCCGCTCAAAGTCGGCTTCCTCGTGAAGATGCCGGAACAGGCATGGTTCATCAACGAACAGAAAGCCGCGAGCGCGCTCGGCCAGAAGGACGGCTTTGCGGTGGTGAACATCGGTACGCCGGACGGTGAAAAAGTGCTGGCCGCGATCGACAACCTCGGCGCACAAGGTGCCAAAGGCTTCGTGATCTGCGCGCCGGACGTGCGTCTCGGACCGGCGATCCAGGCGCGGGCGAAGCGCTACAACATGAAGTTCGTCACCGTTGACGATCAACTGGTCGACTCCACCGGCAAGCCGCTGCCGAACGTGCCGCATCTGGGCATGTCCGCGTTCAAGATCGGCAATCAGGTCGGCACCGCGATCGCTGAAGAGATGAAACGCCGCGGCTGGAAGCCGGAAGAAGTCGGCGCGCTGCGCATTACGAACTACGAATTGCCGACCGCGAAACTGCGCACCGATGGCGCGACGCAATCGCTGATTGCCGGTGGCTTCAAGAAGGAAAACATTTTCGACGCCCCGCAAAAGACGACGGATGACGAAGGAGGCTTCAACGCGTCGTCGCCGGTGCTCGCGCAGCATCCGAACATCAAGAAGTGGGTGATCTTCGCGCTCAACGAGGAAAGCGTGCTGGGCGGCGTGCGCGCGACCGAGCAATTGCATATTCCGGCCGCGGACGTGATCGGTGTCGGCATCAACGGCGCGGGCGAAGCGTTCGCCGAATTCCAGAAGAAAGAACCGACGGGCTTCTACGGCACGATCGCCGTGAGCTCGACGATGCACGGCAAGGAAAGCACGGAGAACCTCGTCGAGTGGATCAAGGACGGCAAGCAGCCGCCCGCCGATACGCAGACCACCGGCAAGCTGATGGTGCGCGGCAACTGGCAGGACGTGCGTAAAGAACTCGGTATTTAAGCGCGATTCGAGTCTGCACGTTGCGGGCCGTCTCTCGCTCACGCGGGAGGGGCCCGCACAGGTTGTTCACCAGCTTGAGGTTTTTCGATGACGTCTTCACACACCGTGTCCCACACCGCTGAAGCGGCGCCCTCGCCTGCGCTCGCGTCCACCGAGCCGTATCTGCGGCTCGACGGCATCACCGTGCGCTTTCCCGGCGTGCTCGCGCTCGATCAGGTCTCGCTCGAAGTGCGGCGCGGTGAAGTGCACGGCTTGATGGGCGAAAACGGCGCCGGCAAATCGACGCTGCTCAAGGTGTTGTCCGGCGTGAATCAACCCGCGGCGGGCACCTTGTCGCTCGATGGCGTCGAACAGCAGTTCACCACGACGAAGGCCGCGATCGCCGCGGGCGTGGCGATCATCTATCAGGAATTGCATCTGGTGCCGGAACTGACGGTCGCGGAAAACCTGATGCTCGGCGCTCTGCCGAATCGTTTCGGCATACTGGACGAAAAAGCGCTGGTAGCGCGCGCCGTGCGCGAGCTGGAACGGCTCGGCGAAAAGATCGATCCGTCGCAGCAAGTGAAGAATCTTTCGATCGGCCAGCGGCAAATGATCGAAATCGGCAAGGCGCTGATGCGCGATGCGCGCGTGATCGCGTTTGACGAACCGACCAGCTCACTGTCGTCGCGTGAGACGACGCAACTGTTCCGGATCATTCGCGCGTTGAAGGCCGAGGGTCGCGCGATCATCTACGTCACGCATCGAATGGATGAAGTCTACGAGCTGTGCGATCGCGTGACCGTGTTTCGCGACGGCCGCCGCATCGATACGTTCGAAGCAGGTGAAGGACTCGATCGCGATCGCTTGATCAGTTGCATGGTGGGCCGTTCGATCGCCGACGTGTACGGCTATCGCTCGCGCGATCTCGGCGACGTGCAACTCGACGTCAAGGAATTGATGGGGCGCGGCCTGCGCGAACCGGCTTCATTCGCGGCGCGTAAAGGCGAGATCGTCGGCTTCTTTGGACTCGTCGGTGCGGGTCGCTCCGAGTTGATGAAGCTCATCTACGGCGCGGTAAAACCGGTTGCCGGCGAGATCACGCTCAAAGGCGAGCGCGTGCACTTTGCCACACCGCGCGACGCCGTGCGCGCGGGCGTGGCACTGTGTCCCGAAGATCGCAAGCAGGAAGGCATCGTCTCGATCGCCTCCGTATCGGACAACCTCAACATCAGTTGCCGCCGCCATTTCAGCCGCTTCAACGTGCTCAACGGCCGCAAGGAAGCGCAGACCGCCAAAGAGTTCATCGGCAAGCTCGCGATCAAGACGCGCAACGGCGAAACGCCGATCGGCACACTCTCCGGCGGCAATCAGCAGAAGGTGATTCTGTCGCGCTGGCTTGCCGAAGACATCGACGTGTTCCTGATGGACGAACCCACGCGCGGCATCGACGTCGGCGCGCGCAGCGAGATTTATGGGTTGCTGTACGGGCTCGCCGAAGCGGGCCGCACGGTGATCGTCGTGTCGAGCGATCTGGCCGAAGTGATCGGCGTTGCGGATCGCGTGATCGTGATGAAGGAAGGCCGCATCGTCGGCGATCTGCCCAAGGCGCAGGCCACGCCGGATGCGCTGATCAAGCTCGCCCTCCCCCGCTGACGCCGCCGCACATCCTCGACACCACGAAGGCAATTGAATCGAATCGCGCCATTGAAACGGAATACAAACCATGCATACACCCTCAACCGATTCCTCGACCCCAGCCGTCGCCTCAGCGGGCCTGAGCGCGCGTGCCGCGCGTACCTGGGACCTGATCAACAAGTCCGGCATCGTGATGGTGTTCGTGATTCTGTTCGCGGTTTTGTCGTTCACCGTGCCGGATTTTTTAAGCTCGCGAAACATCCAGGGCTTGCTGCTCTCCGTCACGCTGATCGGTTCGATCTCGGTGACGATGATGTTCGTTCTCGCGCTCGGCGAAGTGGATTTGTCGGTGGCGTCGATCGTCGCGTTCGCGGGTGTGGTGGCGTCCACGCTGATCACTGCGACGCATAGCGTGATGCTCGGCGTCGCGGCCGGCGTGCTCGCGGGTGGCGCGGTCGGACTCGTCAACGGCGTGCTGGTCGCGCGCTACAAGATCAACTCGCTGATCGTCACGCTTGCCATGATGGAAGTCGTGCGCGGCCTCGCCTACATCACCTCGAACGGCGATGCCGTGATGATCTCCGAAGAGCGTTTCTTCGACCTCGGCGGCGGCGCGTTCCTCGGCATTTCGTATCCGATCTGGAGCAACATCGTCGGCTTCGTGCTGTTCGGATTTTTGCTGAAGAAAACGGTGTTCGGCAAGAACGTGCTGGCCGTCGGCGGCAATAGCGAGGCGGCGTTGCTGGCCGGCTTGCCGGTGACGCGCATCAAGATCACAGTGTTCGTATTGCAGGGCCTCGTCACTGGGTTTGCCGGCGTGATGCTTGCGTCGCGTATGAGCCTGGGTGATCCGAAGACCTCTGTCGGCCTCGAACTCGGTGTGATCTCGGCGTGCGTGCTCGGCGGCGTCTCGCTCACGGGCGGCGTCGCGACGATTTCGGGCGTGCTGGTCGGCGTGCTGATCATGGGCTCGGTGCAGGACGCCATGAGCCTGCTGAACGTGCCGACCTTCTACCAATACCTCATTCGCGGCGGGATCCTGCTGCTGGCGGTGCTGTTCGATCAGTTCCGCCGCAGCAAACGCGTGCACTGACGCGCGCCCCCCGCCCCATGTTTGCCAACAGGAGATTTCATGGCTGATTCGAATCAGACTAAAAAGCCGCTGCGCAGCCAGGCGTGGTTCGGCCTCAAGGACCGCGACGGTTTTCTGCATCGCTCGTGGATGAAAAACCAGGGTATTCCGCACGATGAGTTCGACGGACGTCCGGTGATCGGCATCTGCAATACGTGGTCGGAACTCACGCCATGTAACGCGCATTTTCGCGAGCTGGCGGAATACGTGAAGAAAGGCGTGCATGAAGCGGGCGGCTTGCCGCTCGAGTTTCCGGTGATGTCGTTGGGCGAGACCAATCTGCGGCCTACGGCGATGCTGTTTCGCAACCTTGCCTCCATGGACGTCGAAGAGTCGATTCGCGGCAATCCGATGGACGGCGTGATTCTGCTTGTGGGTTGCGACAAGACCACGCCCGCGCTGCTGATGGGCGCGGCGTCGTGCAATCTGCCGGCGCTGGCCGTTTCCGGTGGACCGATGCTCAATGGCCGGTTTCGCGGCAAGAACATCGGCTCCGGCACGGGTGTCTGGCAGATGTCCGAGGAAGTGCGCGCCGGCACGATGACGCAGGAAGAATTCACCGAAGCCGAGTCGTGCATGAACCGCTCGCGCGGTCACTGCATGACGATGGGCACGGCGTCGACGATGGCGTCGATGGTCGAATCGCTCGGCATGGGCTTGCCGCATAACGCGGCGATTCCCGCGGTCGATGCGCGCCGCCAGGTGCTCGCGCATCTCGCGGGCCGGCGCATCGTCGACATGGTTCGCGAGGATCTGACGATGGACAAGATCCTGACGCGCCAGGCATTCGAAAACGCGATCCGCACGAATGCGGCGATCGGTGGGTCGACCAATGCGGTCGTTCATCTGATCGCGCTGGCCAAGCGGATTGGCGTGGAGTTGTCGCTAGAAGATTGGGAACTGGGTTCGAATGTGCCGTGTCTGGTGAACCTGCAACCGTCGGGCGAATATCTGATGGAGGACTTTTACTACGCGGGTGGTTTGCCGGCGGTGTTGAAGCAACTCGGCGAGCAAGGCCTGCTGCATCGTGAAGCGCTGACCGTGAACGGCAAGACGATCTGGGACAACGTGCGCAACGCACCGAATCACGACGAGAAAGTCATCACGACGTTCGCCGAACCGTTCAAGCCGAAGGCCGGCATCGCGGTGCTCAAGGGCAACCTGGCGCCGAATGGCGCAGTGATCAAGCCGTCGGCGGCCACCGCGGCGTTGCTCAAGCATCGCGGTCGAGCGGTAGTGTTCGAGAACATCGAGGAACTGCACGCGAAGATCGACGACGAGTCGCTCGACATCGACGAGCATTGCATCATGGTGCTCAAAGGCGCGGGGCCGAAGGGTTATCCCGGTTTTGCGGAAGTCGGCAATATGCCGCTGCCGAAAAAAGTGCTGCAAAAGGGCATTACGGACATGGTGCGCATTTCCGACGGCCGCATGAGCGGCACGGCGTACGGCGCGGTCGTGTTGCACGTGTCGCCGGAAGCGGCAGCGGGCGGGCCGCTCGCGTTCGTGCAGACCGGCGACATGATCGAACTCGATGTCGAAGCACGCCGCCTGCATCTCGACGTCACCGACGAAGAACTCGCGCGCCGGCGCGCCGCATGGCAGGCGCCCGAAGCGCCCAAACGCGGCTACTACAAGCTCTACGTCGAACATGTGCTGCAGGCGGATCAGGGCGCTGATCTCGACTTCCTCGTCGGATCGAGCGGCGCTCCGGTACCGCGCGATTCGCATTGATCGGCTCGTAGTGAGCTAACTGTTGTTCCCTGCGCTTTGCGAGAAGGCGTACTGCCGATGCGGATTCAGACAATCCGCATCGGCTTTTTTCTGTCTGTTTCAAAGCGACGCTAACGTGCGCAAATAAAAACGGCCAAGCATTTTCATGCCCAGCCGATTTTTTAACTCACAGGTTCACCGCCTCCGACTTATTAAGTCGGAGGACGGACGCACAGGCGCGCAAAATCACATTCCGGCGTTTTCGCCGGAATGTCAGGTTTCAGCTTATTGCTTGATGAATCGATCGTTTGCCCAAAGGCCTTGCGTATCGCTATTACTTGAATTCACGAATTCAACGTCATGACCGACCACGCGGACGACGCGGAAACTAGAGTTTTCAGGTGTCGAAACGCATTGATATCCGGAGAAGAATTCCTGCATCTTTTGCTGTTCACCGGCTTGCGCATGCTGGTCGGCGGCGTCGAGTTTATCCTTCGACAGGCAACCATAGGCATTAGCCTTGAACTGGATGGTTTGCTGCGGCTTGATCATGACGTCTTGCGCCTGAACAGTGGCGGCAGCCAATCCCGCAATGGCGAAAACAAGGGCGACTCGCATTTTCATATTTTCCTCCGGTGCGGGTGGATACTCAGGTTAGCTATGTATTTAACTTTAAGATTGAACCCGCATCTTGCACTTTAGGAGAATGCGAGAGAACGACAAGCACAACTTGTGTGCGGTCGCAACAGCGGCGAATTGTCGCACCGTCCATCGCACCTGCTTAATCGTTGAGCAATGGGTTAATTAGTCGTGATTGAAACGGATAACTAAAAGACGGGCAGGGCACGCCGCTTTAACCAGTAAAGCTTTGCGGCGCGTGTTCGCGTAAACGAGAGGCGACAATTAAGTGATTTGCTACATTTAATCGACGTACTTGGTGCGTTGCACACAAAGTCATTCAACCGACTAAACCGAAATCACGAAATAACGGTGTGTTTGCAGAAGATAAATAGTGCCAGGTGTGAGGAGCGCTACACACAGGGTCTGCCAAACGGCAGTCCTATGCGCATTCGCGGGGGTCAATCGACGCGTCGATTGGCCTCGAAGAACTCGGACTGGAACATGCACATACGCAAGGCGTTGTGATAGCTGCCATTGCCGAAAAATTCCTCGATCAGCTCGGCCTCATGCCTGAAGCCGCACTTTTCGTAGACGTGGATCGCCGCCGTATTCGACTTGTCGACGATCAGATAGACCTTGCGCAGGTTCAGCACTGAAAACGCATAGTCCGTCGCGAGCTGCGTTGCGAGGGTTGCGTAGCCGCGGCCTTGCGCATGCGGCGCGATGATGATCTGAAATTCACCCCGTCGATGGATATAGTCCAGTTCGATCAGCTCGACCACGCCGACGGTCTGCCCCTCGTTGTCGATGGCCACGAAGCGCCGCTCGCGCAGGTCGTGCACGTGCTGGTCGTAAAGCTGGGTCAGTTCCGAGAAGGTTTCGTACGGCTCCTCGAACCAGTAACGCATGATTTTCGCGTTGTTGTTCACTTCATGGACGAAGCGCAGATCGGTGCGCTCGAGCGGGCGCAGGGTGAGTTCGCTGCTGCGTTCGGTCGTCATTGGATTCCCCTTGAGAATTATTGGTTTGGATGCGCGCGTTCGATGCAGGCTCACGCGCTTTCCAGTTAGTCAGGGCGCGGTGCGGGGAGTTCTTGCAAGCTCTCGCGCCCGCACGGCGCTTTCTTGCGATAAACCAGGCGGCAGGCGGGTCCGGCGAGTAAAGGGCGTCGCGTTGTCGCAGGCCTGTGTTCGGCTCGATCGTGGCGCTTATGAGGCGCGCGGCACGGTACGGGTACGCGCGGTGCTCTACAATGAAATCATGCTCCTGCAATCGGAGGCCACCGTGATCGAGAACTTGATATTGGGCGTCTTTCTGGTCATTCCGCTGCTGATCGTCGCATTTCTTTTCTCCGACGAATTGTGGCAGGAACACCGGCACCTGCACGACATGCGTCCGATGCCCGTGAAACCGCGTCGCATCGACTGGCGGCATCCGCTGCGCCGCTCGCGGCATCGTCTGTGACACGTTGCGTTCGCCAGCGGATTGCCTCTCCTGCGTGCTGCACTGCACGAATCGACCAACATGGCGGCCGATTGAGCAGGGGATTCGTGTGCAAGGGCGTTTGGTGGTCGTCTGCTAAAAGCGTTGCCGCCGTGTGCCAACGCCGCATCACCATCATCGTCGTCCGCCGCCGCCGCATCACGGCCGACACCGTACCATCGCTAGGAAATGAAACCCGCCGCGTGCGGGTTTTTTAACGCGCGCCGTAAGCGCAGCGGTCAGGCAACGCGAAAGCGCGCCAATAAAAAAGCCTGCCGTTTCGGGCAGGCCAAAAGAGATCCACACTCAATGCCTTGTGGGTACAAGGCAAGTACCAGTCTAGCCGCGCGGCACGCACCGCTGGTTTCAGCGGCTTTTACACATATTACGGCGCATGACGGCGCGCAGAACCGCGCCGCGCGCCGCCTCAGTCGGCGCGCCAATGCGAGCGAATGCGTTTGGCGAGCGCTTCGAGCGTGTCCGCGTCGGCGACATCGCGCGCATGCATACGCAGCGGCTGGCCTTCCCAGCGCGGGATCACGTGAAAATGCACATGCGGCACCGTTTGTCCCGCTGCCGCGCCGTTGAATTGTCCGATGAACACGCCGTCCGGCCGCAACGCTGCGCGCACCGCAATCGCGAGCTTCTGCGTCATGCGCATGCACGCCACCGTCGAAGCATCCGACAATTCAAAAATCTCCGCGGCGGCTTCCTTCGGCACCACCAGTAGATGGCCGTCGGCTTGCGGCATGAGGTCCATGAAGGCGAGGGCGGCATCGGTTTCGGCCACCTTGATGCAGGGTAGTTCGCCACGCAGAATCCTTGCGAAGGGATTGCTGTCGTCGTAGTTCATCGCGTTCCTCTCATGGTGGATGGTCATATCGGGTAAAGCGCTGTTGCCGATATTGTCCACCACATGTGTTACATCACGCGCGCCGCGCGTTTGATCGCTTGCGGCGGCTGACCATACGCGCGCAGAAAGGCGCGCCGCATCCGTTCGGTATCGACGAAACCGGTTTCCGCGGCTACCGCCTCCATGGAATGGCGGCCCGCTTCCAGCATGGCGCGCGCGGCTTCGACGCGCAATGCCTCGATGGCTTTGGCCGGCGATTGACGGGTTTCGTCGCGAAACGCGCGGCTGAACTGGCGCGGGCTGAGATGCGCGACGTCGGCGAGCTGTTCGACCGTCAACGGCTCGCGCAGATGGCTTTTGGCGTAAGAGAGCGCGTTCTGGATGCGGTCGGATTTCGGCTCCAGGTCCAGCATGGCCGAGAACTGGGACTGGCCGCCAGTGCGGCGGTGATACACCACGAGCTTCTTGGCGATCGCGCGCGACACCTCCATGCCGAGATCGTTTTCAACGAGCGCCAGACACAGATCGATGCACGCTGTCATGCCGGCCGACGTCCACACCGACCCGTCGATGATAAAGATGCGGTCCTCGTCCACGCGCGTTTGCGGAAAGCGCCGCTGCAGATCGCGAGCGTGAATCCAATGGGTCGTGGCGTGGCGGCCGTCGAGAATCCCGGCCTCGGCCAGCACGAACGCGCCGGTGCAGATGCTGGCGGTGCGTCGCGACGCGGCGAGCGCCTCGTTCAGAAACGCCAGCAATCCCGGCGACGACGGCGCGATCTGCATCGCGCCAGTGACCACCACGGTGTCATACGCCGGATCGTCGAACGGGCGGGTGGCGATCTCCACGCCCGCCGAGCTGCGCACCATGCCGCCATGCTCGGAAATGACCTCCACGTCGTACTCAGGCTGGCCGGCCTCCAGGTTGGCCAGCTCGAAGATCGAGACCGCGACCATATCGAGGATCTGGAAGCCGGGAAAAACCACCACACCGACGTGTCTCATTGCGATGTCCTAAAACGAGGTAAATACGACATTTGAGACGACAGGCTACGCGCCTAGACTTGCTTCGTCAACACCGCAATACCGCAAACAACGGCGCGGTGGCGGAGGTTTCCCGGTTTTCCCAATCATTCATCGGACAGGGCACAGGCGCGAGGCGCCACGCCCGCAAGGAGCGATTCAAATGGCAACGCAAGCAGGCAAAGGAACGGCATTGGTGACGGGCGCATCGTCGGGGATCGGCGCGGTGTATGCGGACCGCCTTGCGCGGCGCGGCTACGACCTGATTCTGGTGGCGCGCGACGTCGAGCGGCTGAACAGTCTGGCCGATCGTCTGAAGACGGAAACCGGCCGCCATGTCGAGACGATCGGCGCGGACCTCACTGTCAAAGCCGACGTGCGCCGCATCGAAGAACGGCTGCGCGCGGACCGTGGCATCACGATGCTGGTCAACAACGCGGGCGTCGGCGCGACCGCCTCGCTGATCGACTCGAACGTGGACGAGCTCGAAAAAATGATCGACCTGAACGTGACCGCGCTCACGCGCCTGACGGCGGCGGTCGTGCCGGGCCTGGTGGAGCGGGGCAACGGCATCGTGATCAATATTTCGTCGATCGTGGCGCTGTCGCCGGAAACGTTGAACGGCACTTACAGCGGCACCAAGGCCTACGTGCTCAACCTGACGCAGTCGCTGCATCACGAAGTGGGCGGCAAGGGTGTGCAGTTGCAGGCGGTTTTGCCGGGCGCGACCAGCACCGCATTCTGGGACCGCGCGGGCCTCGCGGTCGAACATCTGCCGCAACAGATCGTGATGACCGCCGAAGACATGGTGGACGCCGCGCTCGCCGGCCTCGACCAGGGCGAACTGGTGACGATTCCGTCGTTGCCGGACGCGGCGGACTGGGAGCGCTTCAACAGCGCACGTCAGCAGCTGCAGCCGAACCTGTCGCACAAGCTGCCGGCCGCACGCTACACGAGCGGCGCCGCCACGGCATAAAGCCGAGCGGGCGGAAAGCCTTAGCGCCAGTCAGTCGACACGTCGTCGGGATCGACCAGCGTCAATCCCGACGACGGCAGCGGCAGCGCCGTCTTGTAACGCACCTGCTTGAGCGCAAAGCTCGAGCGAATATTGGAGATGCCCGGAATCTTCGTCAGATGATCGACGATGAAGCGCTCCAGCGTCTGCATATCCGGCATCACCACGCGCAGGAGATAGTCGGCGTCGCCCGTCATCAGGTAGCACTCCATCACCTCGGGACGCTCCGAGATCGCCTGTTCGAAGCGCAGCAGCGCGTCTTCCACCTGCTTTTCCAGACTCACCTGAATGAAGACGTTGATGCGCAGCCCGAGCGGCTCCGGGTTCAGCAACGTGACCTGCTGCTTGAACAGACCGAGCTTTTCGAGCGCCCGCACGCGGTTGAAGCACGGCGTGGGCGACAGGTTCACCGAGCGCGCCAGATCCGCATTGGTGATGCGCGCGTTCTGCTGCAACTGGCTCAGGATGCCGATGTCGATGCGGTCGAGCCGTCTAGGCGGTGTGGTCATAGATGAAATATTCCGTCATGCGGGCAAAATTCGGAATAAATAGCCTATCGCAGCGCGGGATCACAAGCAAATGAGACGCTCATTTTGTGGGCACATGGTTACCATTGACTCACTCGATCTTGAACCGAACGCGTCGATGCGGGAGTGGTGCCATGACAGATTTGTCCAGCGGTAGCGAGCAGTTGAAGTCGTTGAATGCGCAGCGTGTTGAAAGCGCGGAGCAGGCGGACACCGATCCGCAGGAAACCGCCGAGTGGCTGGAAGCGCTCGACGCGGTCGTCGCGCATGTCGGCCGCGACCGCGCGCAATTTCTTTTCGACAAACTTGCGAGCCATGCGCTTTCGCTGGGTGTTGAATCGGCGCGCACCAACGTCACGCCGTACCAGAACACGATCCCGTTCGAGCAACAGCCGCGCTATCCGGGCAATCTCGAACTCGAAGAACGGCTCGCCGCCGCGCTGCGCTGGAATGCGCTCGCAATGGTGGTGCGCGCGAACCAGGCCTACGGCGAACTCGGCGGGCATATTGCGAGTTACGCGTCGGCGGCGGATCTGTTCGAGGTCGGCTTCAACCATTTTTTTCGCGCGGCCGTACCTGGCGGGGAAGACGGCACGGGCGATCTCGTGTATTTCCAGCCGCATTCGTCGCCGGGTGTTTATGCGCGGGCTTACCTCGAAGGCTTTCTCTCGGAGGAAAACCTCCAGCACTACCGTCGCGAGATCGGCGGACCGGGCTTGTGCTCGTATCCTCATCCGTGGCTGATGCCGGACTTCTGGCAGTTCCCGACCGGCTCGATGGGCATCGGCCCGATCAACGCGATTTATCAAGCGCGTTTCATGCGCTACCTGGCCAATCGCGGCCTCGTGCAAACAGAAGGCCGCAAGGTGTGGGGCTTTTTCGGCGACGGCGAAATGGATGAGCCGGAATCGACCGGCGCGCTCTCGCTGGCTGCGCGCGAGGGGCTCGACAACCTCGTGTTCGTGATCAACTGCAATCTGCAGCGGCTCGACGGTCCGGTGCGCAGCAACGGCCGCATCATCGATGAACTGGAAGCGCACTTCATCGGCGCCGGCTGGAATGTAATCAAAGTAGTGTGGGGCTCGGACTGGGACGCGCTGTTTTCGCGCGATCGCACCGGCGCCTTGCTGCGCGCGTTCGCGCATACCGTGGACGGCCAGTTCCAGACCTTCTCTGCCAACGACGGTGCGTACAACCGCGAACGCTTCTTCGGCCAGAATCCGGAGCTTGCCGCGCTCGCCGCCCAATTGAGCGATGACGACATCGACCGCCTGCGTCGCGGCGGCCACGACGTGCGCAAACTGCACGCGGCCTATGCGAAGGCGCTCGACCATCGCGGCCAGCCGACGGTGATTCTCGCGAAGACGATGAAGGGCTTCGGCATGGGCACGTCGGGCCAAGGCCGCATGACCACGCATCAGCAAAAGAAACTTGGCTTCGACGACCTCAAGGCGTTTCGCGATCGCTTCCGCCTGCCGCTCACGGACGAGGACGTCGAACAGGTGAAGTTCTACAAACCCGCGGAAGACAGCCCGGAAATGCAATACCTGCATGCACGCCGGGCGGCTCTCGGAGGCTATCTGCCCAGAAGGCGGAGAGTTGCATCGAAGCGGCTGACCGTCCCGCCGGTGTCCTCCTGGGGGCAATTCGCGCTGGACGCGAACGGCCGCGACATGTCCACGACAATGGCGCTGGTCCGCATGCTGACCGCGCTGCTCAAGGACGGGGAAGTGGGCCCGCGCGTGGTGCCGATCGTCGCCGACGAGGCGCGCACCTTCGGCATGGCGAACATGTTCCGCCAGGTCGGTATCTATTCGCCGCTCGGGCAGTTGTACGAGCCGGAAGATCTCGGCTCGATGCTTTACTACCGTGAGGATACGAAAGGCCAGATCCTGGAAGAGGGCATTTCGGAAGCCGGCGCGGTGTCGTCGTGGATCGCGGCGGCGACGTCGTACAGCGTGCACGATCTGCCGATGCTGCCGTTCTACATCTACTACTCGATGTTCGGCTTCCAGCGCATCGGTGATCTGATCTGGGCTGCGGCGGATCAACGTGCGCGCGGTTTCCTGATCGGCGCGACGTCGGGCAAGACGACGCTCGGCGGCGAGGGGTTGCAGCATCAGGACGGCTCGAGCCATCTGGCGGCATCGACGATTCCGAACTGCCGCGCTTACGACCCGGCGTTCGCGTACGAGGTTGCCGCGATCGTCGACGAGGGCATGCGGGAGATGGTCGAGCAGCAGCGCGACGTGTTCTATTACGTCACGGTGATGAACGAGAACTACGCGCAGCCTTCGGTGCCGGGCGGCGACTTGCCGGCGTTGCGCGAAGGGATTCTCAAGGGCATTTATCCGCTGACGACGCAAACTCAGGAGCAGGAGAGCATGCAAGCTCGGGTGCAATTGCTCGGCGCGGGTGCGATTCTCGGTGAAGTGATTGCGGCTCAGCAGATGTTGAAGGACGACTGGCGGATCGACGCTGCAGTGTGGAGCGTGACGAGCTTCACCGAGTTGCAACGCGACGGCATGGCGGCAGAACGGCTCGCGCGTCTTGGCGAAGCGACTTCGGCGCCGTACGTCACGCAAGCGCTCGAAGCGTCGCAAGGCCCGGTCATCGCCGCCACGGATTATGTTCGTGCCGTGCCCGAACTGATTCGCGCATACGTGCCACGCCGTTATGTGACGCTCGGTACCGACGGTTTCGGCCGCAGCGACACGCGTCAGGCGTTGCGTGAATTCTTCGAAGTGGACCGCAAGGCGATCGTGATCGCCGCGCTGAAGGCGCTGGCCGACGAGGGCGCCATCGACACAAGCGTGCTTGTTGAAGCACGCAGCAAGTACCTCGGCGACGCAGCGGTCGGCGCAGCGTCCTGGCAATGCTAGAAAAGCGCATGCGTTAGAAACCGACTAACGCACTGCTGCTGCTATCGCTGCAAGTGAAAACGCGCCCTGCAAAGGGCGCGCTTTCATTGCACGGTAGTAGAACCGCATCCGCAACGATCAATCGCTGACCGCCACCTGATTCTTCCCATCCCGCTTCGCTCGATACAGACCGACGTCAGCCGCTTCGATCAGCTTCGTCACCGGCTCGGCGGCCGAAGGCACGAGCGTTGCCGCGCCGATGCTGATCGTCACGCCGCCGGTCGCGGAGCCCGCATGCGGAATCGCCAGCCCTTCGATTGCAATGCGGATCTTTTCCGCGAGCAGACGCAAGCCGCCCGCCGACGTGCCCGGCACCACCACCGCGAACTCTTCGCCACCGAAGCGCGCCGCGAGATCGGCCGAGCGTCCGAGGCACGATTCGACGGTTTGCGCGACCCGCTTGAGCACTTCGTCGCCGGCGACGTGCCCGTAGGTATCGTTGTACGCCTTGAAGTTATCCACATCGATCATCAGAAAGCCGAGGCCGGTCTTGTCGCGCGTGCTGCGACGCCATTCGGCAGCCAGATATTGATCGAGGTAGCGGCGATTCGACAGGCCCGTCAGGCCGTCCGAATGCGTGAGCCGCTGCAACTCCAGATTCGTCGCGAGCAATTGTTGCTGCGATTGACGCAGCGCCTTGTAGGCCTCGTCGCGTTGAATCAGGTTCAGATACGAGCGCGAGTGATAGCGGATGCGCGCGATCAACTCGATGCGGTCCGGCAGCTTCACCAGATAATCGTTGGCACCGGCGGCGAAGGCCGCGCTTTTCACGAGCGGCTCTTCCTTGGTCGACAGCACGATGATCGGAATGTCGCGCGTCGCCGGATTCTGCCGGTATTGGCGCACGAGGGTGAGACCGTCCGTGCCCGGCATCACGAGGTCTTGAAGGATCACCGTCGCGCGCGTTTCCGCAGCGCAGCGCAGTGCGTCTTCAGGCGACGCGCAGTAGTGAAAGTCGACGCTCGCTTCGTCGGCCAGCGCCTGGCGAATCGCCTCGGCGATGATCGCCTGGTCGTCGACCAGCAACACCATGATCGGGCACTCCGCCGCGGGCGGATTGCCGAGGATGCGCGCCAAAGCGTCATCGATCGCGAGATTGGGAGCGTCCGCCGCGTCCGACGCGAAGTCCTGCGCGGCGGTGTTCTGATGCGGTTTAGGAGTGTCCATGTTGTTCAGCCAGAATGAATGTGAGTGAATCGAAGCGGCTCATCGGCGGCGAGTGAGCGGCTAGCGCGAGTTGACCGCCGTCGCAAGTGCGGCGGCGATGCGCGGCAACGGCAGGATCGCGGCGGCGGCGTCGAGCGCCGCGGCCGCTTTCGGCATGCCATACACGGCGCTGGTCGCCTCGTCCTGCGCGATCGTGTGATAGCCCTTGGTGCGCATCGCCTTGAGGCCGATCGCGCCGTCGCGGCCCATGCCGGTGAGCAGCACGCCGACCGCGCGCGCCGGCCAGCGCGCCACCACGCTGTGAAAAAACACGTCGACGGAAGGCCGGTAAGGCGTCTCTTCCGGCACGGGCGTGTAGCCGAGCACGTTGGGCAATTTCAGATGCAGATGATCGTCGGTGGCGGCGAGCAACGCGACGCCCGCTTGCGGCCGGTCGCCTTCGCGGGCGATTCGCACGGGCAACGCCGATTGCTGGTTCAGCCAGTCCGCCATGCCGGCGGCGAACGCCGCATCGACGTGCTGCACGATGACGATGGCCGCCGCAAAATCCTTCGGCAAACCGGCGAGCAGCGTGGCAAGCGCCGCCGGTCCGCCCGCCGATGCGCCGATCGCCACCAGCGGCGTGTCGCGGCTCGTCAAGCAGGCGGGCGTTGCCGCGGCCGCCGCGCCGGGCGCATTGCGTTCCTTGACGAGCGCCGCGATGCGGTCGATCTTCGCGATCAGCGTGGCGATGCTCTTGTGCGCATCGGGACCGCTCAGCGAGGGCGTATCGACGGCGTCGAGCGCGCCCGCGCCCATCGCTTCATAAACGCGCCACGCGTTCGCGCCCACATCGACGGTAACGATCAGGATCGCGCAGGGCGCGCGCGCCATGATGCGGCGCGTGGCCTCGATCCCGTCGACGTTCGGCATCACCAGATCCATCAGCACGATGTCGGGCCGCTGCGCGGTGCAGAAATCGACCGCCTGCTGGCCGTCCTGCGCGATCCACAGCACCTCGAAGTCGTGGCGCGCCGCGAGCGCTCGGCGCAGCGCCTCGACGGCGAGCGGCATGTCGTTGACGATTCCGATTTTCATCCGTTTTACCCGTGGGTTTAACCGTAAGCTTCGCCGATCAGATCACGCACCGCATCGAGCAGTGCTTCGTCATGAAAACTGCCTTTCGCCAGATAGTAGTCCGCGCCCGCGTTCAGGCCGGCGCGACGGTCCTCTTCACGGTCCTTGTACGACACGATCATCACCGGCAGCGACTGCAATTGCGGATCGCGTTTGATGAGCGTGACCAGCTCGATACCGTCCATGCGCGGCATGTCGATATCGGTGATGACGAGGTCGAAGCGCTCGCCGCGCACGGCGTTCCAGCCGTCCATGCCGTCGACGGCGATCGTCACGTCATAACCGCGCGTGGCCAGCAGCTTGCGTTCGAGTTCGCGCACGGTGAGCGAATCGTCGACCACCAGCACGCGGCGCGTGGCGCGCTGAGCCGCATGCGCGACGCCATGTTGCGTATGCTTGAGATCGCCGCCCGCGACGAGCCTTTCGACGGAGCGCAGCCAGTCGTCGACGTCGGCGATCAGCACCGGATCGCCGTTCTCCATCAGCGCGCCGGCGGTGATGTTGCGGATTTTGCCGAGACGAGGATCGAGCGGTTGCACCACCAGCATCCGCTCGCCGAGAAAACGGTCGACCACCACGCCATAGGTTTGCGGGCCGTCGCCGATCACGATCATGCTGACGGTGCCGCTTTCATCCGCGGGCGGCGCGGTGTCGAGAATCTGATGCGCAGTGACCACGCCGATGCGCCGGCCGGAAAACGCGATGTGCTGATGACCTTCGAGCAACTCGATCTCCGCGCGGCTCACGTGCAGCGTGCGGTTCACATGCGCGAGCGGCACCGCGTATGGCTCGCCCGCGACTTCGACCAACAGACTGCGGATCACCGAGAGCGTCAGCGGTAACTGCAATTGCACGCGCGTGCCAAGGCCGGGTTCCTGCGTGATCCGCACCGTGCCGCGCACGCGTTTGACGACGTCGTGCACCGCGTCGAGTCCGACGCCGCGGCCCGAGACCTCGGTCACCTGATCGCGTAGCGAGAAGCCCGGCAAGAACAGGAATTCGAGCAGCTCGGCTTCGGACAGACGCGCGGCCGTTTCGTCGCTCGCGAGTTTCTTGCGGACGATCGACGCGCGCAAGGCGTCGAGGTCGATGCCCGCGCCGTCGTCGGAAACGGTGATGAGCAGCGCGCCGGCTGTGTGACGCGCGTCGAGCGTGAGCGTGCCTTCTTCCGGCTTGCCGCACGCGAGGCGCACGGCGGGTGTTTCGATGCCGTGGTCGAGCGCGTTGCGCAGCATATGGCCCAGGGGCGCTTCGAGCAGATCGAGAATGTCGCGGTCCACCTGAGTCGATTCGCCGACCAGCGCCCAACGCACCTTCTTGCCGAGCGAACGCGCGACGTCGCGCACCATTCGCGCGAGTCCGCCGGTGCCGTCGCCGAATGGGCGCATGCGGCATTGCAGGGCGGCGTCGTAGAGTTGCTGCGACAGATGGGTCGAGCGGCGGTCGAAGCTTTCCAGATCGGCGAGACGTTCGGCCAGCAGATGCTGCGATTCGGCGGTGAGGCGGCGAACTTCTTCAAGCGCGGCTTGCGCGCGCGGATCGAGCTTGAGGTCGGCGAGCGTTTCGTGCAGTTGATCCAGCGCGCGAGTGCTGTCGCGTTGGACTCGCTTGACGCGCAGCATCGATTGCGCGAAGGGTTTTAGCCAGCGCGATTCGACCAGTGATTCGCCGGATAGCGACAGCAGGCGGTCGAGGTTGTCGGCGCGCACGCGTAGCATGCGGCCGGGTTCGGCGGTTGTGGTGCTTGTGCCTCGCGCGCTGTTCGACGCGGGTGTCGTGGCAGGCGTACCGTCCGGTGTGGGCGGTGGCGCGGTGGAGGCCGGTGTCGCTTCGGCGCGCAGCGCATCGGCTAGCAGATTGAATGCGGCGTCCGGGTCTGCGTGTGCGTCCGAATTTGAGCCCGAAGGTAGCGAGGCGACTGAGGCCGTTAGCGGTTCGGCGGCAGTGCTGCACGCGGGTTCAAACGGCGCGGCTGCCGGCGGCGCCACATCCCGCCGCACCGCCACGCCATGCGGCACCACGCCCGCCATACGCGCCTGCAACGACGCCACACATGTGCCGACCGCGTCACGCGCCGACTCGTCTTCATCATTGCCGATGTGCGCGACGATATCCACCCCACGCAGCAACTCGTCGATCCATGCGACGTCGAGCAACGCACGCCCTTCCTGCGCGGCGACGAAGCAATCCTCCATGGCATGCGCGAGTTCGACGCCGACCTGCACGCCGACGATACGCGCCGCGCCCTTCAACGAATGCGCGGCCCGCATGCAGGCCTCGAGCGCACCGGCATCGCGCGGTGCACGATCGAGCGCGAGCAGGCCATCGTTGAGCACGCGTGCCTGCGTGCGCGCCTCCTCGCGGAACAGATCGATCAGCGACGGGCGGCGTGGATCGTCCGTCATCCGAGACTCCGGTTCAAGGTGTCGAAGAGTGCGTCGGCGTCGAGCAGGCCGACGCTCATGCCGCGCCACGGCGCGACTGCGCGCGTATGCGCGGCCGCCGCTTGCGAAAGCGTGGCGGGCGGCAAGCAAAAGCTGGCCGTCGCGATCCGGTGCACGCCGTCGACCTGATCCACCGGGAACACCGCGTGTTCTTCAGCGCGTGAGACCACCAGCAAACGCGGCAGATTGTGACGCGCGCGATCGTCGCGTGCGGCGGCGTCGGCTTCAAAACCGAGCAGGTGCGCGAGCGACAGACACACCAGCAATTCGCCTTGCACATTCACCACGCCCAGCACCGCGCGATGCTGCCGATGCGGCAACGTATGAATCGGCCGCGTCTGCACGATGCGTTTGAAGATCGGCGTGGGCAGCGCCAGCCATTCCTCGCCGATGCGAAAGACGAGGAACGATTCGCTTGCGCCTTGCACATTCTGCTGCGATTGCACCGGCGCGCGCAGGTCGTGCTGCGAGAGATCCACCGACGGAATCGGCCGTTCCAGCAGTTTGGCTGCGGCCGTTTCGAACACCGGACAATTCAGGCAGCGCACGTATTCGACAAGACGCTCGCACGACGAATCGCCGCGCACGCCGATGCGGTTCCAGCAATCGTCGAAGGTCACCGTCTGCGTGTCAGCCACGTTGCGCCCCTTGCGCGCGCGACACGCGTTGCATTAGCAGGCGTGCGCCGTCGCGATCGCCTTCGAGTTCGAGCAAGGTCGCGAGATGCGCGAGCGCTTCCGCATGCTGAGGGTCGAGATACAGCGCCTTGCGATACTGGCTGCGTGCGAGGTTCGCATCACCGTTGGCATCGGCCAGGACGCCGAGCAGATAAAACGCATCGGCGTGCGGGGCGTGGTGTTCCAGATAGGCGTTGATCGCCGTGGCGGCTTCCGCGAGGCGGCCGGCGTCGGCTAGCGCGTGCGCGGCTTTCAATGTGTCGCGTGCTGCGTTGGCCGCCGGCGACAGCGGGTTGTGTGCCGGCGGCGGAGCGGGCGTCGACGTCTCGCGCATGTACGGCGCGACGCTGTCACGTGGCGTGAACGGCGTCACACCATTGAACGGCGTGCGCGCAACCGGATCGGGCCACGCGAAAGGCTGCGCGGAAAACACACGTGGAGGAGCAAGCGCCGGCACCTGTGAACGCGTCATCGCGAGCGCGGCAGCAGTGGCGAGCGGCGCAGTGTGCCAGCTATTCAACTGCGCTTCCTCGGGCGCGCCGCGATGAAACGCGAACGCCAGTGGGATCTTCGCGGACTGCATGCCGTAACGCATCAGCAGCCCGGTTTCCGCGGGGCCGACGAACAGCGTGCCGTTTTCGGCGAGCACGCTATTGAGCGCCTGCAAGGCTTTTTGCTGCGCGTCGCGGTCGAAGTAAATCAGCACGTTGCGGCAGAACACGAAGTCGTAGACGCCAAGCGACGATGCATCGAACTGCATCAGATTGGCGCGCGAAAAACGCACTGCGTCGACCACGCGCGGCGCGAGACGCCAGCCGTCTTCGGTGCGCGTGAAGTGCGCGTCGCGAAACGGAAACGCATTGCCGCGAAACGAATTGCGTCCGTAGACAGCGCGTTGCGCGACGGCGAGCGAACGGTCGCTGATATCCATTGCGTCGATGCGCAACTGCGCGGCGTCGATGCCTGAGTCGAGCAGCGTCATCGCGATCGTGTACGGTTCTTCGCCGGTCGAGCAGGGCAGACTCAGGACGCGTAGCGGCAATGCGTTACCGCGCTCGGCGAGACGCTCATGCGCGAGCCGCGCGAGTGCCTTGAACGCGTCGGCGTCGCGGTAGAACCAGGTTTCCGGCACGACGACCGTTTCGATCAGCGCCTGCACCATCGAAGGCGAACATTGCGCGGCTTCCCAATAGTCGGCGAGCGTGGCTTCGGCGTGACCGTCCGCACACCACGCTGCCGCGCGCTGGTCGACCGCGCGCTCAATCGCACTATGGCCGAGCGATGCCGCATCGAGCCCGATGGTCCGATGCAACAGCTCCGCAAAGCGTCGATAGAGCGGTGCGTTGTCGTGCTGCGCGTTCATGCGTGCGCCTCGGGAAAGAGGAGCGCTTTGACGTCGTCGGGCAGCAGATGCTCGACGCGGATCCACTGCACGAGGCCACCCGCTTCACTCGCGACCGGGCCGAGATAACGCGCGTGCGGCATGTCGAGACCGGCATCCTGAAACGCCGCCACATCCAGACGAATGGTGCGCGTCGCGCCTTCGAGCAGCAGCGCGAGCAAGCGCGTCGTGCCGGGAAGCGGATAGCGCACCAGCACGATACGCGTCGACATCAGTTGCGCGGCGGGACGGCCGAGCGCGAGTGCCGGCAGATCGATCAACGGCAGCGGCGCGCCTTCGTGATCGAGCACGCCCGCCACCCACGACGGCGCGCCGGGGATTGTCTTCGGCGGCGACTGCGGCGTGAGCGGCATCAGACGCTCCACCTGTGTCGCGTCGATCACATACCGTTCGCTATCGAGCGTGAAGAGGATGAAGAGCATCGACGTGTGCGTGGGCGGTGGAAGGGCGTGCGACTGTCGGCTTCGATCAGCGCGCCGTGGCGCGTCAGGCCGTCACCTTGAAGCGCGACACGCCCGTGCGCAGACTGTTGGCGACGTGCGTCAGATCGTCGATCGCCTGGGTCGACTGACGCAGCGATTCCGCCGTCTGCTGGGCGGCCTCCGAGAGCTGCGTCAGCGCCTGGGTGATCTGCTCGGCGCCGGTGGCTTGCGTCTGCATGCCTTCGTTGACCATCGAGAAGCGCGGCGCGAGTTGCTGCACCTGCTGGATGATCTGCGTGAGATGACCGCCGACGTTCTGCACGTCGAGCATGCCACGCCGCACTTCTTCGGAGAACTTGTCCATGCCCATCACGCCGGCGGCCACTGCGGACTGGATCTCCTTGACCATCTGTTCGATGTCGTAAGTCGCCACAGCGGTCTGATCGGCGAGGCGGCGGATCTCCGTTGCCACGACCGCGAAGCCGCGGCCGTATTCGCCGGCTTTCTCCGCTTCGATCGCCGCGTTCAGCGAGAGCAGGTTGGTCTGGTCCGCGACCTTGGTAATGGTGGCGACGACCTGGTTGATGTTGCTGGCCTTCTCGTTGAGGATTGCGAGCTTCGCGTTGACCGAGCCGGCCGCTTCCATCACAAGACGCATGGTCTCTTCCATGCGCGCGAGACCGGCGTGGCCGGTGCCCGCGAGCGCCGCCGACTGGCCGGCCACTTCCGAGACTTCGTTCATGGTGCGCAGCAGGTCGCGCGAGGTCGCGAAGATTTCACGCGAGGTTGCGCCGATCTCGGTGGTGGTCGCGGCGGTTTCGTTCGCGGTGGCTTGCTGCTCGCGTGAGGTCGCGGCGATTTCCGTCACCGATGTCGTCACCTGTACCGCCGATTTTTGCGCCTGGCCGACCAGCGCGGTGAGTTCGTCGGTCATGCGGTTAAAGCCCGCTTCGAGCGCGCCGATTTCGTCGGCGCGATTCAGTTGCAGGCGCTGGGTCAGGTCGCCCGTGCGCATCACGTCGACGACTTGCAGCACTTTGGCCATCGGCGTGGTGACGGCGCGCAACAGCCAGTAACCGGCTAGCACGGCGACGACGACGGCGATCAGCAGCATCACCAGCATCACGATGCCGGTCGTCTCAACCGAGTTGCGGATGCTTTCAGCGGCCTGGTCGGCATAGCTCTTGTTGTCGTCGACCAGCTTGCGCACGGAGAGGCGGCCGGTTTCCCAGAGCGGCGTAAGTTGCGCGTTGAAGATGCGCTCGGCGTTGTCTTTCGATGCCGGCAGGTTGTCCAGCACCGAAGCCTGGATCGGCAGGTACTGCGCCTGTTGCTGGCGGAAATCGTTGAAGACCTCACGATCGACGTCGCGGACGATGGTCACGCCGTAGTCGTTGATAAGCTTCTGAAGCGTTTGCTGGGTTTCCTGCAAACGTGCGGTGTCGCGCTTGACGGAATCGGCGTCCGCGTCGACGTAGATGAGGCGTTGCGTGACGCTGTAGTTCTCGAACCAGGCCGCACGCATCGCGGTCGCGTAGTAGAGGCCGGGCATCGAGTCCTGCTGCTGGCTCTTCGCGTCGCGATCGATGCCGCCAAGCTGCTGGAAGGTGACGATTGCCATTGCCAGCATCACGATCAGCACGATCCCGAAGCTGCACAGAATCCGTTGCCGGATGGTCCATTGTTTCACGCGCACGCCCCTTACTTTTTTCGCTTGTCTCGACCCGTGTTGTCGACGTGGTCCGATCCTGCGATCGACGGGCCGGAGAGCTTGGCGAGTTGCCGGATTTATCCGACAGGTTATGCGGCGGATTTTACATTGATCGGTGGAATGGGGTAGCGGGTATCAGGCTGGATTGCGTGGAGGTGCCAGTGGTAGCGCTTGCGCGCGCATTGCCCCCGCAACGCCGCGTGCCGCGTTACATGGGTAATGTCCGGTTACCACTTGCAGCATCTATTTCTGCGCGCGCCAGCCACAATTTGTTCCATGCCTGAACGGCGGGGAGTCAAACATGAAAAAGATCGCAGTGGCGTTGGTGATGGTGGGAAGTCTGAGCGTGGCGGGTCAAGCGTCGGCGCACGGTAATGGCGGCGATGTCGTCGGTGCGCTGATCGGCGGCGCCGTGCTCGGGGCGGTGGTGACCTCGGCGCTGAATCCAGCGCCGGTGGTGGCTTACCAGCAGCCTGTGTATGCGCAGCCGGCGTATCAGCCCGCGCCGGTCTATGCGCAAGCGCCGCCGGGATACTGCTATGACCAATACCAACGTGCCTATGTGGCGTGCGGTGCGCCCCCGCAGCAGCAATACGGGTATCCGCAACCGCAGCCGGGTTGGTAATCAATCGTGGAGCGCGCGCATCTTTGCGCGCGCCACAGGCAAAAAGGCCGTCGTGTTAAGCGACGGCCTTTTCATTTCAAATGCGCGACTCAGTGCCTGTGATGCAGCCACTCCGCATAGTGAGTGTCGAGCCAGCGCTCGAGTCTTTGCGGCTTTGTCTTCTGGTGGTAGTGGGACGCGGCCCAGATAGCGACGCCGACCAGCAGCATGACAGCAGGCCCCAGCAGATAAGCGATCAACGATTCAGACATGGGAGCCTCCGTATCGAGTTGCGTCCACCCTACAGTTTAGGCGATGAAACGCGGGAGAAAAGGTCCATGTGATGCGATTTTGGCGGATGCTCATCCGTCCGTTATTCCTCACCTTTGAAACCTAGTGAGAAATTGAATTTACTATTTTGAACAATTAGTTGAGTTTGGAGTGATGGGTTTTGTGTACCATCATAATCTCTTGTTTCAAGGGCTAGGCACCCGACGCGGCCCGTTCAGGGCGTGCTGGTCGCCGCTCTACGTGCGCCTTCGATCTGCGCGTCCACAAAATCCGCCCATTGCTGCATGCCCCGACGCTGCTTCGCGTCATTTTCCGCGCTCGCGTCTTGCTTGATACGCTCGGGCATCTCAGCCGCACCCCGGTCTATTTCGCTCGAAGGCTGCGCGATCTCGCGTAGGTGCGCCGTTGCCGTGCGCCGGAAGTCATGCAGGACGAAATGCTCCACGTCGAGGCCGAGCGCCTTGACTGCCTGATTCAGCGTACTTTTGGCGATCGGCCGATCGTCGCCCCTGACGCTCGGGAATACGAACTTTCGGCTGGCCCGCGCTTGGTAAAGCTCGCGCAGCATGGAGACCGCCTGCTGCGAAAGCGGCACTTGCCGATCACGATCCTTTTTCAGACGCCCAGCGGGTATCGTCCATAGCGCTTTGTCCAGATCGAATTCGGCCCACGTCGATTCGACCAGGTCCGATTTGCGAACCATCGTCAGCACGAGCAAGTGCAGCGCCAATTTCAGAGGCCGACGAATGCTCGATGCGTCGATCGAGCGAAACATGGTGCCGATCTCGTCGCCCGAGAGCACTCGGGTGCGGCTGTCGAACGTGGCGATGGAGCGCGCCGGCACGACCTCGGCCGGGTTGCTGGCCGCGAGTTGACGGGCGATCAGATACTCGTAGAGACGCTTGACGACATTGCGCGTATGCAGCGCCATTTTCGGCGAACCGCGGCTTTTGATTCTGTCGCATATCGCAACGATGTCGTCGGCGGTGACGGCTTTGATCGGCATGTGGCCAATGGCGGGTAAAACATCCTTGTCGAGCGCGCGGCGCGTGGTGCGCCGGTATTCCTCCGACTTGCCCGCCATTTCCGTTGCGAGATAAAGCTCGGCGGCTTCGCGCAGGACATCGGCTTTGCTTTCCGCGCCGCGATCGCGCCGCGCCGTGGCGACCGGCGAGATGCCTTGCGCGACCATCTCCGCATATTTCTGTGCTTTGGCCCGCGCGACGCGCAGCGAGATCATCCGGTAGTCGCCGATCGTGGCGAGCGGTTGGCGTTTGCCGTTCAACGTGTAGCGGAAGCGCCAGATCTTGGTGCCGGTCGTCATGACCTCGATGACGAGGCCGCTGCCGTCAGCGACGCAATAACGGGTGGCGCGCGGTTCGAGCGCGCGGATCTGAGCTTCGGTGAGGGGGACGGCTAAGCGGGGCATGCTCGGATCGCTGATAGGCGGACAGCTGCGATTTTAAACCTTATGGAGTCTGTGTACCAAAGATTTGGCGAATTTTGGGTCAACGCAGCGGGATTCTTTGCTCGCAAATCTGTGGTTTGATTTACTCAGAAAGCCTTTATGGATATAACCTCAGAGCCCAATTCCCCAATCCCCGCTCACTTCCCAATACAGAACCTGCTAAAAATCACTCCGAGCAGGTCATCCGAACTAAATTCACCAGTAATCGAATTCAACTGATCCTGCGCGAGCCGCAGTTCCTCAGCGAACAAATCAAGCGCCTGCGAGTTCTGATCGGCGTGCGCTGCCGCAGTCGCCAGATGCTCCTCGGCGGCGCGCAGAGCAATCAGATGCCGCTCGCGCGCCAGATACACGCTTTCCACGCCCGCTTGCCAGCCGGCGATCCGCAGCAACTCGTCGCGCAACAGCGCAACACCATCGCCCTGTTTCGCCGACAGCCGCACTTCGCTCAGATCGAGATCCGCGTCGAGCGCCTGCGTCGTCGGCGCGAGGCCGGTCAGGTCCGTTTTGTTCAACACGCGCACGACCGGCACACCGCCCGGAAAACGCCCGGCGATCGCCTCGTCTTCAGCGGTCATGCCGGTGCGCGCATCGAGCAGATGCAGCACCACATCCGCGCGCTCGATTTCGCTCCATGTGCGCGCAATGCCGATCTTTTCGACTTCGTCCTCGGTATCGCGCAGGCCGGCTGTGTCGATCACGTGCAGCGGAATGCCTTCTATCTGAATCGTCTGCGCGACCTTGTCGCGCGTCGTGCCGGCGATCGGCGTGACGATGGCCAACTCCGCGCCGGCCAGCGCGTTCAGCAGCGACGATTTACCAACGTTCGGCTGCCCGGCCAGCACCACCGAGAGTCCTTCGCGCAACAACGCGCCTTGCCGTGCCTCGCTCAGCACGTGCGCGAGACGCTCGCGTATGCGCGTGAGCTTGCCGCGAGCGTCGGCGGCTTCGAGGAAGTCGATTTCTTCTTCGGGGAAGTCGAGCGTCGCTTCGACCAGCATGCGCAGCGTGATCACGTCTTCGACCAGCGCGTGAATGTCGCGCGAGAACGCGCCGTCGAGCGAGCGGCCCGCCGAACGCGCGGCAGCCTCGGTGCTGGCCTCGATCAGATCGGCAACCGCTTCGGCTTGCGCCAGATCCAGCTTGTCGTTGAGGAACGCGCGGCGCGTGAATTCGCCCGGTTCGGCCAGCCGCAAACCGAACGCGCGGCCGGCATCGATGCAACGCTGCAGCACGAGTTGCAGCACCACCGGACCGCCGTGGCCTTGCAGTTCGAGCACGTGTTCGCCGGTGTAGGAATGCGGTGCCGGAAAGTACAGCGCGATGCCGCGATCGAGCGCATTGCCGCTGGCGTCGAGAAACGGGACGTAGCTCGCATGGCGCGGCGCGAGTATCTGGCCGGTGAGCGTCTGCATCAGCGGCTGGGCGGCCGCCTCGCCCGCGCGGCCGAACGAAATCCGCACGACACCGATCCCTCCACGGCCGGGCGCGGTGGCAATGGCGACGATAGGATCGGAATCGGTGGTGAGCATAAAAAGCATGGCAAAACGGAGAGGAGGGCAGGGCGGCGCCGGGCAGCGTGGCGCGAGGCATTGTAACGCGGGCGCATCCGGCGACCGTGTCGCGAGGTTCTGATTGATGGCGGAAGCTGCATTATCCAAGCAGTTGGGATTTATCTCAAACAAGCTAGGATTACTACTGCGCTTCCTCAGACTAAATAGGACGCTGTAGGACGGTGAGATCGCGAACAGGCGCACCGGATAAGGAAAAAACACCAAAAAATACAAATTCCGCCGACGCTTTACCCAAAGCGCACTACAAGCTAAAAGTATCTCAAATACGCTAAAACTAAACTTGCCCGGTTGTCAACTGGTTGGACGTTGAATTGCACAATCCGGCTCATGCCGACCAACAAAGAAAAAGCCGCCTTCGCCAAACGGTTGAAGGACCTGCTGGAGCCGCTCAAGATTCGCGGCGGGACCAAGCTCGCCGAGCAATTCAATCTGCGCTACCGAGGCGAGCGCGAAGTGACGCCGCAAACCGCTCACAAGTGGTTATCCGGTACGACGATTCCCAAGCCCGATAAGTTGCGTACGTTAGCCGAATGGCTGAACGTCAAGGAGCATTGGCTGCACTACGGACCGTCGCCGGGCGTGAACGCCAGGCCGCTGGCGCGTGGCGAGAAATATCCGCCGTCGGCTGAAACGATCGAGCTCGCTTCCAAGATCGAGTCGCTCACGCCGAAAGACCGCTTTCTGGTCGAAGAGATGATCGTGCGTTTTTACGGCGAAGACGCGGAAGAAGAGTAACGGCGGCATCGCGTGAAGCGTTTACCCGCGAGCATCAAAAAAGCCGCCCGGTGCAAACCGGGCGGCTTTTCTTTTGCCGCTGTACCAGCCAGCTTTGACTGGGATCAGAGCCTGCAGAGAGCGGGCGTTGCCGCCCACCTCAGGCAAAACATCATCAGGCCGCTTTGGCCTTCGCCTGACCCATCATCCGCGTGATGTAGTACTGCTGGGCGATCGACAGCACGTTGTTCACGACGTAGTACAGCACCAGACCGGCCGGGAAGAAGAAGAACATGACAGAGAACGCGATCGGCATGAACATCATCATCTTGGCTTGAACCGGGTCCGGCGGCGTCGGGTTCAGCTTGGTCTGCAGGAACATCGAGACGGCCATCAGCACCGGCAGGATGAAGAACGGATCCTGTTGCGACAGATCGTGAATCCACAGAATCCACGGCGCGCCGCGCATTTCCACCGACGACAGCAGCACCCAGTACAGCGAGATGAACACCGGAATCTGGATCACGACCGGCAGACAGCCGCCGAACGGATTGACCTTCTCGGTCTTATACAGCTCCATCAGCGCCGAGTTCATCTTCTGCGGATCGCCCTTGAAGCGTTCGCGCAGCGCCTGCATGCGCGGCGTGATCGCCTTCATGCGTGCCATCGACTTGTAGCTTGCAGCCGACAGCGGGAAGAATACCGCCTTGATCAGCAGCGTGAGGAGCACGATCGACCAGCCCCAGTTGCCGACGTAGCTGTGGATCTTCTCGAGCAGCCAGAACAGCGGCTTCGCGATGATCGTCACCCAGCCGTAGTCCTTCACCAGCTCCAGACCCGGCGCGATGCCTTCGAGCATGCGCTCTTCTTCCGGACCGGCGAACAGGCGAGCGGACACGTCGACGGTTTGGCCCGGAGCGATGGTCGCCACCGGCTCCTTCACGCCGACGCGATACAGCGTCGGATCGATCTTCTCGACGTAGATGTCGCGCTTCGCCCCTTGCTGCGGAATCCAGGCCGACGCGAAGTAATGCTGGACCATCGCGATCCAGCCGTTGTCGGCCGAAGTCGCGTAGTCCTGCTTGTTCTTGTCGATGTCGCCGAACGTCATCTTCTGGAAGTGATGCTGGTCGGTATAGACAGCCGGCCCGATGAACGTGTGCGAGAAGCGCGGCGTTTCCACCGGCTGGTCGTCACGCACCAGTTCCATATAGACCGACGGGCTCACCGGCGTGGTGCCGACGTTCTGGATCTTCGTGTCGACGCCGATCACATAGCTGCCACGCGTGAACGTGTAGGTCTTGATGACCTTCACGCCACCCTTCACCGGCGACTCGAAGCTGAGCTGGAACGATTGTTCGTTGCCCGTCAGGTCGTGTTGCTGGTTCGGCAACGGCGTGTAGATGTCGTTGTGATTCGGAAAATCGCCGCCGAGCAGGCCCGTGCGCGCCAGATACGTGTGGTTCGCGGTGCGGTCGAACAGTGTGATGACGAGATCCGGCTGCTTGCCGTCGCCTTGCTTCACGAGCGACAGCTTCGACAGCGTGCCGCCGCGGGTGTCGATCTCGCCGCTATAGACGTCGGTGCTGAACTTGATCAGTTGCGCTTGCGTCGCCGCCGGCGCGTTGCCCGGTGCGGCTGCGTTCGTTGCCGGCAAATCGGCGGGCTGGGTTCCCGGCGTCGTGGTTCCCGGTGCGGCGCTACCGACGGTCTTGGTCGGCGTGGCGCTCGGGAAGAACATCGACGGGCGTCCGTGGTCGCGTTGCCAGTTGTCGAACAGCATGACCGCTGACATGAAAAAGATGACCCATAGGACGGTGCGTTTGATATCCATGCGTTGTCTCAGTGTCGATGGAACGGCGCGTCAGCGCTTTTCAGAAGTGGGAGGCGGGACGAGATCGATGCCGCCCGCGGAAAACGGGTGGCAGCGGCAAATACGCCTGGCGGCGAGATAAGTCCCGCGCGCGGCGCCATGATACTGGATTGCTTCGCGCGCGTAATCAGAGCAGGAAGGGTAAAAACGGCACCGGTTGCCGAGCATTGGGCTCACGGCAACTTTGTAAAAACGCAGTAAAGCGAAGAGTACCGTTTGCATGGCTGGTGCGGCCGGACGGCGCCGCGCAACGTGGAATACCGGGCGACGCCCGCGCAGCACGGCTGCCAAAGCTGCTTGGGCGGCCTGAACTGCAAAGCGGGCGGTCACTTGAGCGTCATTCCGTCTTGGGCGCTTCCGCGGGCGGCGCCTCACGACGGGTAATTTCGCGCGCTGCCTTGTCGAGCAGCGCCTCAATTTCGCTGCGGCACAGCGCCTTTAACGGCGGCGACGAGGCGCTCGGCAAAGCCTTTTTGTCGAAGCGCGTGTGCAAACGCAGCAGCACATCCCAACCGCCGAATTCCGCGCGACGCAGCCGGAACGCCTCACGCGCGATTCGACGTACCAGATTACGCGTGGCCGCGCGCGGCGCATACTTCTTGCCGATCACGAGACCTAAGCGAGCTTCGTTGCCGGTGGGCCGTCCGTACACCACGAAGTGCGCAGTGCGGCGCCACGGGCGCAAACGAAAAACGGATGAAAATTCATCCGTTTTCAGTAGCCTTGCGGCTTTGGGGAAGGCGGCTTGCGCTCGCAACGGAACCGAACCCTGTTGCAGCGCCCCTGCCGTTCCCGCTTCACCGCGGGCGTCGCTACCTGGCACAAACGGAGCGCGCAATCCGCTCGCCTGCCTTAGATGGCGAGGCGCTTGCGGCCCTTCGCGCGACGTGCGTTGATGACCTTGCGGCCACCTGTGGTCTTCATGCGAACGCGGAAGCCGTGGGTGCGCTTGCGACGGGTAACGGAAGGTTGGTAAGTACGTTTCATGTTGCTCTCACTTGATCGACTGATCGAAAATTAACCGCACGATCATCGCTGAAGCGGCAATGGCCGGGCGTTTACAGAATTGGTTTTCGCGGAACCCGCTATTTAAACCGGTTTTTCGTTGACCGTCAATAGTTTAGCCTGGTTGGACCGCGGCCCGCGAGGAGTTCGCCCTATGATCCGTCCCTGTGGATAACTCCCTTGCGGGTCCGTTTTGGCGTTAGAATCTCGCCTTACTTCCCAAAAATCCTGCACGCGGCTCCGGCTCGCTTGTCCCGCAAACCCTTGTGGCACAAGCGCCTGGAGCCATTGCGCCTGGTTAGCCTGGCTGCTCAGGGCCTTGTTGCGCGCGCGCGACAGGGGCAGCGGCGACCGCCGTGCACACCATAACGACAGCAACTCGATGAACGATTTCTGGCAACACTGTTCCGCATTGCTGGAGCGCGAGCTTACGCCCCAGCAGTACGTGACGTGGATCAAACCGTTGGCCCCGGTCGCCTTCGACGCCGCTGCGAACACGCTTAGCATCGCTGCGCCGAACCGTTTCAAGCTCGACTGGGTCAAGAGCCAGTTCTCCGGCCGCATCGCGGATATGGCCCGCGATTTCTGGCAAGCCCCCGTCGACGTCCAATTCGTGCTGGACCCGAAAGCCGGTATGCGCGCCCCCGCGGCAGCCGCGCCGGCACCGGCGCGCCCGGCTTCTGCACCTGGTTCGATGGGCGGTAGCGCTGGCAACGGCGCTGCGGTGGACGCAGCCGTCGGCGCCGTGCAAGCGGCGCACGCCGCGCGCGCTGGTGGCGCAAACAGCGCGATGGCCAACCTCAACGCGAACGCACGCGCGGCAGCCGAACACAACGCAAACGCACGCGCGGCGGCTGAAGATGCCGCCGACCTCGATCTGCCCAGCCTCGACGCGAACGAAGCCGCGGCCGCCCGCCGCACTTGGCGTCCGGGCCAAAGCGCGGGTTCGAACGCGAACAGTGGCGAAAACGACTCGATGTACGAGCGTTCCAAGTTGAACCCGGTTCTGACGTTCGACAATTTCGTGACAGGTAAGGCCAACCAGTTGGCGCGCGCCGCGGCGATTCAGGTCGCGGACAACCCCGGCATCTCGTACAACCCGCTGTTCCTGTATGGCGGCGTGGGTCTGGGCAAGACCCACCTGATCCACGCAATCGGCAACCAGCTCCTGATGGACAAGGCCGGCGCGCGGATTCGCTACATCCACGCTGAACAGTACGTGTCCGACGTGGTGAAGGCGTACCAGCGCAAGGCGTTCGACGATTTCAAGCGCTACTACCACTCGCTCGACCTGCTGCTGATCGACGATATTCAATTTTTCTCAGGCAAGTCGCGCACACAAGAGGAATTCTTCTACGCGTTCGAGGCGCTGGTTGCGAACAAGGCGCAGGTGATCATCACCAGCGACACGTATCCGAAAGAAATTTCGGGTATCGACGACCGCCTGATCTCGCGCTTCGACTCTGGCCTGACCGTGGCGATCGAGCCGCCCGAGCTGGAGATGCGCGTCGCGATTCTGATGCGCAAGGCGCAATCCGAGTTCGTGAGCCTGAATGAGGACGTCGCGTTCTTCGTCGCCAAGCACTTGCGTTCGAACGTGCGTGAACTCGAAGGCGCGTTGCGCAAGATCCTCGCGTACTCGAAGTTCCACGGCCGCGAAATCACGATCGAAGTGACGAAAGAAGCGCTGAAAGACCTGCTGACGGTGCAGAACCGGCAGATTTCGGTGGAAAACATCCAGAAGACCACGGCTGACTTCTACAGCATCAAGGTCGCGGACATGTATTCGAAAAAGCGTCCCGCGAACATCGCGCGGCCGCGGCAGATCGCCATGTATCTGGCGAAGGAGCTGACCCAGAAGAGCTTGCCGGAGATCGGCGAGCTGTTCGGCGGGCGCGACCACACCACCGTGCTGCACGCAGTGCGCAAAATTGCCGATGAGCGCAGCAAGGACGCGCAACTGAACCACGAACTGCACGTACTGGAGCAGACGCTGAAGGGCTGAGCGGTCTGTCTGGAAAAAACGACCTGTTTATTTCCAAACTCGCCCCCATTTTAGTGAGGCGGTTCCGTTTTCAGGCACAATACAGGTTTAACCGCCCGGCGGCCGTGGGCGGATTTCACGCCTTGACAGGCGCTGCGTGGCGCCGGCGGGGAGTCGTGGCTGCGCGCGGAAAAGCTTCCTGGCAAGGCGCGCAGGCCGTTATATCAACGAAGGAACTCTATGCAACTGGTCAAGACCGAACGCGATAACCTCCTCAGGCCGCTGCAAACCGTGAGCGGCATCGTCGAACGCCGCCATACGTTGCCGATCCTCGCCAATTTGCTGATTACCAAGAACGGCCCTGATGTGTCGTTCCTGTCGACCGACCTCGAGTTGCAGATCACCACGCGTGCCGATTTCGGCGTGGGCGGCGATTCGGTGGCGACCACGGTGGCAGCAAGAAAGCTCCTCGACATTCTGCGCGCCATGCCCGACGGGCAGGTCACGCTCACGTTGAACGACAAGCGTCTGACCGTGCAATCCGGCAAGAGCCGCTTTGCGCTGCAAACGCTCGCCGCGGACGAATTCCCGACGGTCGCGCAAGCTAAAGACTACGGCGCGAACCTCGTGGTTCCCCAAAAGACGTTCCGCCAGTTGCTCGGCATGGTCCATTTTTCGATGGCCCAGCAGGACATCCGCTATTACCTGAACGGCATGCTGCTGGTGGTAGACGGCGACCAGCTGATGGCGGTCGCAACGGACGGCCACCGTCTGGCGTTCTCGTCCATGAAGATCGAAGGCTCGTTCCAGCGTCAGGAAGTGATCATTCCGCGCAAGACGATTCTGGAACTCCAGCGTTTGCTGGAAGACATCGACGACACGCTGAAGATCGACATCGCGCAGACGCAGGTCAAGTTCACGTTCGGCCAGGTCGAACTGGTGTCGAAGCTGGTGGAAGGCAAATTCCCCGACTTTCAGCGCGTGATTCCGAAGTCGCACAAGAATCAGTTCGTGATCGGCCGTGAAGAACTGCAGCGCTCGCTGCAACGCGCCGCGATTCTGACCTCGGACAAATTCAAGGGCGTGCGCTGCATCATTGAGCCGGGCCAGTTGAAGATCATGTCGACCAATGCCGATCAGGAAGAGGCGCAGGAAGAACTGGAAATCGCATACGACGGCGACAGCGTCGATATCGGGTTCAACGTCACGTATCTGCTCGACGTGCTCGCGAACCTGAAGGTCGACACGTTGCAAGTGAGCCTGGGTGACGCCAGCTCCAGCGCGTTGATCACGATTCCCGAGAACGACGAATTCAAATACGTCGTGATGCCGATGCGCATCTAACGCGTCCAGAAACCAAGAACACACCAAGGGGCGCAGCGCCCCTTTGGCGTTTTTATGGTGATTTGAAAAGTCCCGAGCAGCAACCTTGCAGCAACGCAGAACCGGAAAAAATCCATGACTGAAACGAACAATTCGCAACCCGATAACAGCTACGGCGCATCCTCGATTCAGATCCTCGAAGGTCTGGAGGCGGTGCGTAAGCGGCCCGGGATGTACATCGGGGATACATCGGACGGGACCGGTCTGCATCACCTCGTATTCGAAGTGCTGGACAACTCCATCGACGAAGCGTTGGCGGGGCACTGCAACGACATCCAGGTGATCATTCACGCGGACAACTCCATTTCCATCACCGACAACGGCCGCGGCGTGCCGACCGGTCTGAAGATGGACGACAAGCACGATCCAAAGCGCAGCGCCGCTGAAATTGTGATGACCGAGCTGCACGCCGGCGGCAAGTTCGACCAGAACAGCTACAAGGTGTCCGGCGGCCTGCACGGCGTGGGCGTGTCGTGCGTGAATGCGCTGTCGGCGTGGCTGCGTTTGACCATTCGCCGCGACGGCAAGAAGCACTTCATGGAATTTCACCGTGGCGTGCCGCAGAACCGCATTATCGAAGAGATCGACGGCGTGGCTGTTTCGCCGATTCAAGTCACCGGCGACACCGAAAACCGCGGCACTGAAGTGCACTTCCTCGCGGACGAGACGATTTTCGGCAACATTGAATATCACTACGACATTCTGGCCAAGCGGATTCGCGAACTGTCGTTCCTGAATAACGGCGTGCGGATCAAGCTGACCGACCAGCGCACCGGCAAGGAAGAAGATTTCGCGTTCGTGGGCGGCGTGAAGGGCTTTGTCGAGTACATCAACAAGAACAAGTCCGTGCTGCACCCGAACATTTTCCACATCAGCGGCGAGAAAGACGGCGTGGGCGTGGAAGTGGCGATGCAGTGGAACGACAGCTACAACGAAAACGTGCTGTGCTTCACGAACAACATTCCGCAGCGTGATGGTGGGACGCACTTGACCGGTTTGCGTGCGGCGATGACGCGCGTGTTGAACAAGTACATCAACGATCACGAAGTCGCTAAGAAGGCGAAGGTTGAGACTTCGGGTGACGATATGCGTGAAGGGCTGTCGTGCGTGTTGTCGGTGAAGGTGCCGGAACCGAAGTTCAGCGCGCAGACGAAGGACAAGCTGGTGTCGTCGGAAGTGCGCGCGCCAGTGGAAGATGTGGTCGCGAAGGCGCTCGAAGAGTTTCTGCTTGAGACGCCGAATGACGCGAAGATTATTTGCGGCAAGATTGTGGATGCGGCGCGCGCGCGGGATGCGGCGCGGAAGGCGCGGGAGATGACGCGTCGGAAGGGTGTGCTCGACGGTGTTGGGTTGCCTGGGAAACTGGCGGATTGCCAGGAGAAGGATCCGGCGAAGTCCGAGATTTATATCGTCGAGGGTGACTCGGCAGGCGGGTCGGCGAAGCAGGGTCGGGATCGGAAGTTTCAGGCTATTCTGCCGCTGCGCGGCAAGGTGCTTAATGTGGAGAAAGCACGGTATGACAAGCTGCTTTCTTCGGAGCAGATTGTTACTTTGATCACCGCGCTCGGTTGCGGGATTGGTAAGGAAGACTACAACCTCGATAAGCTGCGTTATCACCGCATCATTATCATGACCGATGCTGACGTGGACGGTGCGCACATTCGGACGCTGTTGTTGACGTTCTTCTATCGGCAGATGCCGGAGATGATCGAGCGTGGGTATATCTATATCGCGCAGCCGCCGCTGTTCAAGATCAAGGCCGGGAAGGACGAGCGGTATTTGAAGGATGAGGCTGAGGTTAATGCTCACATTCTGAAGCTGGCTTTGCAGGGGTCGGAGTTGCTGGCTTCTGAAGGGGCTACGCCGATTACTGGGGATGCGTTGGGTGAGTTGGCTCGGGCTTATTTGCTGGCTCAGGCTGTGGTGAATCGTCTGAGCCGGTTGTATGACGCTGGCGCGCTCGAGGCTGTGATGGATGGGATCGCGATCGATCTGTCCAGCGAGGAAGCGGCTGATGCATCGGCTAAGGCTCTGGAAGCGAAGCTGCGGGATGATCCGTTGAAGCCCGAAGTTAAGGTTACGACGATGTATGACCCGGTGCGTGAACTGCGCTCGTTGCGCGTCGCGCGGACGCATCACGGGAATCAGAAGATTTCTGTGTTGGATCAGGATTTTCAACTCACCGCTGATTACCAGCAGCTGATCAATACTGCTAATACGTTTAAGGGGTTGATTGGGGTTGGTGCTGTCATTAAGCGTGGTGAGCGGAGTATGGCTGTTACTGACTTCAAGAGTGCGATGAAGTGGTTGCTGGCTGATGCTGAGCGCAATATCTCGAAGCAGCGCTATAAGGGCCTCGGTGAGATGAACCCTGGGCAGCTTTGGGAGACGACGATGGATCCGACTGTGCGTCGCTTGCTTCGTGTGCAGATTGAGGATGCTATTGCGGCTGATGGCATTTTCACTACGCTCATGGGTGACGATGTGGAGCCGCGTCGGGCGTTTATTGAGTCGAATGCGTTGCGGGCGGGGAATATTGATGTTTAAGGACCTCCTCTGCTGAGATAAATGCATGACGTAAGAACATAGGACCCGTAAGTTGAGAAACTTACGGGTCTTTTTTATGGTTCAGACTGTCCGCGTCCCGCGGCATCCCAGGATGCATGCACAGATATCTCTGTTGAAGATTTTTTACCGATTCATTTTCCTCCGCACCGGGGATTACGCACTAGAGCAGCCACCGAGTTTCATTCCGCCGATATCATATTTAAAGTATTCTCCCGCTTGCCGTCGCGACTGTGGCAACTGTCGCCCGTCTGCGTCGGCGCGTCTAATAATCTGAGAGCATGATATGAGCAGGTACTGCGGCGACGACGATTCGAAATCGATCCTAGAGGCGGCCGCGCATTGGCGCGACGCAGCGCTACTAGGCAGCGGTTCCGTCCTCACAAGCAAGCATCTTTGGACGTCATCGGCACTGGAACTGCTCGACAAGTACTTCGTCAGAAGGCCGGACCTCGGCGACGGTAAGTACCTAGAGAAGCTGAAACAGCAGCTCGCGCCCGTTGAAGACGCGGCTAAGCAACTGGTAGCGGAGATGATGTGGCTGCTATAGTCTGTTGGGGTCGCGGGACTCTGAAATCGCCGTTCTGGTTGCGGATAGCGCAACGGAGAAACACGACATCGACGGGAGTGGCCACGTCAAGGTGACGAGGGCGTTTGCACGGCATCTGCGGCAGGAGGTTTGGAAAAAATTGTTTGGCATCGCGGGCAACGTCCGGCCGGCGACGCAGTTGATGGGAGCGATCAATCAGCCTGCTAATCCGGCGAACTGGAAAGCGATACAGACGGTGGCGGACGCGAATCAGAAGTTATATGAAGCGGCGTTTTCCTTTATTCCTCGCAATCGAGCTTTGTCAGATTCGCCGGATGAGCAAGGCGATTTCGCGTCTATATGGCCAACATGGGATCCGGAAAAAAAGTCGACTGGTGGGAAGATGCCTTTCGACGAGGCCTTCTGGGCGAAGCCGCAGCACGAGAAGGCCGCGGCCAGTTTGTCCCAACTCGCGGGATTCATTGTTTCGCTTCCTATTGAGTGGACGAAAGGCGAGAACAACAACTTGGGTTTTGCCACGTCGCTTGTTGCGGAGAACTATCAGGTGCCGAAACCAACTGACGCATATGAACAGGATGCGTCGGCTGCCGATGCGAGTAAGGGGGGAGAACTTAGCTGATGAGACAGTTTAGAAGTCGCTGGAAATTGGTCGCACTTGCGTCGTTGGTGTGTGCGATGCAATCTGTGTCGTCTCGTGCCATGGCGGAAGCACATCAGGAATGCGTCGGCCGCTATGAATTGACGATTCCTGGCGATGTCGATGTTGCTTTGACCATTCCCACCGCGTTTTCCAAGCCGCAAGAAAATCCAATTCGGTTTTCCGACGATCAGCCGGCAATGCACTCCGTTTTTATTTATAACGGTACTTTCCGGATAACCGGATCGATGTCGCATGCTGACTTCGGTTCGATCCTGGATGGGATTAAAACGCGGGTGGTTTCGAGCTCAGCGTCGACCGATGAGAACGGCCGGTTTGAGGTGATACCGGCGGGACGGCCGGACGCATTTGCCTGGGCCGGGCATCGTGCGGCTGGGTTCTACATTTATGAGAATGGGCGGGCAATCAGCTTTCGCGAGTCATCGTCGGATCCTTCTGTGGCGAAGCAACGTACTGAAGCGGTTCTAAAGGGTCTTTCCGCGCGCAATGCCTACGAAATTCCCAAAGGCGATGGTGTATGTCTGCCGGACATGTTCGTTGCCGATAACGGGAAAGACTCGGCGCGCCAGGTGGGCGTATCGTTTCGTTTGAAGAACCATCCCGACGTCACAATTTTTTTTCTCGATGAGAAAGCGTTGGCAGTTGACCCCAAGCTGACGTCTAAACAAAAGAGCGAGTTCGTGTGGGGTTATGAATACGGAATCGGCAAGCGGATCAAGCTTGTTGGTGCGGCGCCTTACCGGACGGTCAAGCTCGATGGCCGGGAGGGCGTTGAAACATCGGCGATCATCACACGCGATGACGGCTCGACGGATTATGGGTATCTGGCTACGGTGCAAGGGGATTCTAATGCACCGGTTGATACGCCTAATCTGCTTCTCCTGGTTGAGAGAAACGCGAAGGATGCAAAGGGGAATGCGCCTGTGTCGGCGGAGGAGCTTGATCTGATGGCGAAGGGGATTGCGGCGTCGATAAGGCGGCGGGCGGCTCAATAGTGGGGGACGTTGGTGGGCCGGTGCATACAGCGATGATGATCGTGGGGTGCATCGGACTGACGTTGGTGATACATCGGGCGCCGCAATTAACTTATCGACGCTTCACTAATTTCAATACCGCGTTTTTACAGAGTATGAAACATTCAGCTTCGGCCGTGTACACCACTTAGATGGTGGACGATTCGCTTCACCTCTTCACCTGAGTCAAGAATGGAGCAGGATCGCGCCGAGCTACGAGATTTGAAGTCAGCCGACCAGTTTCTGGCGCGTCTCGCCGCTGCGGAGGCTGTAACGCTGACCGATGACTACTGGACAAAGACTCTGCCCATGGAGCGCGCTACATCGGCAGGCTGCAGATGCGTTCGGTATTTGTTTTGACATTAGCCACCCTCAATGCCGAATACGGGCCGACAAGTTATTTTTACCGGCAAAAACAAAGTCGAGACCCACCCAGAAACAATTTCCGATTTAACATTTGCCTTTAATAATACGATTGCGACATCCTCGTAATCTTTTGTATTATCGCGCGGTAGCGCGGGGGCGCGAATTGCATAAAAAGAGGCGGTATGGGCGCGCAGGAGATTATTGCGGCGATAAAAGGCGGATTGTTGCAAAGCGAGCGCCTGCTGAAACTCGACACGCCGCTGGGTACTGACGTCCTATTGCCGCAAAGGGTGGTAGGGCATTCCCGTCTTGGCCGCGATTACGAATTCACGTTGGACACAGTTTCCACCACCAACAATATCGAACTCAAGAAGCTGCTCGCCCAGCCGGTCACACTGTGGCTTCAGCAAACCGACCAGTCGTATGCCCCGCACCACGGTTATGTCGATACCGCCCGTCGTTTAGGCTCCGACAGCGCGATTACCAGCTATCAGATCGGCTTTGTCTCATGGATGCATTTTCTGCGCTTCAGAAAAGATGCACGCATCTGGCAGGATAAAACCGTCGATGAAATTCTCACCGATGTATTCAATATGCATCCGCAGGCGCAGGGTGCTTTCCGCTTCAGCTTGAGAAACCCATTGCCGCAGCGTTCATTCTGCGCGCAATCCGAGGATGACTGGAATTTCTGTCAAAGGCTGATGGAAACGGAAGGCCTGTTCGGCTATTTCGAACAGGCTGCGGATGGTAAATCGCACATCCTGGTCGTTACCGACGATATCAGTACCCTGCAACCGCTTTCGCCACAAACGGTGGATTTCTACCGCTCGGGCACCAACAGTGAAACGGATGCCTTCGTGCAATGGAGCGGCACCCGCACGTTGCAGAGCACGTCGCTCATCACCCGCACCTTCGACTACAAGGTGCCGTCCCCAGCCGCGAATCCGAAAGGCACGGCGACGCCGACCTTGAGCACCCAAGGTGATCTGCCGCAGCAGGCCGAAGTGTACGAGTACACCGGCGCGTATTCTTACGCCAAACAGAACCGCGGCGACCAGCTCTCGAAGGTGCGGATGGAAGAATGGGAGTCGCGCGCCAAGCGCTTCAGCGGTGTGGGCGCGGTACGCCGTGTCGATGCCGGCCGCTGGTTCGAACTCACCAATCATCCGGACCACGGCGCGGGCAGCGCACAGGAGCGGCAGTTCGCGGTCATCGCGGTCGAGTGGGTGATCGAGAACAACCTGCCCGTCTCGAGCGGCACGACGGACTTTCCGCATAGCCTGAAGCAAAAAATCGCCGCGGCCCGCGCGCAGCACGCGAACAATCCGACGCTGGTGGTCAAAGCCACGGACGGCAGCGAAGGCTTCTTCATGGCAACGGTTGAAGCCCAACGCAAGGCCATCCCCTTCCGCAGCCCGTTCGAGCATGAAAAACCCGAGATGCACATGCAAACCGCGACCGTGGTCGGTCCGGCGAACGAAGAGGTGTACACCGATCAACTGAACCGCATCAAAGTTCAGATGCATTGGGATCGCCTGAATCCGGGCGACGAGAATGCGTCGTGCTGGATCCGCGTCGCGCAGTCGGACGCTGGCGGTAGTTATGGCGGTGTTCACGTCCCGCGCATCGGGGAGGAAGTGATCGTTTCTTTCCTCGACGGCGATTGCGACCGGCCCATTGTCACCGGTCGCGTCTACAACGGCGCGAAAACGCCGGACTGGCATTCGAACGGTATTCTCTCCGGCCACAAGTCGAAGGAATATCAGGGCAGCGGCTACAACCAGATGGTGATGGACGATGCCACCGGTCAGAACCGCGTGCAGCTCTACAGCTCGAGCACCAACGCGCAACTGCACCTCGGTTATCTGATCGCCCAGAACGGCAACTCGCGTGGTGCGTATCTCGGCAGCGGTTTCGATCTCAAGTCTGACGCCTATGGCGCAGTTCGCGCGGCGCAAGGTCTTTACGTCACGACGCATCCGGCCAACGGCACGTCGAGCCAGCCGCTCGATGTGCGCGACGCCAACAGCCAACTGACCAATTCCGAAAGCGTGATCGAAGCGCTCTCACGGGCGAGCGAGACACACCAGGCCGAAAGTCTGAACGAAGGCCACGACGCACTGAAGTCTTTCACGGATGCCACGCAGAACAGCGTGTCGGGCGCTACAAGCAGCGGAGGCAACACAGCCGGCGGCGGCACAGGCAGCGCCAACGCCTTCAAGGAGCCGATCATGCTGTTCGCCACGCCGGCGGGCATCGCAATCTCGACGCAGAAGTCGGCGCACAGCACCGCGACAGAGCATGTCAATCTGGTCAGCGGGCAGAGCACACACATCGCCACGGGAAAATCGCTTCTCGCCAGCGTCGGTGAAAAGATCAGCCTGTTCGTGCAGAACGCGGGCATGAAGTTGTTCGCGGCGAAGGGCAAAGTCGAAATCCAGTCACAGTCGGACAACGTCGAACTCACCGCGCAGAAAACCTTCAGGTTGCTCTCGGCAACCGAAAAAATCGAAGCAGCCGCCGATCAGGAGATCCTGTTGACGAGCGGCGGCGCGTACATCCGTATCGCGGGCGGCAACATCGATATTCACGCGCCGGGCATGGTCGATGTCAAAGGTGCGCAGCATAGCTTCAACGGCCCGACGAGTCAGGGCTATCCACTGCCGTCGGCCCGTCCCGATCAACCGGGACAGCTCGAGTTGCTCCATCAATACGCGAATGGCGAGCCGGTCAAAGGCGGGCAGTTTTCGGTACTGGACGCCAACGGTGGAGTTCTGCGTCAAGGCGCGCTGGATGCAAACGGTCGCATGACGGTCAGCGGTTTGCCGCCAGGCGTGGCGCAAGTGCAATTCGGCGCCGATCCTCGCGATCCCTCGCAGCCGGCCAATTACTTCAAGAGCATGAACTGGCCAGCCGAGCCGTTGAACGCGTCCGGCGACGCCGCAGCCGCATCGCAGATGGCTTCGTTCCTGCCTGCCGCGGCTAGCAGCGCGTCGGGCGCAGCCGCCGCGGCCGGAAGCTCCAGCGTTGCAGCGAGTGCAGCGAGCGCGTTGGCCAGTACGGCGAAGGGCGCGGTGGGCTCGGCCGTCGGCGGTGCGTCGCAACTCGCGAGCCTCGCCAACATCGCCTCACAAGGCAGCGGCGGCCTAACGTCGATGGCGAAAAGCCAGGCCACCGGATACGCCCAAAACGCGCTCACCAAGGCGTTACCTTCAGGCGCCAGCGCCGCGGTCTCACAAGCCAGTCAGGCCGCAAGCACGGCCAAGGAAATCAGCAGCATCGCGCAATCGGCACGGAGCGCATTGCCGGCAATCAACGGCATTGTCTGACGCGATGCCGATCATTCGACACCAAGCAACGGTCAGTCCAACCATGAAGAAAACGGCCTTTCTCGCATTCGCGTTTGCAGTCACCTCGCTGGCTTTCGGGGCAACCGAACTGAGGATTTCCGCCGCCGCGATGGCGTCGCAATACGACAGCGACGTCGACGCCGCGACGAAATTCACCGATAAGCCGCTCGCTCTGACCGGCAAGCTGCTGTCCCTCGATTCCGGCCTGACCGATGACGTCATCGGCACGCTTGGCGACGACTCGGACTCCGCGGTACGCGTGACCTTTGCGGACAAAAAAAGCATCGACAAGATCCGCTCGCGCGTCGGCCAAAAGATCACGCTTCATTGTGTGGGCGCATTCTCGACCACGTTCCCGGCCGCGACCGATTGCAAGGTCAAGTAAGTCGAAGATGAAATTCCCTCACACGATAATGGCGATGGTGTGCGGCGTGGCGATTGCCGCAAGCGCGCACGCCCAGTCGACAGCCGACCTCCGGACGATCGCCCGCTTCGTCGAGTGCAAGCTCGACGCGCGTCAGATCGACCGCTTCATCGGCAGAGTCGACAACGCCACCGTGCCGGGTTTCGCAAGTCAGCCCTCGCACGAGAAGGCCGTCGATCTCGCCTGGAAAACGCAGAAACCGATCGAGGCCTGGGGTACATCGTCGAATCTGGTGTCGCTCGTATCGCCGCGGCAAATGCTGCTCGCGATTCCCGCAGCCCAAGGCGACGAAATCAACGTTGCCAGGCAATGGGCCGAACGCATCGGCGGCATGAGCGAAGGAGCCGGCACGATTTCACTGCGCGAAAACGCGCATTGGCGAGGCGTCGACTATCGCAAGCCGGTCGGCGAGAAGGAAATCAGATTGCTTGTCGATCAGCAGGAAAGCCCGGGCTGGATTCTGCTCGGATGCGCCTACGACAAACTCTTTTCCCATAGCAACTAAACCGACCTGATCCAGCATGAGCGCAGCCGCTGCCCAGACTACCGCCGTTGTCCGAACCGAAGTCGCCATCGCGCCGCTCGTCACCATCGCCAAGGAGGATGTCGGCTCCGCGCTCGAGCAATTCGATGCGTGGCTCAAGAGCGTCAGTGACGGCTACATCACGCTGGAGCGCGTCGAGCAACTGGCCAATTACATTCCAGTCGTTTCGAACATTCTGTCGGCGATCGATGTCGTGATGGATATGAAACGGCTGATCGAAGCGGAGTCGAAAGACTTCTTCGATTATCTGAATCTGGGTATCGACCTCATCGGCGTGATCCCGCTGCCGCCCGTGATGGGCGAATTCCGTATGGGCGCGCGGCCCCTGATGAAGCTCGCTCGCGAGGAACTCGCGAAGAGCGCCAAGGCCGTGGCGGAGGGCGGCGCGCAGATGATCGCCGATACGATCATCTCGGTGCTGGTGGCGCACATCAGCGCGAAGTTCGCTGGCGATATCGAGAAATTCATTCAGGAAGTGCAGGCGAAGCTCGCACAGATGCTCAACGATTGCGCGGATCATGCAAAGAAGCTGCTCGAAGGTCTTGCGCAGGTCTTCGAAGGCGCGGCATCGGGCAAGCTCTTCGACACGTCGGGCAACTATCGCGCGGCCGACAAACATCTCGCACAAGTCGGCGACGGCTTTGCCGCCCATGACGCGAGCAAGGTCGCCGAGAACCTGTGGTCGTATCTGAAAGACGGCACCAAGGTGCTGGTGAAGGACGCGGCGAATCTTGCGTCACGTGCAGCGAATGAAATCTCGCCGTCCACGAACCAACGGCTCAGGCAGATGGCCGCGGAAGCGCGCCATGCGATTCCGATGGTGATGGAGAAGATCAAGGGCTTGAATAGCGCGGATGTCGGCGGCCTGATCTGGATGCTCGACGCGCTGATGCAGGCCGTGGCGAAGTGGAAGGAAAAGCAGAAACACAAACAGACCGTCGGCATCAAGGCAGCCGGCAAGGTTGAAGCCGAGTTGAAGAAAACCGAAGGCGAACTGGAGACGATCGCGACGCAGGCGAAGGCCAAGCATCCGGGAGCGAGCGACTGCAAGAGCTGTGGCTTGGGACGCAGCGGCGGCTCGATCGGCTATGCACTCGGCGACGAACGCTTCGATCACCAGGACTTCGTTTTGCCCGGCGCAATGCCGGTGGTCTGGCGACGCACGTACCGTTCATTTCTCTCCGCCTACGACGAAAGCAATCTGGGCGCGCGCTGGATCACGCCTTACACCACTCGCTTCGATATCCACGCGGCGAAGCTTGTCTATCACGATCCGAGCGGACGCAGTCTCGACTACCCGCTGCTCAAGGCGGGTGAGACGCACGATGATCTCGCCGAAGATCTCACGCTCGCGCAGCTCGACAATCAATGGCTCACGCTCACGCGCGGCCATGAACTGCTCGAAGCGTACGAGAAACGCGGTGGTGCTTTCCGGCTCGCTTTCCTGAAGGACCGCAACGGCAGTCAGATCACGCTGGATTACGACGACGCGCATCGGCTCACGCGGCTGATCACCTCGCAAAGCATCGTCGTGTTTTCGCACGACGCGAGCGGCCGTCTGAGCGAAGCGGTGGAGATCGACCAGGAAGGCGAACGAGTCGGCACGCTGGTGCGTTACGCCTACGACCAGCATGGCGACCTGATTGCGGCAACCGACCGCCACGGCAATCGTCGCGAGTACGCCTATACACATCACCTCGTCACGCGATACACGGATCGTACTGGTCGTGGCATGAATCTCGAATGGGATGGCACGGGACCCAAGGCGAAGTGCGTGCGCGAATACGCGGACGACGGTAGCTTCGACACGCGTCTCGCGTGGCATCCGGATATCCGTCTCGTCGACGTGACTGACGGGCTCGGCAACCTCACCCGCTACTACTTCGATATCGACGGCTACACGTATCGGATCATTTACGCGGACGGCCTCGATGAGTGGTTCTACCGCGACGCCCAGCACAACCTGACGCAGCATATTTACCCGGACGGCAGCGTCGAGCGCTTCACCTACGACGAGCGCGGCAACCCGATCGAACAGGCGCGCCCGGATGGCAGCGTGGTACGCATGGAGTACGACGCCAAGGATCAGATGACGGTCATCATCGATCCGCACGCGTATCGCTGGGCCCGCGAGTATGACGATGCAGGCAATGTCACCACGCAGATCGATCCGCTGGGTCACAAGACGCAATACAGCTACAACGCTCAGGGACAGCCGACCGAGATCGTCGACGCAAAGGGCGGCGCGAAGGCACTCGCTTATGATGCCGCGGGCCGCCTTGTCAGCTATACCGATTGTTCGGGGAAGACGACGCAGTGGACCTACGATGGAGAAGGCCGCCTGCTCGGGAGCAAGGACGCGGGCGGGCGGAGTGTCGCCTATCGCTATGGCGGCAACGGCCAACTGGCTCAAGTCCAATCTGCCGCGGGAATCGAGAAGCTGGAGTACGACGCCGAAGGCCGGCTCCTCGTGCATACGGATCCGCTGAACCAGGTCACCCGCTATGGATACGATGCCGCCGGGCGAATCGCGCATCGTCGTGATGCAACGGGCGAACTGCTGAGCTATCGCTACGACCGCGCCGGACGGCTGAGCGCACTCACCGATTCGAACCACGCGACTTACCAGTTTCACTACGATCCGGTTGGGCGCCTCCTCGAGGAAATCGGCTTCGACGGGATGACGACCCGGTACGGCTACGACGCGGCGACTGGCCAGTTACAAACCGTCGATGAAGCGGGACAAAAGACTCAGCTCGAATACGACAGCGGTGGACGCCTCGCGCGGCGCGTCGCCGGTGCGGGCGACGAGCGTTTCATGTACGACGGAACTGGCCGTCTCATCGATGCACAAAACGCCGTCAGCCGGGTGCAGCACTTCTTCGATCCAGTCGGCAACCTGGTACGCGAACATCACGCGCAAGCGTTATTCGGCGAGCGCCGCAGCTATGTGTGGCGGCATGAGTACGATGAGATCGGCACGCGCATCAAAACCGTGCGGCCCGATGGTCATGCCGTCGACTGGCTGGTGTATGGCACGGGCCACGTGCACGGCATGCAGCTCGACGGACAGGAATTGATTCAGTTCGAGCGCGACGACCTGCATCGCGAAACACAACGCACGCTGTCGAACCGGATTGCGCAGAACACGCGCTATGACCCGGTCGGACGGATGGAGTCCCAGGCGCTCAAACGCACCGGCGCACCCGCTGCGATCGTGGCACGGCGGTATCAGTACGATGCCGTGGGGCAACTGAAAGAGATCGACGACAGCCGGGACGGCGTGACGCGTTATCAATACGATCCCGTCGGACGGCTGATCGAAGCAATGAGCCCTTTTGCGACCGAACGTTTCGCATTCGATCCGGCGAGCAATATTGTCGATCCGGGCAATCCGGCCCAGGCACGCACTAGCGGCGGTCTGCAATCGAGTACCTTGCCGGCGCAGACGCCGAGAGTGCTGGGCAATCTTTTGAAGGACTACGCCGGCACACACTTTACCTACGATGCCCGCGGCAACCTGATTTCCAAACGCTCGGCAGGCGCCGAGCAGCGCTACGAGTGGGACGAATTCAACCGGATGACGGCGGCCAGTGTTGCTGAGCCGGCGCGCCATCACGAGGCGCGTTATTTCTACGACGCGTTCGGGCGCCGTATCGGTAAAGAGGTCGACGGCAAACGCACGACGTTCGGCTGGGACGGCGATACGCTGGCGTACGAAAGCGCCGATGAAGGCAGCACGCATTATGTATATGAAGCGGGGTCGTTCGTGCCGCTGGCGCAGTTCGTCTCCGGCGCGATCGCGGGTATCGCTACGCCCGATTGGAAGCAGACCGATCGCTATGCGCCGGAAGACGATCCGCTGCTGAAGCCTGTCGTTCTTCCGCCCCCCGCGCACATCTTTTACTACCACTGCGATCAGCTCGGCACGCCGCAACTGCTTACCGATGAATTCGGTGAAGTCGTCTGGGAAGCCAAATACAAGGCCTGGGGTGAGGCGCTCAATGTAATCGCGCGCGTGTCGAAAGCGACGGCCAGCGCTGTGCGGAATCCAATTCGCTTCCAGGGTCAACACTACGACGACGAAACCGGCCTCGCGTACAACCGTCACCGATACTACGATCCGGGCACCGGACGTTTTACGTCCAAAGATCCGATCGGACTGCTGGCCGGCGGGAATGTGTACCAGTACGCGCCGAATCCCACGGGCTGGATCGACCCGTTGGGGCTCAAGAAGAAAGCGCAAACACCGAACAAGGATTGCTGCCAGAAGGATCCCTGTGCCGGCAAAGACCCGGCTGCGCAGGCGCGAAGCTGGCAAGGCAAAGACCCTTATCCCGGAGTCGACTCCTACACGAACACGGTCTTGAAGCGCGGTACAGTGTTGTACACGTTGTACCCGTATGCGCCGCCCGACAAGATCGCGACCGCTTTGCCTGGTAACTATTTCTCCGACGCTCGCACGATTCTCAACACAGGCGGGTCAGCGCGCGAGTACAACGATATGACGCAGATTTCGCACGCAGGCAATACAGTCGACGCCCGCCCGATGAGAAGCCAATTGAGGGCATTCGTTGTCACCAAGGACATTTGCGTGGCGAAGGGACAGTCGCTCGCCAATCCCAACCTGGGCAAAGGCGGAGGCACTCAGTATTTCGTATCGAGCGCCGACAAGGGCAGCCTCGTCGGCGGCAATATTTTGAAGTTTGGGAGTTAATGAAAGATGGCTACGTTCGATTTTTCCACTGGCACGCTGGCTATCGATGCGTCAACGAACCTGTTTCGGGGTAGGCCGTCGCCTGACGAATCGCCTTTGACAGGAGCAACGGAACTGGCGAAGTACGGCGAGTGGGAAAACTACGGCATCAAGAGCGTGAAAGTTTGGGGCAAGACGTTCGGCGTGACGGCTCGCTTTTGCGACAAAAAGCTCGCAATGCTCGACTTCGTTTGGACCGATGGCGTGGCCAAAAAGCTCGACTGGTCGGCGACCGAGGAAGATCTCGTCAAGGAGAAGAAGACGCTGTCGAAAATAATCGCCACAGAAGCACAATCGCCTTGTGTATCGTCCACGACAGGCGCGGATACCTTTGTCTTTAGCTGGGGGACGCTTACGGTGCACGCCGACCTACGCTCGATGGGTGTGACGACAAGCGTCGCATACACAGGCAGAGCGTAAGCGGATTACATGACAGGCCGAAAACTCGGCTGAGCGCGCACAAACTCCAGCTCCCAGAGATAACATGAAACGATATCTGGTTTTGAACGGCGACAAGACGACCGCCAATGGCGTTGTTCAAGCCGTTCCCACCTCCATTCAATTGAGCGACAAAGACGTCGCCCACGAAGGAGATCCGGTTGCATGTCCCGCTTGCAATACAAGGGGGAAGATACAGTGCGATGGACCGCGCCAGATCATGACCGCACCGGACGGAAGGCATGCAGCCTTGAGCGACGATCTCTGTATATGCGGTTGCCATCCGCCGCCGCGACTGGTGTCGTCGCAGCAGATGATGTCCGTCGATGCCTAGCGAATCACCGGTGTATCCGTGGTCAACCTAATCCGCAACGAGGCTCAGTAAAAAGGAGCGAAAGAATATCGCTGCCGGGCCATTTACAGGCATGCACGCTATTTTTACCGAATTCGTGCGCGTGTCGAATTGGCGCGGAACAAATTCCGATTTAACATTTGTTTCCATTGAATCGATTGCGGTAAACGTCTGATCTTTTGTATTATCGCGCGATAGCGCGGGGGCGCGAATTGCATAAAAAGAGGCGGTATGGGCGCGCAGGACATTATCGCGGCAATTAAAGGCGGGTTGTTGCAGAGTGACCGTCTGCTTAAACTCGATACACCACTGGGCGCGAACGTCCTTCTGCCACAGAGGCTGGTGGGCTATTCCCGTATCGGCCGTAATTACGAATTCACGCTGGATACGGTTTCAACCACCGACAATATCGAACTCAAGAGGCTGATCGCCCAGCCTGTCACGCTGTGGATCCAGCAAACCGACCAGTCGTATGCCCCGCACCACGGTTATGTCCATACCGCCCGTCGTTTAGGCTCCGACAGCGCGATTACCAGCTATCAGATCGGCTTTGTCTCATGGATGCATTTTCTGCGCTTCAGAAAAGATGCACGCATCTGGCAGGATAAAACCGTCGATGAAATTCTCACGGATGTATTCAATATGCATCCGCAGGCGCAGGGTGCTTTCCGCTTCAGCTTGAGAAACCCATTGCCGCAGCGTTCATTCTGCGTGCAATTCGAGGATGACTGGAATTTCTGTCAAAGGCTGATGGAAACGGAAGGCCTGTTCGGCTATTTCGAACAGGCTACCGACGGCAAATCGCACACGCTGGTCGTTACCGACGATATCGCTACCCTGCAACCGCTTTCGCCGCAAACGGTGGATTTCTACCACTCGGGCACCAACAGCGAAACCGATGCCTTCGTGCAATGGAGCGGCACGCGCACGCTGCAAAGTACTTCGCTCACTACGCGCACGTTCGACTACAAGTCGCCGTCCACCGGGTCGAATCCGAAAGGCACCACGATCCCGACGCTGGGTACCCAGGGTGACCTGCCGCAGCAGGCCGAAGTGTACGAATACACAGGCGCCTACACGTACGGCAAGCAGGACCGCGGTGATCAGCTCTCGAAAGTGAGAATGGAAGAGTGGGAATCGCGCGCGAAGCGTTTCCACGGCGTGGGTGCAGTGCGTCGTGTCGACGCCGGCCGCTGGTTCGAACTGCAGGACCATCCGGAGCACAGTACGGGTAGCCAGCAGGATCGGCAGTTTGCGGTGATCGCCGTCGACTGGATCGTGGAGAACAACCTGCCGGTCTCGAGCGGCACGACGGATTTCCCACATAGCCTGAAGCAAACGATCTCTACGGTCCGTGCGCAGCATGCCAGCGATCCAGCGCTGACCATCAAAGCAACGGACGGCAGCGAAGGCTTCTTCATGGCAACGGTTGAAGCCCAACGCAAGGCCATCCCGTTCCGCAGTCCGCTCGAGCATCACAAGCCGGAAATGCACATGCAGACGGCGACCGTGGTGGGACCGCAAAACGAAGAGGTTTTCACCGACTCCCTGAACCGCGTCAAAGTCCAGATGCACTGGGACCGGCTGAATCCCGGCGACGAAAACGCCTCCTGCTGGGTACGTGTTTCCCAATCGAATGCCGGCGGAGGGCACGGTGGAGTGCACGTCCCGCGCATCGGCGAGGAAGTGATCATTTCGTTCCTCGACGGCGACTGCGATCGACCGATTGTCACCGGTCGCGTCTACAACGGCGCGAAAACGCCGGACTGGCATTCGAACGGTATTCTCTCCGGCTACAAGTCCAAGGAATACCAGGGCAGCGGCTACAACCAGATGGTGATGGATGATGCCACCGGCCAGAACCGCGTGCAGATGTACAGCAGCAGCGCTAACTCGCAGCTGCATCTCGGCTATCTGATCGCGCAAACCGGCAACTCGCGCGGCGCTTATCTTGGCAGCGGATTCGATCTCAAGTCGGACGCATACGGTGCAGTGCGAGCTGCACAAGGCATGTACGTCTCGACGCATCCGACAACCGGCGCAGCGAGCCAGCCGCTCGATACACGCGAAGCGGGCAGCCAGCTGGTCAATTCGGAAAGCGTGATCGAGTCGCTCAGCCAGGCAAGCGAAACGCATCAGGCCGAGAGCCTGAAAGATGGCTACGACTCGCTGAAGTCCTTCACCGACGCCACGCAGAACAGCGTCTCGGGGGCGACAGGCAGCGGAGGCAATACAGCCGGTGGCGGCACCGGCAGCGCGAACGCATTCAAGGAACCGATCATGCTGTTCGCAACGCCTGCAGGCATCGCGATGTCAACGCAGAAGTCGGTTCATATCGCGGCAAACGAGCACGTCAATCTGGTCAGTGGTCAGAGCACACACATCGCAACCGGCAAATCACTGCTGGCAAGCGTCAGCGAAAAAATCAGTCTGTTCGTTCAGAACGCGGGCATGAAGCTGTTCGCGGCGAAGGGCAAAGTCGAAATCCAGGCCCAGTCCGACAACATCGAAATCACCGCGCAAAAGAGCCTGAAGCTGCTATCGGCGACGGAAAAAATCGAGGTCGTTGCCAAGCAGGACATCCTGTTGACGAGTGGCGGCGCGTACATCCGCCTGAAAGACGGAAACATCGAAATCCACGCGCCGGGAAAAATCGATATCAAAGGCAGCAGCCATTCCTTCGCCGGGCCCACGAGCCTGTCGAGCAAGCCGCCCGCGCTCCCCTCCGGCGAAGGCCCGTACAACGAGCAGTTCAAGATTCACGACAAGCACACCGGCGAGGCCGCCCCCTACGTGCGCTACCGCGTCGAGACTGCGGAAGGCAAGGTGTTCGAGGGCATGACCGATGAACAGGGTCTCACCTCGCGCATCATGACGAGCACGCCGAGTGCCCTGAAAGTTTTCCTCGATACCTGATTCCGGCCGACGAGTGCGCGCGCCTCCTTTAGACGCGCTGATTCTTTCGCCCATTCAAGCAGACCGACATCCATGAACGCTCCGAGCACAAGTCACGCGCCAGACGGCAACGGCACCACTAACACGACACCCGACAGTCTCGTGCACGTGCCGCACGATCCGGCGCCCATGCTCTACTTCCGGCCCGAGACGGGAGAATTCATTCTCGTGCCGGCGGAGGACGTCAGCGGTCTGCAAAGCGAATGCAATCTGCTGCATGACCGCGTCGACAAATTTCACAAGGCGAATGAGAAGCTCGACGTGGTGCTGAAGGCCTATGCCGAGGACGTACAGAAGCATATGTCCGATCCGCGCGCCGGTGAGGCGCACAAGGCCGCCGTCGACGATGCCCTCAAGGAACGCGAGACTGCGCACAAGGCGTTAAAAAAGGAACTGGAGCCGCTCAGCAAGCTGGATAGCAAAGACCTCACCATGGTCGAGTTGATCCCGATTCATATCGACGGCGATGGAAAAAAATCCGTCAAGTTCGCCAAGTACAAACTCCACTACGTACGCTCGAACAAGATCAAGGCGGGCTGGCATAAATTCGGGCCCGCTGCTTTCGAAGACATGAAGGGCCGCAAGGAAGAAAAAGAAACCGGTGCGAAAAGCTTCATCAAGAAAAATGCGAACGGCAAGTACAAGATCGACGTCGATAAGCTGAAAGAAGGCGTGCTCGTTAATCGCGAGAGCAAGATCAAGTCGCAGTTGTACGAAAAGACCAAAGTGTCCTCGGAGATCGTCGAGAAGCATGTGACGGGGACGCTTTTCGCTTGGGCGGAAGAGTGGAACAAGGATCTCAGTTACAGCGCTGGCGCGGAGGAACCGGCGGAACGTGGTGAGGGCGAGAAGAAAGAGACGGAGAAACCCAAGCAGACCGCATTCGGCAACAACGTCAGCATCGAGGCCAAAGCGCAGTTGATGCGATATCTGGCTGGCGCGGGATTGGACACGGAGTGGCAACCGCAAAAGGGCCGCGTGGCCATCAAGGCGTCGGCGCAGGCCGAATTCGCTATCGCCGAAGGCAAGGTTTCCGGCGCGTTCTACTATCCGGACATCGCCGGCTGGATGTGGAGTCTGGACGGCGATGACGGCAAGACTTATCCGCTCGGTGCGGTTCGATTCAAGTGTGAACTCGGCTTGTCGGGGATGGTGGGCGCAAGTATGGTCGCGCAGTTGGGCGTCGTCGTCGACTATCGCGACGAAAAGCGCAAAGACCTGGGTCTGTACGGCGCAGCGGTCGACAACCCCACTACGAAGCAACGCGAAATCAAGGTAGGTGGCAAGCCAGTCGATCCAAGCGCGAATGCCGACCTCGACGTATTCGCCGGTGCGCGCGCGGATCTGTCGCTCGAAGGCGCGCTCGAGTGGATGGAGCCAGCGAAGCAAGGGCCGAGTGGGAAGTACAAACCATTCGCCAAGGTCGGCGATACCATCACCGCAATGGCGGGCGCCGGGCTTACCTGCATGCTCGATGTGAGCTACGCGGCGGGCCGTTTCAGAATCAAGGCGAAGGCCGGACTATGCCTGGGCGTGGGAGCGAAAGGCGACATCGAGGTGTCGGTCGACGCGCTGCGCATTGCTGAATTCGTCAAATGGTTCTTCTACCAACTTTATCACGCGAACTTCCAAAAGTTGAAGTTCGTCGAAACGACCGCCTTTAACGCCTTCTCACATATTCAGGTGATGGTCATTCAAGGCATTCAGGATCTGGCCTCGACCGTCGGTCAGGAAGTCGATGAAATAAACAGGCTTTTCACGGACCTCATCGAGGAATACGAGAAAGAGGCCGCACGCGTGCAATTGATGAACCGCGTGCTCAGCAATCCATGGATGCTCCAGTATGCGACGCCCGAAGCGAAGGGCATCATGATCTATCAGTTGACTCGCCATTGGTACGCGACGGATGGCATCGACATGGCTAATCACAAGTACGGTCGGTGGTACGGGAATCGCAAGGATGCTGTGAAGCAGATCCTCAAGTGGTCGCACACCAAACACGATCTGAACAACGTCGTCCAGCACATCCATCCGCAGGGGCGCACCGGCGACGTTACTGTGCGGCGACAACAGCTGAAGGAATTTCTCGAGATGTCGCTGACGAGCGCTCCTGCGGGAGACGGGAAAGAAATTGACGATTACTACGACAGCCTGCAAGCGATGCTGAAAGTCGACCCCACGCCTGGCTATGCCGTTGCGCAGGTCGACTCGACCGATTACCAGTTCCAGGCTGCCGTGGGCAGACACCCGTTTTACGACAACATGCCGGACGTGCGGGTGGTCTGACGGCGCGCCGCGAAATTCACAGAGGGCTGGTCTTTTGCACCGCGCAGCGGAAGGTCAGCGTGACAGCCGTGGGTCCTAACGTGCGCCCGTCCTTGGTTTTGATGGCGTAACCGGCAGGCGGCGCCTTGTAGCGATAAACCGTCATGGCGGTTTCGGAGTTGTCGCCTTCCGCGCCACGAATCACTTTCATGGTCCCGCTCGCCGGTCCCGTGGGATTCTTCGCCGGTGAGTGTTCATAGTAGTCCGGGGCGAACCAGTCGTTGACCCAGTCTCGACCGTCGACACCGATGTCGTAAAGACCCAAGGCGTTCGGCGGATATTTGCCGACGGGATAAACATATTGTGAAACGGCGGTATCAGGCGTGTACTTCTGCTCGACCGTATCGGCGGATGGCAGGTTGTGATCCGCTTCGTACTTGCCGTTGTTCGTTCCGAAAATGACCGGCTTGCCACCCGAACGGGCGGCGTATTCCCATTGCGCTTCAGTAGGCAGATCGACCGGCGCGCCGCTTTGCTTGCCGAGCCACTCGCAATAATCTTTGGCCATCTGCCAGGGAACGCCGGCCGGGTGGTCGGCGGCCCTGTATTGCCGATCCGCTTTGTCTTGCGGCCACGATGATTTGCCGGTCGCAGCGGTATAAACATCGAGGTCTGCGTACGTGACCTTGTACTTGCTGATCGAAAAACTATCCAGCGTCACCGAATGAGCAGGTTTGTTTTCCTGCTGCGACGTAAATGGAAGTTTTTCCGGTGTCACTTGCGGACCGAAATCTCCCATCGTGAAGGTCCCGCCCTTCACGAAAATCATATCCGCGAGCGATTTTTTGACGAGTGCTGTGACTTCAGGAGATTGGCCAGTCTGGCTGCATGCCGGGAAAGAAAATGCGAATACCGTCAGCGGGACAACTGTAAGCTTAACCAACTTTGGCAATGGCAAATGCATGCGTTCAATCTCCGGGCGGATGGCTAATGGATTATAAGTTCGATCCGGAGCTTTCGACATTTTCAATTGCAACAAGTCGGGTCGAGTTTCGATACAAGATGCATCGATCAACCAAGGATTCGGATGCGCCCGTTCGAAGCAAGTCCGCAGATAGGTGCAATGAAAACAGTGTGACTTGCCGAGTGGATTTCAACTAAGAGGCGTGCTTGACCAGCCGTCCCGCGTGGCGACAATAAACGAGCCGCTCGGAGCTTGTCAATGCATTGGCAGTACGAAGCGATTTTTCGCCATAGACGGATGGCGACAATCTGACGGTCGCGTCGTCGAACGGACGGGCGCAGCGCAGTTCACGCCGGACCAACGCGATGCGGTTGCGCGACGCCACGCGCCCAAAGTTATCCACAGCCCCCTCTGGACAACTTTTGTACAAGCCGTCTAACACGTTGTGGGTGGAACCTTGGTAAAAACGCGACGTCGCCAGGTCGCACAAAAGTTTTCCCTGGCTCCGTGTTCCTGTCCGCGCACCCTCCGCAGGGTTATCGATTCCGCAGTGCGTTGATCCGTAAACGAAGTTTTAAGTTATCCACAGAAAGATACGAGGCTTGTTAACTATTACTACGTATACATATACAAAGACTATAAAAACCAGAGAAGCATCCGCGCAGCACGCTGCACAAGCGAGCACCGGGTAGGCAAACCGTCAAACCAACGGTAAACAGATCTCGGTGATGAGATCCGCAGGAGCCGTATCCTTCGGGCTATTCAGATACTCCTCGAACACCGGCGCGTCGGCCGCTTCTCGCCCGGACTGCACGAGCCACGTCCCATACAACCACTCATATGCGGCACGCATATCGCTATACGGTCCTTGATGTCGCAACACCGCATACTCACCGCCCTTCACATGCGCCACGGAAACCGGCGGACTCACCGTCACGGACGCCTGAACCGGATGCGGCAACAACACCCCAGCCTTCGACCGCAACTCACTCTCCGCAACAACGCCAGGGTCGTCGTAGTAAACGCCGATCATGCGCATCTCAGCCGCGAGTAAATTGTGTTTTGCGAGCCAGCCGAACAGCGCGTCGAACGCCTTGCCGATCTGCATATACGGTCCAACGTGATCCACCGACAAAACCGCCATCGGCTCCACGTGACGAATCACCACTTCACGCATCGTCATTTGATCGTCTCCTGATAGCGCCGGCCGAAACCGGCTATGGGTGCCTTGCTTGCGATACTGCGCGGGCGGCATGCCGAACGCCGCGCGAAAAGTGCGGGAAAAAGATTGCAGACTGCTGTAGCCGGAGCGCTCGGCAATTTCCGCAATCGGCATGGAATCGTTCGCCAGATAGCCGGCCGCGCGATGCAGCCGTAAACGCCGCACCGTGGTGGCCACCGTCTCGCCATACATCGCCTGATAAATCCGGTGCCAGTGGTACGGCGACAGACAGGCAATTTCCGCCAGACGATCGATGTCGAGCGGCTCGTCGAGATGATCGTAAATATGGTCGAGCACGCGGCCGAGCCGGGTTTCATAGCGAGCTCGATTACCTGATTCGGTCATGGCTGGTGAACACAAAATGAGCACAAAAATTGTCGAACGGATGCGAACGAAAGTACCACGTCCCCATTTACCAAATCCTGCGAACTTCACCGTTAACGCGACGCGCAATTAAGCACCCACTGACACTACGCCGCCAGAACTTTGCCGAATTTCGATAACACTTCGAATAATGGCTCACTAACATCGGCTGAAGCCTGTCCGCCCAATGCACCGCAAAGCCTTGCGGCGTCGAGCCGGCGGCACCATCAGGGAGCTCCCGATGAAATCAGAGTCCAAGAATCAGCACGTCGGCAAAGTCACGCATCACGAGCTGAAGCAGACGCTCGGCACGTGGCAACTGTGGGGCATCGCGGTCGGCCTCGTCATTTCCGGCGAGTATTTCGGCTGGAGCTATGGGTGGGCGAGCGCCGGCACGCTCGGCTTCGTCATCACGGCGATTTTCATTGCCGCGATGTATACGACGTTCATTTTCAGTTTCACGGAACTCACCACCTCGATTCCGCACGCGGGCGGCCCGTTCGCCTACGCCCGCCACGCGTTCGGCCCAACCGGCGGTTATCTGGCCGGCGCGGCGACGCTTGTCGAATTCGTGTTTGCACCGCCGGCCATTGCGCTCGCGATCGGTGCGTACCTGCACGTGCAGTTTCCGGGTCTCGAACCGAAACACGCGGCGATGGGCGCGTATCTCATCTTTATGGCGCTGAATATCGTCGGTGTGCAGATTGCCGCGGCGTTCGAGTTGTGCGTGACGCTGCTCGCGATTTTCGAACTGCTGGTTTTCATGGGCGTCGTGTCGCCGGGTTTTCAGTGGTCGAACTTCACCAAAGGCGGCTGGTCCGGTGCCGACACCTTCAGCATGGGCTCGTTTCACGGGATGTTCGCGGCGATTCCGTTCGCAATCTGGTTTTTCCTCGCGATCGAAGGCGTGGCCATGGCTGCCGAAGAAGCCAAAAACCCGAAGCGCTCGATTCCGATTGCCTACGTCGCCGGCATTCTGACGCTGGTGGTGCTCGCCATCGGCGTGATGGTGTTTGCCGGCGCGGCAGGCGACTGGACCAAGCTGTCGAACATCAACGATCCGCTGCCGCAAGCGATGAAATTCATCGTCGGCGAACATAGCGGCTGGATGCATATGCTGGTGTGGCTGGGTCTCTTCGGACTCGTCGCGTCGTTTCACGGCATCATCCTCGGCTATTCGCGGCAAATCTTCGCGCTGGCGCGCGCCGGCTATCTGCCGGAGTGGCTCTCGAAGGTGCACCCGCGCTTCAAGACGCCGCATCGCGCGATCATTGCGGGCGGCGTGGTCGGCATTGCGGCGATCTACAGCGACGAGCTGATCCAGTTCGGCGGCCAGACGCTGACGGCGAACATCGTGACGATGTCCGTATTTGGGGCTATCGTGATGTATATCATCAGCATGTTGTCGCTGTTCAAGCTGCGCCGCACCGAGCCGAACATGGAGCGACCGTTCCGCGCGCCGCTGTTTCCGGTCTTTCCGGCGTTCGCGCTGGTGGCCGCGGTCATCTGTCTGGCGACGATGGTCTACTTCAATTTTCTGGTGGCGATCGTGTTCGCAATCTTTCTCGCGCTGGGCTACGTCTACTTCCTGATGACGCGCCATCAACGCGAAGCCGCGCCGGCGGACGCCTTGCTCGAGGAATGACGGATCGAGCCGCTGCGCGAGCAGCGGCGATGGAGTCGTAAAGATGAGCTACACCGAGACGATCGGCAGCCGCACGTATCGCTTTGCCGATCTGAAAACCCTGATGGCGAAGGCCAGCCCGCAACGCTCCGGCGACCAGCTCGCGGGCGTGGCGGCAGCGAGCGAGGAAGAACGCGTCGCGGCCAAGATGGCGCTCGCGCAAGTGCCGCTGCGCACCTTCCTCAACGAAGCGCTGATTCCCTATGAAAGCGACGAAGTCACGCGTCTCGTGATCGACGATCATTCGCCGCAGGCGTTCGCCGAGATCGCGCATCTGACGGTCGGTGACTTTCGCAATTGGCTCCTGAGCAGCACGACCGATGCCGACGCGCTCACGCGTATCACCGCGGGCCTCACGCCGGAGATGGTCGCCGCGGTGTCCAAACTGATGCGCAATCAGGATTTGATCGCGGCGGCGCGCAAACGTCCGGTGATCACGCGCTTTCGCAACACGGTCGGTTTACCGGGGCACATGTCGGTGCGTTTGCAACCGAATCATCCGACCGACGACGTCAAAGGCATCGCCGCCTCGATGCTCGACGGCCTGATGTACGGTTGCGGCGACGCGATGATCGGCATCAACCCGGCCAGCGACAATCTCGCCGCGATCACCAAGTTGTTGCTGATGATCGACGACTTCCGCCAACGCTATCAGGTGCCGACGCAATCGTGCGTGCTGACCCACGTCACCAATACGATTGCCGCAATTGAAAAAGGTGCGCCGGTCGATCTGGTGTTTCAGTCGATTGCGGGCACGGAGAAAGCGAACGCGGGCTTCGGCATTTCGCTCGCGCTGCTGCAAGAAGCGTATGAAGCGGGACTCTCGTTAAAGCGTGGTACGGTCGGCAATAACCTGATGTACTTCGAAACCGGCCAGGGCAGCGCGTTGTCGGCGGATGCGCATTTCGGCGTGGACCAGCAGACGTGCGAAGTGCGCGCCTACGCAGTTGCACGCAAGTTCAATCCGTTCCTGGTGAACACGGTGGTCGGCTTCATCGGGCCGGAGTATCTGTACGACGGTAAGCAGATCACACGCGCCGGTCTCGAAGATCACTTCTGCGGCAAACTGCTCGGTGTGCCGATGGGTTGCGACATCTGCTACACGAACCATGCCGAAGCTGACCAGGACGACATGGACAACCTGCTCACGCTGCTCGGCGTGGCGGGCATCAACTTCATCATGGGCATTCCCGGCGCCGACGACGTCATGCTCAACTATCAAAGCACGTCCTTCCATGACGCGCTTTACGTGCGGGATGTACTCGGTTTGCGCCGCGCGCCGGAATTCGAAGAATGGCTGGAGTCGATGCAGATCACCGACGCCCGCGGCGCGTTGCTCAGCGCATCGACGCAACAACCCTTGCTGGAAGGGGCGCGCGACTGGATGGGCATCGCATGAGCGACTTCCTCGAAAAGAATCCGTGGAACGCGCTGCGGCAGTTCACCAACGCGCGCATCGCGTTGGGCCGCGCGGGCAATAGCTTGCCGACCGCGCCGCTGCTCGCGTTCAACCTGTCGCACGCGCAGGCGCGCGACGCTGTGCATCATCCGCTGGACACGGACGTGTTGCACGAGCAATTGCGCGCGCAAAACTTCAAGACGCTCGACGTACATAGCGCCGCGCCGGATCGCGAGCACTATTTGCGGCGTCCCGATCTTGGGCGTCGTTTATCGGAAGAGAGTCGCGTGGCGCTGGCAGCGGTGCCGAACGATTCGCCCGAAGTGGTCTTCGTGATCGGCGATGGTCTTTCGGCGTTCGCCGCATCGAAGCAATCGATCCCGCTGCTGCAAGCCGTCGTTCCCCGTCTCGCGGATTGGAAGATCGGCCCGATCGTGGTCGCACGCCAGGCGCGCGTCGCGTTGGGTGACGAGATCGGCGAATTGCTGAATGCGAAACTGGTGGTGATGCTGATCGGTGAGCGGCCGGGTTTGAGTTCGCCCGATAGCCTCGGAATTTATCTTACGTACGCGCCGAAAGTGGGCTGTAGCGACGCGCAACGCAACTGTATTTCGAATGTGCGTCCCGAAGGACTCGACTATCCGTTAGCCGCGCACAAGCTGCACTATCTGCTGACGCATGCAAGGCGTTTGGGTCTGACCGGCGTCGGCCTGAAAGACGACAGCGATGCGCTGCTGGCAGGTACACCATCGGCACCCGCCGTCAGCGACGATTCGGACTCGAGCGGAACGTAAACGATCAGCCATCGACACGCTCGACCGGATGCGTTTCCAGCCACGCATTCTCTTCATCCTCGAAAAGACGGGAGCGCGTCAAGAACCGCAATCCGCTGGGCCGCTCCAAAGAAAACATTCCGCCATTTCCCGGCACAGCGTCGATGATCAACTGCGTGTGTTGCCAGTACTCGAACTGCGATTCGCTCATGTAGAACGGCACGCCCGCAATCGTGCCGAGTTTGACATCGGACGAGCCGACCATGAACTCACCCTGAGGAAACATCATTGGTGCGCTGCCGTCGCAGCATCCACCGGATTGATGGAATAGCACCTCGCCATGCTCGGCGCGCAACTTGTCGATCAACTCGACAGCGGCAGGCGTTGCGATCACGCGGGCGACTGCTTTCTTATCGGCCATCACATGCCCTCGCAGAAAAAAGAGCGAGCCGCGCAATGCGGCCCGCTCGAACAGGAACGCGACGCTTAGAAGAAACCGAGCGGCTTGTCGCTATAGCTGACCAGCAGGTTCTTGGTCTGCTGATAGTGGTCGAGCATCATCTTGTGATTTTCACGCCCGATACCCGACTGCTTGTAGCCGCCGAATGCCGCATGCGCCGGATAAGCGTGATAGCAGTTGGTCCACACGCGGCCTGCCTGAATCTGCCGGCCGAAGCGATAGGCGCGCGTGCCGTCGCGCGTCCACACGCCGGCGCCGAGACCGTAGAGCGTGTCGTTGGCGATTTCGAGCGCTTCTTCTTCGGTTTTGAACGTCGTGACCGATACCACCGGTCCGAAGATCTCTTCCTGGAAGATGCGCATCTTGTTGTGGCCGCGGAACACGGTCGGCTTCACGTAATAGCCTTTGCTCAATTCACCGTCGAGCGCATTGCGTTCGCCGCCGATCAGACATTCGGCGCCTTCCTGCTTGCCGAGGTCGACATACGAGAGGATTTTTTCCAACTGTTCCTGCGAGGCCTGCGCGCCGATCATCGTTTTGGTGTCGAGCGGATGCCCTTGCGTAATCGCCGCGACGCGTTTTAGCGCACGTTCCATGAAGCGGTCGTAGATCTTTTCATCGATCAATACACGCGACGGACACGTGCACACTTCGCCCTGATTCAACGCGAACATCGTGAAGCCTTCGAGCGCCTTGTCGAAATAGCTGTCATCGGCGTTCATCACGTCGTCGAAGAAAATGTTCGGGCTCTTGCCGCCGAGTTCGAGCGTGACAGGAATGATGTTCTGGCTCGCGTACTGCATGATCAGACGACCGGTCGTGGTTTCGCCGGTAAACGCGATCTTGGCGATGCGCTTGCTGGAAGCGAGCGGCTTGCCGGCTTCGAGGCCGAAACCGTTCACCACGTTCAGCACGCCGGCGGGCAGCAAGTCCTGAATCAGTTCGGCGAGCACGAGAATCGAAGCGGGCGTTTGCTCGGCCGGCTTGAGCACCACGCAGTTGCCGGCGGCGAGTGCGGGCGCGAGCTTCCATACGGCCATCAGGATCGGGAAATTCCACGGAATGATCTGGCCGACCACGCCGAGCGGCTCATGGAAATGATACGCAACGGTGTCGTGGTCGATCTCGGAGATCGAGCCTTCCTGCGCGCGCACGGCGCCGGCAAAATAGCGGAAGTGATCGATAGCGAGCGGAATGTCGGCGGCCATGGTTTCGCGCAACGGCTTGCCGTTGTCGATCGTCTCGGCCACGGCGAGACGTTGCAGGTTCGCTTCCATCCGGTCGGCAATGCGGTTCAGGATGTTCGCGCGATCGCCGACGGAGGTTTTTCCCCACGCTGCTTTCGCACGATGCGCGGCGTCGAGTGCGAGTTCGATGTCGGCTTCGCGCGAACGCGGAATCGACGTAAACGCTTCGCCGGTGATCGGCGACACGTTATCGAAGTACTCGCCGCCCGCAGGCTTCACCCATTCGCCGCCGATAAAATTCGCATACTGCTTCTTGTACGGGAATTCGGTGGTCAGAAATTGCATCTCTGCGTGATTCATCTGTGTGCTCCTCACATGTTTGAATGGGCTATATTCGGCTCGATATATCGCTTGGCCGCGTGAGGCTAGAGCCAGAAGTGTGCCAATGCACCGCGCTGGTGACCCTTGCACGCGTAGCAGGCACTCGCGCACGGCATGGGGCGTCGCGCTGTTCAACCAGCGTAAGCTGAGCGTTTCGTTTCTGAGCAGTGTGTGCAGCGCTGTTCACCAATTGAACACAGGGTTTGATGTCTGCCGATGCAAAGGCGTGAGCAGGCATCAGATCCGTTCGGCATGGGAATTGCCTTCTCCTTGCCTTCGATCCTCCTCGATATTCCGTTTGGGCAGATCCGGTATGACGATTGACACTCTCAGCGACACCCTGTCCAGTCCGACGCTCACGCCGCAGCCGAGCTTCCGCGTGCAGACCTGCGTCGCGCACGATGCCGACGAGCAGGCGCGCAATCTCCATGGCTGGAGCCAGACCTACGACCAACTGACGGCAGGGAGTTTTGTCGGCGGCTTGACGGAGTTGTGCCTCGACCACATGCAGGTGTTCGTCGAAACGACCAGCCACACGTTGCGGCAAACCTGCGAAGTGCAGAAGGACGCGTACTGGTTCGGCATTCCGACGTGCCCGGCGGGTTCGGGGCGCATCGACGCGCAGGTGATTGCCGGCGATGCGCTCGCGTTTCGTCCGGGCGGCATCGAATTTGAACTGCTGACGTCGGCGGGTTATGAGATTTTTGGCGTAGTGGTCAAAGGAGAAGTGCTGCGCCGTTACGCGGCGGAAGTGGAGCGCGTCGGTCTGGCCGATCATGTGCCAAACACGCAAGTCGTGCCGATCGGCATGGCTCGCAAGCAGCAGTTGTGTGCCACGCTGCGCCAATTGCTCGACGATGGCGCGGCGCGCGGCACGCCGCTGTCTTCGGTCGCGCGCAACAATCTGCAGGCGTCGGTGCTGGCTTTGCTCTTCGACGTCGGCGCGTTGCCAGCCTCGGAGCCGGTTGCGATGCCGGCGCGTCCGCGCCGTCAGTCGATCGTGTCGGAAGCGCGCGACTATGTGCTGGCCAATCGCGAGCGGGCGGTGAGCGTGCCGGAGCTGTGCGAGCAACTGCATGTGAGCCGGCGCACGCTGCAATACTGCTTTCAGGACGTGCTGGGCATGGCGCCCGCCACGTATCTGCGCGCAATTCGCCTGAATGGGGCGCGGCGCGATCTGTCGAACGCGTCGCGTGAATCACGATCGGTGCAGGATGTTGCGGCGGCGTGGGGCTTCTGGCATCTGAGCCAGTTCGCAACCGATTACCGGAAGCTGTTCGGCATGCGGCCTTCGGATACGTTGAAGGCGGCAATCGGCGCTCGCGTGGACATGGGCAGCGCGGTTAACGCCGTTGCGTTGGCGCACTAGTCTGACCGGACTTTCTCAACCACAGGCGCGGGTCATCTTCGCTGCTTCAAACCTGTGTCGCAGTTCCGCACTGCCGGCAGAACTTCGCGTCTCCCTTCGTCAAACCACAACACCTGCCACGCCGTCACTGGCGCAACAACCGCAGCCCGTTCGCGACCACCAGCAGACTCGCGCCCACATCGGCGAACACGGCCATCCACATCGTGCCGAGACCGGTCACGGCCAGCACGAGGAAGACGCTCTTGATGCCGAGCGCGAGCGTGATGTTCTGCACCAGCACCGAATGCGTCGCCTTTGACAGGCGAATGAACGACGGAATCTTGCGCAGGTCGTCGTCCATCAACGCGACGTCGGCGGTTTCGATTGCCGTGTCGGTGCCCATCGCGCCCATCGCGAAGCCGATGTCGGCGCGCGCCAGCGCGGGCGCGTCGTTGATGCCGTCACCGACCATGCCGACCGTCGCGCCGTCGTTCGACCATTGCGCGACCGCGTTCAGCTTGTCTTCCGGCAACTGATTGCCACGCGCTTCGTCGATGCCGACCTGCTGCGCAATCGCGGCGGCGGTGTGCGGGTTGTCGCCGGTGAGCATGGTCGTGCTCACACCGAGCCGCTGCAATTCGGCGATGGCGGCGCGGCTCGTCTCCTTCACCGTATCGGCGACCGCGAATAGGGCGAGCACGCGTTCGGCGTCCACCAGCATCACGACGGTCTTGCCCTGGCTTTCGAGCGCGTGCAGCCGCGCTTCGAGCGCCGCGGAGCAGCGCCCGAGTTCTTCGACCAGCCGGTGATTGCCGAGCCAGTACAGCGCGCCGTCGATCTCGCCGCGCACGCCGCGTCCCGTGAGCGCCTCGAAGGCGTCGACGGTGACGTTGGCCAGGCCGTCGGCCTTCGCCGCCGCCGCGAGTGCCATCGATACGGGATGATCGGAACGCCCCGCGAGGCTCGCCGCCAGCGTGCGGCAACGCACGACGTCGATCTCGGCGAGTATTTCGAACTCGGTTTGCACGGGCTTGCCGTGGGTGATCGTGCCGGTTTTGTCGAGCGCGAGCCGGGTCAGTTTGCGGCCCTGCTCGAGATACGCGCCGCCCTTGATCAAAATGCCTTTGCGGGCCGCCGCGGCAAGACCGCTGACGATGGTCACCGGCGTCGAGATGACGAGCGCGCATGGGCACGCGATCACCAGCATCACCAGCGCCTTGTAGACCCACGCCTGCCACGACCCGTCGAACAGCAGCGGCGGCACGACGGCCACGGCGAGCGCGATGGCGAACACGATCGGCGTATACACGCGGGCGAACTGATCGACGAAACGCTGCGTCGGCGCTTTGGTGCCCTGCGCTTCCTCGACTGCGTGGATGATGCGCGCGAGTGTCGTGTTGCTGGCCGCGGCGGTGACGCGATAGTCGAACGAGCCGGTCTGGTTGATCGTGCCGGCGAACACCGCGTCGCCGACCGCCTTGTCGACCGGCAGGCTTTCGCCGGTGATCGGCGCTTGGTCCACACTCGAGCGGCCCGTTACGATCTCGCCGTCGAGCGCGATCCGCTCGCCCGGTTTCACGCGAACCACGGCGCCGAGCGCGATCGCCTTGAGTTCCATTGACCGCCAGCTGCCGTCGGGTTGCTGCACGCTCGCCTGTTCGGGCGTGAGTTGCATCAAACCCTGGATCGCATTGCGGGCGCGGTCGAGCGATTTCGCCTCGATCAGTTCGGCGATGGTGAAGAGCACCATCACCATCGCGGCTTCCGGCCATTGGCGCAGGATTAGCGCGCCGGTCACGGCGATGCTCATCAGCGCGTTGATGTTCAGGTTGCCGTTGCGGATGGCGAGCCAGCCCTTCTTGTACGTCGTGAGGCCGCAGGAGAGGATGGCGAGGATCGCCAGACCCGCCGGCAGCCAGGCAGGCGCGCCGAGCCAGCCAGCGGCCTCTGAGCCTGCCGCAGCCACACCGGCGAGCGCCAGCGGCCACCACGGCTTGGGCGGCGCGTGCGGCGTGGGCGTGGGCGCGGCGTCCGGGCCGGCGTCCGCGAGTTCGGGCGTGAAGTCGAGCGAACGCAGCGCGGCGAGGATCGAGTCGAGCGCCTCCGGCGCGTGGACGATCGTCAAGACGCGCTGCATCAGGTTGAAGTCCATGCTGCGCACGTGCGGCATGCGGCTGAATTTCTTGCGGATCAGCGCTTCTTCGGTCGGGCAATCCATCTGCATGATGCGGATGGCGGTGCGCACGTTGCTGCCGATGGCTTCGGAAGGCGCCAGCGGGATCGACGCAGCTACGGTTGCGGGTGTGCCTGTTCCGCAGCACGCCGAGCCTGCATCACCGTGGGCGTGCGCGTGGCTGTGGCCCCGGCCGTCATGAGCATGGTCGTGATCATGCGCATCGTGACTATGACCGCAGCTCGCGTCGTGGGCATGGGCATGCCCTTCGTGCCCGTCCGCATGGACTTTCACCCGTTCGAGGCGGTCGGCATCGGCGTGGTCGGTTTGAGGCATGGTGGCTTCCTGGTTCGATTTGTGGTCTAGTAAACACCCTGAAGCCACTACAAGGTCAAGGCCGCCATCCGGAGGGTCCATGAAAATCGGCGAATTGGCGAAAATCGCCCATTGCACGACCGAAACCATCCGTTTCTACGAAAAAGAGGGCTTGTTGCCCGAAGCGGAGCGCACCGAGGCCAATTATCGCAGTTACACGGCGAAGCACGTCGAACGGCTGCGTTTCATCCGTAATTGCCGCGCGCTCGACATGACCCACGACGAAATCCGTGCGCTGCTGCGTCTAACCGACGCACCGGCGGACGGCTGCGGCGGCATCAATGCCTTGATCGACGAGCACATTGCGCACGTCGACACGCGCATCGACGAACTGAAGCAGTTGAAAGCGCAATTGACCACCTTGCGCGAGCAATGCCACGGCGAACAGGCCGTGGAAGACTGCGGCATCGTGCAGGGTCTCACCGACATGGATGTGAGCGCGCCGCGTGCGCGGCATACGCATCTGGGTTGACGTGCTCTAGCCGTCGCCAGCTTGGCAGCAACCGTCCCATTCACGGCCGGGCCGTTCGTGCGGCTCGCCGGATAAGCAATCGAATCCAGTTGGAGAATCAACGTGTTTACCTGTAGAAACCAGTCCTGCCAGGCGCAGTGGGAGCAATCGGACGTCGTCATCAAGAACGAAGGACAGGGCCTCCTGTTCCGTTGCCCGATGTGCGGCGCGCGCAATTATGTCGAGCGTTTCGACGGGGACGATGGCTCGGTGCTGTACGAGCAGATGGAAGGCCGTCCTGACACCGGCCCCATAGCCGAATAAGTCTCTTGCCCTTTGCCGCCTTAGCCGCTTTATCCGATTGCGAGCCATCACCCTTATGAACAGTCCCACTACCGCCGGCGCGCCGTTCAGCCAGCTAGCGCTGCCGCCCGCGACGCTCGCCAACCTGACGCAGCTCGGCTACGTCGAGATGACGCCGATTCAGGCCGCGAGCCTGCCGATCGCGCTCGCCGGCCACGATCTGATCGCCCAGGCGAAAACCGGCAGCGGCAAGACCGCGGCGTTTTCGCTGGCGCTGCTGGCGCGCCTCGACGTGCGCAACTTCGCCGTGCAGGCGATGGTGCTCTGCCCCACGCGCGAACTGGCCGACCAGGTCACGCAGGAAATCCGCCGTCTCGCGCGCGCCGAAGAAAACATCAAGGTGCTGACGCTGTGCGGCGGCACGCCGATGCGTCCGCAAACTGCGAGTCTCGAACACGGTGCGCACATCGTGGTCGGCACGCCGGGCCGCATCATGGATCACCTCGAGCGCGGCAGCCTGCCGCTGCAGTCGCTCAATACGCTGGTGCTCGACGAAGCGGACCGCATGCTCGACATGGGTTTCTTCGACGATATCGCCACCGTCGTGAAGCAATGCCCGAAAGAACGTCAGACGCTGCTGTTTTCGGCGACGTATCCCGAAGGCATCGTCAAACTGAGCCAGCAGTTCCTGCGCAATCCGAAGGAAGTGAAGCTCGCCGAGCGGCACGACAACACCAAGATTCGTCAGCGCTTCTATGAAGTGACCGAAGACGGACGGCTGCATGCCGTCGGTCTGCTCCTGAACCACTATCGTCCGGTGAGTACGCTGGCGTTCTGCAACACCAAGCAGCAATGCCGCGATCTGCTCGACGTGCTGCGCGCACAGGGTTTCCATGCGCTCGCGCTGCATGGCGAACTCGACCAGCGTGAACGCGATCAGGTGCTGATCCAATTCGCCAACCGCAGCTGCTCGGTGCTGGTGGCCACCGACGTCGCCGCGCGCGGTCTCGACATCGCGCAACTCGAAGCCGTGATCAACGTCGACGTGACGCCGGATCCGGAAGTGCACGTCCACCGGATCGGCCGCACGGGCCGCGCCGATCAGGACGGCTGGGCGCTGAGTCTGGCAAGCATGAACGAGATGGGCCGTGTCGGCAGTCTCGAACAGGCGCAAAAGCGCGAGGTCGAATGGCACAAGCTGTCCGAACTCACGGCGGCGAGCAATGAGCGACTGTTGCCGCCCATGGAAACGCTGCAGATTCTCGGCGGCCGCAAGGAAAAGATCCGTCCCGGTGACGTGCTCGGCGCGCTGACCGGCGAGGCGGGTTTCGCCGGCTCGCAGATCGGCAAGATCAACGTGACGGAAATGTCCACTTATGTGGCGGTGGAGCGCAGTGTCGCGCGTGAAGCGTTGCGCAAGCTCAGCGCCGGCAAGGTGAAGGGCAAGAAGGTCAAAGTTCGCCTGATGGACGAGGCCTGAGAGACGGCAAGGTCGGTCACGAGCGCCCGCTCGTGACCGGTCGCATCACATTACGTCATACCTCAGCAGTTTTCCGCGTTCTTTACGCAACCTCGTTTCTTCCCCGAAAGTGCCGATCTGACCGGCTTTGCCCGTGGCGGCGCGCCTTCGCGTGAGCCATGACGTAAATGCATGCCGCGCATGACAAAGTTTCGATTGTGACGGTTCTTTGGCTGATGCCTAATCACCAAACCGGAAGGGACCGCCGCGCAGCTGGCCGTTCCATGAATCCGCTGCCGGATGGAGAAAGGGAGAAAGCCTTATGCAGAGCGCCACGCAAGCCCGCTCGAAGTTGCCTGACGTAGGCACGACGATTTTTACCGTGATCGGCCAGCTGGCCGCTCAGCACGATGCGCTGAATCTGTCGCAAGGCGCGCCGAATTTCGCGCCGGACGCCAAACTGATCGATGGCGTCGCTCAAGCCATGCGCGCCGGTCATAATCAGTACGCGCCGATGGCCGGCATCGCCGCCTTGCGCGAAGCGCTCGCCGACAAGGTCGCCACGCTGTACGGCGTGCGCTACGACCCGGCCAGCGAAGTGACCGTGATCGCTAGCGCGAGCGAAGGGCTGTATTCGACGATCAGCGCATTGGTGCATCCCGGCGACGAGGTGATCTACTTCGAGCCCTCATTCGACAGCTACGGTCCGATCGTGCGGCTGCAAGGCGCCACGCCCGTTGCCATCAAGCTGTCCTTGAGCGACTTCCGCGTGAACTGGGACGAGGTCGCTGCCGCGATCACGCCGAAGACCCGCATGATCATCATCAACACCCCGCACAATCCGACTGCGACCGTTTTCAGCGAAGCCGACGTCGAGCGCCTGAAGGCCATTACGCGCAACACCGATATCGTGATTCTCGCCGATGAGGTGTACGAGCACGTGGTATTCGACGGCGCAAAGCATCAAAGCATGGCGTGTCATTCCGAACTCGCGGAACGCAGCGTGATCGTCTCGTCGTTCGGCAAGTCGTATCACGTAACCGGCTGGCGCGTCGGCTATTGCCTCGCGCCCGCAGCGTTGATGGACGAGATTCGCAAAGTCCATCAGTTCATGGTGTTTTCCGCCGATACGCCGATGCAGTACGCGTTCGTCGACGCATTGGCCAATCGCGAAAGCTATCTCGGCTTGTCCGCGTTCTATCAGAAGAAGCGCGATCTGCTCACGGAGGCACTGCGCGATTCGCGCTTCGAGTTGTTGCCGAGCGAAGGCAGCTTCTTCATGCTCGCGCGTTTTCGTGGTTTCTCCGAAGAAAGCGACAGCGATTTCGTGCTGCGGTTGATTCGCGATGCACGGGTTGCGACCATTCCGCTGTCGGCGTTTTATACCGATGGTACGGACTCCGGCTTGATCCGCCTGAGCTTCTCGAAGGATGATGCGACCTTGATCGAAGGCGCGCGGCGTCTGTGCGAGATCTGATCGGATAGGCAACGGCAACACGCGACGGCTGCATTTTTGAACGCAGTATGATCGTCGCGCGGGCACGCATCAGCGCGCCGCGGGACGGCGTGACAACAAATTCGAAGGGACAGGGATCTGCTATGAAATTGCTCAAGCCTCTTTTGGCGCTGGCCTGTGCATTCGCGTCGCTCGCGGCGTCGTCGGGTGCAAACGCTGCCGATACGTTGCGTTTCGGCCTCGAAGCGCAATATCCGCCGTTCGAATCGAAAGGCCCGAACGGAGAGTTGCAGGGTCTGGATATCGACGTCGGCAACGCGGTTTGCGTCGCCGCGAAGATGACGTGCAAATGGGTCGAGACCTCGTTCGACGGGCTGATTCCCGCGCTGCAAGGCCGCAAGTTCGACGCGATCAATTCGGCGATGAACGCGACCGAACAACGCCGTCAGGCGATCGATTTCACCACCGTTGTGTATCGCGTGCCGACGCAGTTGATCGCCAAACGCGACAGCGGTCTGCTGCCGACGCCGGCCTCGCTGAAGGGCAAGCGCGTGGGTGTATTGCAGGCGTCGATTCAGGAAACCTTCGCGAAGACGCATTGGGAATCGGCGGGCGTGAGCGTCGTGCCGTATCAGGACCAGAACCAGGTTTATACGGATCTCGTGGCGGGCCGTCTCGACGCGACGCTCGTGCTGGCGCCGGCCGGCCAGACAGGTTTTCTATCGAAGCCGAGCGGCAGTGGTTACGCCTTCGTGGGTGAACCGGTACGCGACGACAAGATCCTCGGCAGCGGCATTGCATACGGGATTCGCAAGGGCGATACGGCGCTGCGTGACCGCCTGAATGCGGCGATTGCGAAGGTGCAGGCCGATGGCACCGTGAAGACGCTGGCCGCGAAATATCTGGGCAATATCGACGTCACGGCGAAGTAATTTGTCGCGCGTGTCCGCACGCGCCGCGATATCCAGGTTGCTCGTGAGTCTGCTTGTTGATGGTGCGTTTGACGGCTACGATACGTAGGCCTTGCTGCGGCGAGGTCTACGCAACCATCGGAGAACGCGCGGATGAACGAGATCACGGAGGCGGCACTTCGAGCGAAAAGCGCTTCCGCGCCGCGGTTCTGGCGCGATGATGCGTTGCCGTTTATCGAGGTGCGCTCCATTGAAGACGGTCGCGACGTCTGCTACGCCAAACACTCGCACGAAACGTTTTCTATCGGCGCCGTCACGGGTGGACGCAGCGAGTATCTGAATCGCCACGCGCGTGAATGGATCGGCGCGGGCGCAGTCGTCATGATGAACCCCGACGACGTGCACGCGTGCAATCCAGTCGCTGACGAGCGCTGGTCATATCGCATGATGCATGTCGACGTGGCATGGCTCACGGGCTTGCAACACGAGTTGGGTTTCAGCGAGAACCACGCGTTTCGCGCGTTCTCGCAGACCCTGTCCACGGACGCGGAATTGTTCGACGGATTAAACCGGCTGCATGCGATTCTCGTCGACGATGACACCGACACATTGCGCAAGCAAAGCGCGGCCATCACCTTTTTCTCCGAAGTACAAAACAAGCTGAATCCGGCGGTCTTGCCGGATCACGACGCGAGCCGCCAGCTCACGCGCGCAGCCGAATTCATCGCTGAAAACTGCACGCGGTCGCTGAAGCTGGAGGATATTTGCGAGGCGGCTGATCTGTCCGCGTCGCATCTGATTCGCGCTTTCAAGCAACGCTACGGCATGACGCCGCACGCTTACCTGATCAACCGGCGTATTCAGTACAGCCGAGCGCAACTCAGGCGCGGGCGCGTGATCGCGGATGTTGCGCTCGACGCCGGTTTTGCCGACCAGGCGCATTTGCAGAGGATCTTCAAGCGGCTGGTCGCGGCGACGCCGGGGCAGTATCGCAGTTGAATCCGTGGGCTGCGCGGCGTCCTCACGCTACAAGCAGATAAAGCGCACTCGCCGCGAGCAATGCTGCCATCACACGATTGAAAAACCTCACGCGCCGCGCTTGCTGCAAGTATTTGCGCAGGAACGTGCCGGCATACGCCCAACTGGCGATCGACACGTAACAGATCACGAAGTACACGACGGTGAATTGCCAGACGAGCCTGCCGTCGCCGTCGGCTGCATAGGCGCCCATGCCGGCCAGCGACGCGAGCCAGGCTTTCGGATTGAGCCATTGCATCGCCGCGCCATAAGCGAACGACGGTCCACGAGCCGGTTTGTCGGCGCCGAGTTGGCCGTCGTCGACGGCGAGTTTGTAGGCCATATAGAGCAGGAAGCCCACGCCCGCCCATTTGACGACGATGATCAGGTTGGGGAAGTGGGCGAGCAGTTCATGCAGTCCCAGGCCGATCAGCAGAAGCAGGACGGTGAAACCGACGGTCGCGCCGGTGACATGTCGCATGCTCGCGACAAGCCCGTGCTGGGCGCCGGCGCTGAGCGCGACGATGTTCACCGGGCCCGGAGAAATCGAGCTGGCCAGCGCAAAGGCGGCCATGGAGAGTAAAGCGGTCATCGGATGCCTCGATACGGATGCGCGCAGGATTTGCGACGGTCAACGGTATCGGGCGAAGGGGCGTGGTGTATTGAAGGAAATTGCTATGGCGGGCCCGTATCGTTGCGATTCCGGGCCTCGTCGCCTTAGCGAGGGGTGATGCGGCACCACTGATAAGGGAAGACGCCTTGGCCGACATAGGCTCTGTAAGCGGTGCAGGAGCCGGCGTCGATGACGAAACCATGCCGCTCTAACGCGGGTCGCGCCTGTTCGATCAATTGGGCATTCTCGCCGGCCACATCGCGCACATCATCCTGCCGGATGTCGAGCCGGCACACGCGCTTGTCGGTAGCGTTGGGCGTCCATCGCAGGCTCGCGTGAAGGTGCAGGCGATCAAGCGCAGCTTGCATCGCGTTGCAGCCCTTCACGCCTTCCGTTAGGCCGAGAGCGTCTGCGATCTGATCCATCTTCGCTACGTTGTCGACGCGCCAGTTGTAGCGGCCTTCGATGATCGCGTATGTAGGACCACCGCGAGAACGCACGATGTCCGCTATGTGCTGATCGAACTGAGGAGAGAACGGAAAGCTGCCGTCGATCTGCGTGAACGCGACCGACGCGGGAAAGAACTGCACGATCCAACCCCAAGGCGGATTCCCGCCGACGATAACCGCCGTCGTGTTCTGCGGACTGTCGAGCGCGGGCACGTCGGCACGGTAGCCCGCCCTTGCCCAGTGCTCGTGCCCCCATGTCTCGACACCGCCGGCCACGACAGCCAACGTCGTGACACTAAGCAACCATGCGGCCACCCGCCGCGCGGTCAGATACGGCAAAAGCCGATTGAGCAGCAGATACGCGACGAGCGGAGTCAGCGTTTCGATCGGAACGACGTAGCGGTAGATGCTGAAAACGATCATCCACAGGAAGTAGCCCAACGCCACGAAGGTGATGACATAGACCGCTCGCAGATTCAATCGGCGCGATGGGACCCGTCTGCGCACCAGTTCCGCGAACCGGGTAGCGGCAAGCATCCAGAACAGCACGTACACGATCGGCCAGATGATCTGATGCAGGCGCGCTTGTCCGACGCGCTTCGAATCGAGCGCAAATATGAACGGCCAAAGAACGTATTCGAGCGCGCTTTTCGGCAGCCACGATTGATCTGCGACGCCGCCTGGCGGAGTGAGCGGATTGGGGAAGATCGAGCTGAACTGCGGAAAGAACGGGTTGCCGAACGTGTGCCACATTACGGCCATCCAGTAACCGCTCGCAGCAAGCAAGCCGGCGAGCGCGCCAACACCGAACAGGAACGCGGCGCGCACGCGTGCGAACGGACCTGCCGGCAACAGCAGCAGCCCTGCGCACAGGGCGAGAGCAAACGGCGCATTGGTCAGCTTGAGGCCCATGCCCAGCCCGACGATGAGCCCGCCGCCGACCAGAGCTGCGGCGGTGGCCGCCGACCACGCCGTCAACCTGTCCCACAGATGCAGGATGAGCAGCAGTGAGGCGAGCACGAATAGCGTGGTCGTGTCGTCGCCCATGGAATTGCCCAAACCGGAGAGAAAATTCGCCGTCAGAATGCCCGCTGCGGCAAGCAGCAAAGGCGTGCGGTTCGCATCTTCGGGTGCGAGCTCCGGCAGCGTTCGTCGGATGATCGACAACAGCAGCACGAAATTGAGGCCGTGCAGCGCGCCCATGATGAAGCCCGCCAGCGGCGCGGGAAAAGCCCGATTCAACGCGTAGTAGAAGACATCGAGCATTGGATTGAAGTAGGTCTGCATACCGGCCGCCGCGAAGTCGGTATGCAGCTTGTCGTTCAGGAACGCGAAGCCGTTGTACTGGTGGTAGTTGAAGCCGTCCCAATTGCGGTCCTGGCCGAGAAAAAGCGACCACAGGCCGAATAGGATCGGCACCCACACGCGCGCGGCGGCTGTCAGGCGAGGGTCGTTGAGATCCCATGACAAAGCCCGCCGCCAGAGTGAGCGGGAGCGGGCAGGACGGTCGGTTGTGTTCATGTTTTTATCGTTGCTTGAGAAGCCAAAGCTTTGCGCCGATCGAGTTGATGGCGATGCCAGCCGACACGATATCGGAAGCCGGCTGCGCAAGGGGCGGCCTAAACAGTGCCTGCTTGGCGCCCAGAACGCAAAAAGCCCGGTCGCAAGGACCGGGCTTTTTGCTTTGATTCTTTGGTGGGGCGTGAGTGACTCGAACACTCGACCTACGGATTAAGAGTCCGCTGCTCTACCAACTGAGCTAACGCCCCCAACAGAAGCGAAATTATGCAGTAACTTTTTTGGCTTGCCAAGTCCCTTTAGCAGATTTCTTAAAAATATTTGCATCCGCGGCCCCGAGGCATTCCTCGACGGACGCGTTGTCGTGAAAAAGGCGCTGCCTGCATCGTGCCGGTATCATGTCGCGGACACCTTGCCGCACGAAGCCTCGCGCGGCTTTCGACCGGGGATTGCCATGGATGACAAAGAGATTATCGAGTTGCTCGACCGCATCCTCGCGCCATGGGTCCGTGCGCTCACGCTGACGCCGGTCAAGGTCGATGAGGAGGGCGCCACGCTGCGTCTGCCGTTCTCGGGCGGGCTGCGTCATGCGGGCGGTGTGATCTGCGGCCAGGTATTCATGGCCGCGGCGGACACGGCCATGATCGTCGCCATTTCAGCCGCGCTCGGCGGTTTCAAACCGATGACCACCGTCTCGCTCAACATCAATTTCATGCGCGCGGTGCGCAAGGGCGACGTGCTGATCACCGCCCGCGTGTTGCGCATGGGCCGCAATCTGGTGTTCGGCGAAGTCGAATTATTCGACGAATCCGGCAACATGGCCGTCCACGCCACCACCACCTACGCGCTGCTCGACTAAAACCGGCCAGAGAGCCGCATTAGAGGAAAAACCAGGATGTTCGATCAGGTCGTATTCGCCGGCGGTGGCAATCGCTGCTGGTGGCAGGCGGGTTTCTGGGACGTGATCCAGCCGGAATTGCGGATCCGGCCGCGCGTCATCACCGGCATTTCGGCCGGCGCCGCCACCGCGTGCATGCTCTACACGCGCGATTCCGACTGGGTCATGCGCTATTACGAAGACGCGCTGCGCCACAACACCCGCAACGCCTACTGGGGCAATTTGCTGTGCGGCGAGTCGGTGTTTCCGCATTACCGCATCTACCGTCAGGCGCTGCTCGACATCTACGGCGAGAAGTTTTCGACGCTCGCCGACGCGCCGGAAATCCGCATCGGCGTATCGCATCTGCCGCGCTGGCTCGGCGCGCGTAGCGCGGTTGCCGCTGGCTTGATCGCGTACAACATCGAAAAATACGTGCGCAAGACGCTGCATCCGACGCTCGGTCAGACGCTCGGCTTTCACCCGGAATTCGTGCGCGCGCAGGATTGCGCGAGCGTCGAGGATCTGGCGGATCTGATCCTGCAATCGTCGAGTACGCCGCCTTTCACGCCGGTTCTGCGGCGCAACGGCCGGCCGGTGCTGGATGGCGGAATGGTCGATAACGTGCCGGTCGGCGCGCTCGATGCCGAGGCGCCGGGCAACGTGCTGGTGATGGTCACGCGCCTCTATCCGCGGCCGCAGATGTTCGTCGTGCCGCACGGCGTACAGCAACGGCTCTATGTGCAGCCGTCGCGCAAAGTGCCGATTTCGAGTTGGGATTACACGAGCCCTTCGCAGATGGTGCACGCGTACAACCTCGGCCGTGCCGACGGCGAGACTTTCCTGGAACGCATGCCCGATCTGCTGGAAGCCGGTGCGCACGAAGCAGCGCGATGAGTTGAGTGGCGGCGGCGCTGATCCAAACGGCGACAACCGCGCCGCATGAATCCGCTCGGCGCTCCTCGCGCCGCGAAGCCCTGGCGTTTTTAACGCCGGCGGCCGCCCTGCAAAGCTTCCGGATTTGCCACGCTGGCCGTTTCGCCAGCGTCGAAGGCCAGAATATTCTTGAATGCCGCGGTGAAATACTGCTCGTAGCTTTCGCGTTCCACATAGCCGATATGCGGCGTGCAGATCACGTTTTCCATGCGCAACAGGCTGTAGCCCTGCAGAATCGGCTCGCTTTCGTAGACGTCGATCGCGACCATGCCCGGACGGTTGTGCGAAAGCGCGTTCACCAGCGCGTTTTCGTCGAGCAGTTCGGCCCGGCTCGTGTTCACGAGCAGCGCGGTCGGCTTCATCCGCATCAGGTCTTCCTGTTTGACGATGCCGCGCGTGTCGTCGTGCATGCGCAAGTGCAGCGACAGCACATCGCTTTGCTCGAACAGTGCCTCGCGGCTCTCCGCTACGCCGAAACCATCAGCGCGAGCGGCTTCGCGCGAATGCTCGCGGCCCCAGATCAAGACGTTCATGCCGAACGCCTTGCCATAACCGGCCACCAGCCGGCCGATCTTGCCATAACCCCAGATCCCCAGCGTCTGGCCACGCAATACCTGGCCCAAACCGAAGTTCGGCGGCAGCGCCGATGTCTTCAGGCCGGACTGCTGCCAGGCTCCTTGCTTAAGGTTTGCTACGTATTGCGGAATCCGCCGTTGGGCGGCCATGATGAGAGCCCACGTCAACTCGGCAGGCGCGAACGGTGAGCCGGTGCCTTCCAGCACGGCAATGCCACGCTCGGTACACGCGTTCAGATCGATGTGGCTCGAGACCTTGCCGGTCTGACTGATCATGCGCAAACGCGGCAATTTATCGAGGAGTTGTGAGCTGATGCGGGTGCGTTCGCGAATCAGGACGAGGGCGTCGACTTCGGAAAGACGGCTTGCCAACTGGCCGAGACCGCGGACGGTGTTGTTGAAAACCTTGACCTCATGGTCGGCCAGCAATTGAAAGCAGTCGAGCTTGCGAACGGCGTCCTGGTAATCGTCGAGGATGGCAATCTTCATGGTATGTGTCTTGCGACGCACCTTGGTGGTGCGGAACGGAGTGTTATGCTGACTGTCCCACCATGTGACCTAGGTCACATGCCGGTCTGGCTGAATGCCTTACCGTAGTAGCTACCGCACAGAATGGCAGCGCCACGGCAAGGCGGATTGACATCGTTTTTAACAGTTTGTTGCGTGTTGAGGCAAGCCGCTTTACAGACGGTTGCAGAAGCCCGTCGGCTGGCGTCTCCGCTCAACAGGCTGTGTAGCCCGGAACGACCTGCACAATTGTGCGTCGGGTAGCAGGAACCCGGCGTGAAGAATTGAATGCCTCTCGCATGCAGCGTCTCTGGGCTTGTACCGTTTTTTCTATTGCTTTTTCAAAACGGAGACAAGTCGATGAACCACCCCTCATTCGAAGGACAGCCCACTATCGAGGCGCCCGCGTGGGTCAAACACCGAAAGCTGCTCGACTGGGTCCAGCGCGTTGCCGCGAAGACCAAGCCGGACAGGATCGTCTGGTGCGACGGTTCGCAGGAGGAATACGACCGGCTTTGCGCGCAGATGGTCGAAGCCGGCACGCTCAAGAAACTCAATCCCGCCAAACGTCCCAATTCTTATCTCGCATGGTCCGATCCGTCCGATGTGGCGCGCGTCGAAGACCGCACCTTCATCTGCTCGCAGCGCCGCGAAGACGCGGGTCCCACCAATAACTGGATCGCTCCGGCCGAAATGCGCTCGACGCTCGACGGCCTGTTCGAAGGCGCGATGCGCGGCCGCACCATGTACGTGGTGCCGTTTTCGATGGGCCCGCTCGGTTCACCGATCGCGCATATCGGCGTCGAATTGAGCGACAGCCCGTACGTGGTCACCAACATGCGCATCATGACGCGCATGGGCCGCAAGGTTTACGACGTGCTCGGCGAAGACGGCGAGTTCGTGCCGTGCGTCCATTCGGTCGGCGCGCCGCTCGCGGCCGGCGCGAAAGACGTGCCGTGGCCGTGCAACGAAACCAAATACATCGTCCACTTCCCTGAATCGCGGGAAATCTGGAGCTACGGCTCGGGGTACGGCGGCAATGCGCTGCTGGGCAAAAAGTGCTTCGCGCTGCGCATCGCGTCGACCATGGGCCGCGACGAAGGCTGGCTCGCCGAGCACATGCTGATTCTCGGCGTGACCTCGCCGGAAGGGCGCAAGCATCATGTCGCGGCGGCGTTTCCGTCGGCGTGCGGCAAGACCAACTTCGCAATGCTGATCCCGCCGGAAGGCCTGAACGGCTGGAAAATCTCCACGATCGGCGACGATATCGCGTGGATCAAACCGGGCAAGGACGGGCGCCTGTACGCGATCAACCCGGAAGCCGGCTACTTCGGCGTGGCGCCGGGCACGAGCGAAAAGACCAACTTCAACGCGATGGCCACGTTGAAGGAAAACGTGATCTTCACGAACGTCGCGCTCACCGACGACGGCGACGTCTGGTGGGAAGGCATGACCGACGAAGCGCCCGCGCACCTGATCGACTGGCAAGGCAAGGACTGGACGCCGGCCGGCGCGAAGGAAAGCGGCCGCAAGGCGGCGCACCCGAACGCGCGCTTTACGGCGCCGGCCTCGCAATGCCCGTCCATCGACCCCGACTGGGAAAATCCGGCGGGCGTCGCGATCGACGCGTTCATCTTCGGCGGGCGCCGCTCCACCACCGTGCCGCTCGTCACCGAGGCGCGCAACTGGGTGGAAGGCGTCTACATGGCGGCGACCATGGGTTCCGAAACGACTGCCGCCGCGGCCGGCCAGCAGGGCGTGGTGCGTCGCGATCCGTTCGCGATGCTGCCGTTCTGCGGCTACAACATGAGCGACTATTTCGGTCACTGGCTGAAGACCGGCGAGCGTCTGGAGGAACTGAACGCGAAGCTGCCGAGAATCTTCTGCGTCAACTGGTTCCGCAAGGGCGCGGACGGCAAATTCGTCTGGCCGGGCTTCGGCGAGAACATGCGGGTGTTGAGCTGGATGGTCGGCAGGATCGAAGGCTCGGCTCAAGGCGAGGAACATGCTTTCGGCGTGTCGCCGCACTACGAGGACATCGACTGGAGCGGGCTGAATTTCAGCCGCGAACAGTTCGAGCAGGTCATTTCCGTCGACGACGCAGCCTGGCGCGCGGAACTCGCGCTGCACGCCGAGCTGTTTGACACATTGCAGCAAGGCCTGCCGCCGGCGCTAACGGAGGCCAAACGCGCGCTCGAAGGGAAACTTGCCGCGTGATCAGGTGAGTATTCACTCCGCACGAAAACCGCCTTCGGGCGGTTTTTTCTTTGCGGTCCACGTCGCACTGCGATTTTTTCTGATTTCGCAATGCCGGAAGGGCTGTTGCGTCTGTTCGAACAAAAATGACAGTTCAAGCTGCACTGCAGCAGATTGTTTCCCTTCAAGGAACAATCGATGGTCACGCCCCACATTGGTGAAGACAGTCGCACAAATATCGACAATATTTCCGCTTTCGCGGGCAACTTCTGCACGATTTCGCGAGTCGTAGGAGAATTCCAAGTTCGCTTCACTGGTTTTCACTAATTGTCAGGAAGCAGTAACACGGCAGGAGTTGTCTTATGGATCATTTGCAGTCGATGCGAGTTTTCGTCAGAGTGGCGGATCTCGGCAGTTTTGCCCGCGCTGCGAGCGCGATGGATATTTCCAACGCAGTTGCCACCCGTCACGTTGCCGACCTCGAAGGCCGTCTAGGTACGCGACTGCTCAATCGCACCACCCGCAGCCTGTCTCTGACCGAATCAGGCCAGGTTTATCTCGAGCGCGCGCGCCAGATTCTCGACGAACTGGAAGACGTCGAGCAGATGGTGGTCGCGCGCAATCACGAGCCCGTCGGCACGTTGCGGATCGTCGCACCGGTCGTGTTCGGGCTGCACAATCTGGCGCCCGTGCTCCAGACGTACGCGGAGCGCTATCCGAAAGTCATCCCCGACGTCACGCTGGTCGACCGCCAGGTCGATCTGGTCGAAGAAGGCTTCGACGTGGGTGTGGTGATCGCGCGGCAAATGCGCAGCGCGAGCATTGTCACGCGGCGTCTCACCACGGGTTGCATGACGGTGTGCGCTACGCCGGCATATCTGGAGAAGCACGGCATGCCCACGCGTCCGGAGCATCTGCTCGAGCATCCGTGCCTGAGCCTGCCCTCCGAATATTGGGGCGACGAGCGTGTGTTCACCGGGCCGGAAGGCGAAGTGCGCGTGCGTCCGTCGAACGTGATCGTTGCGAACAACACGGAAATGCTGCGTCAGTTTGCGTTGCTGGGCATGGGCATCGCGATTCTGCCGAGCTATCTGATCGGCCGTGACATGACGCGCGGCAGGCTCGTACGCCTGCTCGGCGATTACCGGTTGCCGCAGGTCGAGATCAACATCGCGTATCCGAGCCGCCGTCACTTGCCGGCGAAAGTGCGCACGTTCATCGACCATCTGGTCGAGCATTTCAGCCAGACGCCGAACAGCCTGCTGGGTGAACAGTGGATCAAGGAGGACGGCCTCGGCCGGGCCGCCACGACGACGGCGCTCGATTCCGCGGAATCCATGCCGCCGGAAGCATTTGACGGCGCTGAGCCGCTCTCACGCCTGCTGGACAGCGAGTTATCGCCGCTGCCGAAGACGCTGGCCAAGACGACGCCTCGTACACGGCCCACGGCTTTGTCGCCGCTGTAAGTATTGGATCGATCAAGCCGGGAAAGCCGCCGCTAGGCGCTTGCCGGCGGACAAACAAAAAGGCGCGGTCACGTTATGTGATCGCGCCTTTTTTCATGGCAAGTCCAGATGAAGCAAGCCGGAAGAGAATCTTCTTCCGGCAGCCGGTTCGAATTACGAGCCGGTTTTACGCGCCACCGCCTTCTTGGCGGGGGCTTTCTTGGCCGCCGGTGCTTTTTTCGCTGCGGCCTTTTTGGCTGCTGGCGCGGCCTTTACCGCCACCGGCGTTTCACCGTCCTCGGATTCCGATTCCGACGCTGCGTTGGCCGCCGCCTTGGCCGCCGCGGTCTTCGCGGCAGTCTTTGCCGACGGCTCCTTCTTCTCGAACTCGAAGCCGATCTTGCCGTCGTTCTGCTTGACGAGGAAGGCCTTGAAGTTACGGCCGGTACGCGACGACTTGAAGTTCGTCAGCAGATCCGTGCGGCCTTCTTCGAGCAGCTTGGCCATCTGTTCGCGGGCGATTTCCTGCTGCAGGATCACCTTGCCAGAGCGGAAATCGCAAGTCTTCGGATTGGCGACCGAGTTCTCGCAGACGTAGCTCATGCCGTGCTCGAACACGCGGCCCTTGCACTTCGGGCACGCGCCCACCGGTTGCTGATCGGAGAAGTCAGGCGGTTCGCCGTCTTCGCCGCCCGCGTCCTGGCCGAAGTCGAATTCGAGTTTGTAGTTCTTGATTTCGTCGTCGAGCGAGAGCTTCAGGATTGCCGAGAACGGCCGGCCCATCTTGCTGCGGAAGCCCGACAGCGGCCCGATCGTCTTGTTCTGCAGCAGCTCTTCGACTTCCGGGATTTCGAACTGACGTCCGCCCGGGATTTTCGAGATCGAGAACTCGCATTTCGAGCAGGCAAAGCGCCGGTAGTTTTCCTTCACCTGACCGCCGCAATTCGGACATGGCGTCTGCAACGTCGCGTAATCACCCGGGATCGTGTCGGAATCGTACTCTTTCGCGCGCTTGACGATGGTCTGCGTCATGCGGGCGATTTCCTGCATGAACGCGTCACGTGGCAGGTTGCCACGTTCCATTTGCGACAGCTTATATTCCCACTCGCCGGTCAATTCCGGCGCCGTCAGTTCCTTCACACCGAGGCCGCGCAAGAGCGTCATGAGCTGGAAAGCCTTGGCGGTCGGAATCAGATCGCGGCCTTCGCGAATCAGATATTTTTCACCCAGCAACCCTTCGATGATCGCCGCACGCGTGGCCGGCGTGCCGAGCCCCTTGGCCGCCATCGCTTCGCGCAGTTCGTCGTCTTCGACGAGCTTGCCCGCGCCTTCCATGGCCGACAGCAAGGTGGCTTCGTTGTAGCGTGCGGGCGGTTTCGTCACCAGTTGCTGGGCGGCGATCTTGTCCGTCTTGACCTTCTCGTCTTTTTGCACCGGCACGAGGTTGGCGTCTTCGCCGCTGATCTCGCGGCCATAAACCTGCAACCAGCCCGGCTCGACCAGCACCTTGCCTTCGGTCTTGAAGTGATGCCCGACCACTTCCGTGATGCGTGTCGTCACCTTGAATTCGGCAGCCGGGAAAAACACCGCGAGGAAGCGCTTCACGACGAGGTCGTAGAGCTTTTGTTCCGGTTCGGACAGATTCTTCGGTGCTTGCAGCGTCGGGATGATTGCAAAGTGGTCGCTGATCTTCGAGTTATCGAAGATGCGCTTGTTCGGCTTCACCCAGCCCTTGTCGAGCACCTGCTTGGCGAACGGCAGATAGTTGTTGCTCTCGTTGAGCATGCCGAGCGTCTCTTTGACCGTATCCATATAGTCTTCCGGCAGCGCGCGCGCGTCGGTACGGGGATAGGTCAGCACCTTGTGCTTTTCGTACAGCGCCTGGGCGAGGCCCAAAGTGTTCTTCGCCGAGAAGCCGAAGCGGCCGTTGGCCTCGCGCTGCAAGCTGGTCAGGTCGAACAGGGCCGGCGAGAGCTGCGTGGACGGCTTCGATTCCTCGGTCACCGTGCCGATCTGGCCACGGCAGGCGGCGACGATCGTCTCAGCCGCGGGCAGCGCCCACAGACGCGAATCGCGTTTTTCCGGATCGAACTCGTCGCGCTTGAATTTCGGATCGAACCAGCGGCCTTCGTAGAAGCCGGCCGAGCAGACGAACTCCGCTTTCACTTCCCAATAATCGCGCGGCACGAAGCGGCGAATCTTCTCTTCGCGCTCGACCACGATCGACAGCGTCGGCGTTTGCACCCGCCCGACCGTAGTCAGGAAAAAGCCGCCGCCCTTGCTGTTGAACGCGGTCATTGCGCGCGTGCCGTTGATGCCGACCAGCCAGTCCGCTTCCGAGCGGCAGCGCGCCGCATCCGCGAGCGGCTGCATCTCTTCGTCGCTGCGCAGACGGGCGAAGCCGTCGCGGATTGCGCCCGCCGTCATGGATTGCAGCCACAGGCGCTGCACCGGCTGCTTGGCTTTCGCGTGCTGCGCGATCAGTCGGAAGATCAGTTCGCCCTCGCGCCCCGCGTCACATGCGTTGATCAGGCGGTCGACATCTTTGCGCTTGAGCAGCTTGGTCAGCACCTTCAGGCGCGACTCGCTTTTGGCGATCGGGTTGAGATCGAAGTGCGGCGGAATGACGGGCAGATTGGCGAAACTCCACTTGCCGCGTTTGACTTCATAGTCTTCGGGCGCGGCAATTTCCAGCAGATGGCCGACTGCCGAGGAAAGGACGTAGTCGTCGCTCTCGTAGTATTCGTCATGCTTGGTAAAGCCGCCCAAAGCGCGCGCGATGTCGTTCGCGACGGAAGGCTTTTCGGCGATGATCAGTGCTTTGGACATGACTCGATGTGAGGTTGGTAGATCAGGGTTGATGGCCGTGAGTGCGCTTCTGTTAGCGCGACCCTCGTTTGCGACCTTTGCGACCCATTAACGACCGCTTTATAGCACACGGCGCGAGACCGGCGTGTCAAGTGCGATAAAAGCGCGAAATCATAATTGCGTGCTCAGGCATCAGGCAAGCTGCGACAAACACCTTGTGCACCGCTCGCAACGCCCGGGCCGCTGGGCTCGCAAACCGGCGAGCCTGAATCAGGCGACAGCCAGCGCGGGCCGCAGTTTCGGCGCGCCGCTGACGCCGGGCACGGCCGTCAAATCAGACAACATCCGTTCCACAATCGCCGCCTGCGGCAAAACGGTGCCGAAGAATCGTGTCGTTACCGAGTCTTCGATCAGGATGGTCGGAAAATTCTCCACATCCAGATCCTCGAAACGGTCCGCATGGGTCTCTATATCGATCCATGCGAAACAGATTTCCGGGTGCCGGTCGGCCAGCTTGTCGAAAGCGTCTCGATACTCCCGGCAGGTTCCGCACCATTCCGCGCACAGGCAGGCAACGAACAGCGTCTCGGATTCGTTGACGCGCTCGGCGATCCGGTCTTGGTCGGTGTCGAGGTTTAGCGCGGGCATGGTGGTTCCTTGCGTACTTTTGTCAGGTGCTTTGGCGCGAATGTAGCATGGCCGATCCCGAATGGTGGTCAACTCTGATCAATGCGAGGTCAGCCGTGGCTCGTCCGCATGAAGCGGCCGCCGGGCAGCACGCTCACCTGGCCGGCGAGTTCGAGTTGCAGCAAGGTGGTTTGCAGTGCCGCGTCCTCCATCTCGGTGCGGGTGGCGAGAATTTCAAGCGTGGTGGGCGAATGACCGAGCGCGGCGAGGAGGCGCTGTGCTTCCGGGGCGACCGGTGGGCAAGGCGGCGCGGCGACCGGCGTCGCAGAACCTGCCGCTGCTGCTTCGGTCGGAGATGGTTCTGCCGTCTGTGCTCCAGCCGACTTGGGCTCGCCTGCTACCGTCCCGCTGACCGCTGATGTATTCGGTGAATCGACACCGCCCCAAAGAACGGCATGCGCCGACCCCGACGCCACCCGCGGCGCTGCCCGCCGCGCAAAGCCCAGCTCCTCCAGCACTTCATCCGGCGTTTCCACCAGCTTCGCGCCCTGCTTGATGATTCGATGACACCCGCGCGAGAGCGGTGCGTGAATCGAGCCGGGCAGCGCGAAGATATCGCGTCCCATCTCATTGGCGAGCCGCGCCGTGATCAGCGAACCGGAGCGCATCGCCGCTTCGACGATCACCACGCCGCTGACGAGCCCGGCGATCAGACGGTTACGCTGCGGGAAATTGGCGGCGCGCGCGGGCGTGCCGAGCGGCCATTCGGAGAGAATCGCGCCCTGTACCGCGATCTGGCGCGCCAGCGCGTGATGCGCCGCCGGATACACGAGGTCCGCGCCGGTACCGATCACGGCGACGGTGCCGCCGACGCCCTCTAACCCGCCCCGATGCGCGGCGCCGTCGATGCCGAGCGCGAGCCCCGAGACGACGGTGACACCGGCCACCGACAGCTCGCGCGCGAACCGCTCCGCGTCTTCGACGCCTTGTGGTGTAGCGCTGCGGCTTCCCACGAGGGCGACTGCTCGCGTATGCAACAGTTTCAATCGGCCCTTTATATATAGCAGCGGCGGCGGATCGGGCATGGTCAGCAGCGCCGGCGGGTAAGCGGGGTCGTCGAGCGTCACGACCTGATTGCCGGGTTGCTCGCGCCACGCGATCACCGCGTCCAGCTGGGCCTCGAATCCGGGGCCCGTCGGCGCCAGCGCCGCGCGTGCCGCGGCTTCACCAGCAATCTCGGCGAGCGCCTCGGGCGTTTGATCGAAAATCGCTTTCGGCAATCCAAACGCGCCCAGCAGTAGGCGCAGCGCAGCGGGTTTCAGCCCCGGCGCGAGCGCAAGCCGCAGCCATGCGGCGAGTTCAATTTCGGTTGCGGGCAAGGTGTGCATTACGTGTCGATCCTCCTGCAGGGCCAGCGGGCAGGCGGGCGCCATGCTAAAATTTTCATCATCCGAAATAACTGCGGCGCCGCGCCCACCCGCGCGGGCTCGTCGTTTGGCGCACGAGGCGCGTTGAATCGAACCGGTTCGACACCATCTATCCTCTGCGTAACGCGACGGGCTCACAACCTGGCCGAAAGGCCAACGCGGGCCTTCCCACGGTCAGCGGCGCCCGAAAATCACACTCGAGATCATGGCTTTACTGAATATCCTCAACTACCCGGACAAACGGCTGCACAAGATCGCGAAGCCGGTCGCGGAGGTCAACGACCGCATCCGCCGCCTCGTCAAGGACATGGCCGAAACCATGTACGGCGCGCCCGGCGTCGGGCTGGCCGCGACCCAGGTGGACGTGCACGAGCGCGTGATCGTGATCGACGTGTCGGACGACCACAACGAACTGCTCGCCTTCATCAACCCCGAAATCATCTGGTCGAGCGACGAAAGGAAGCTGTCGGAAGAGGGCTGTCTCTCGGTGCCGGGCATTTACGACAATGTCGAGCGCGCCGAGAAAGTGCGCGTGCGGGCGCTCAACGAGAAGGGCGAAACCTTCGAGATGGACTGTGAAGGCCTGCTCGCGGTGTGCATCCAGCACGAAATGGATCACCTGATGGGCCGCGTGTTCGTCGAGTACCTGTCGTCGCTGAAGCAGACGCGCATCAAGAGCAAGATGAAGAAACTCGCCCACGCAATGTAATTCGCGTTCACCTCGCCTACCACTCCCGTTCATGAGTCATTCGTTGCGCGTTATCTTTGCCGGTACGCCGGAGTTCGCCGCGGCCGCGCTGGCCGCGATTCACAGCGCCGGTTTCCCGGTGCCGCTCGTGCTGACCCAGCCGGATCGGCCCGCCGGACGCGGAATGAAATTGCAGGCGAGTCCGGTCAAGCGCTATGCGCAGGAGCATGGCTTGACCGTCGCCCAGCCGCCTTCGCTGCGCCGCGCCGGCAAATATCCAGCCGAAGCCGCCGCCGCGATCGATCAATTGCGCGCCACGCCGCACGACGTCATGGTGGTGGCCGCTTACGGCCTGATCCTGCCGCAGGAAGTGCTCGATATTGCGCCGCTTGGCTGCATCAACATTCACGCATCGTTGTTGCCGCGCTGGCGCGGCGCAGCGCCGATTCATCGCGCGATCGAAGCGGGCGACGCCGAAACCGGCATTACGCTGATGCAGATGGATGTCGGCCTCGACACCGGCGCGATGATCTCCGAAGCGCGCACCGCGATTTCCGTCGACGACACGACGGCCACCTTGCACGACCGTCTCGCGCAAGACGGCGCGAAGCTGATCGTCGAGGCGCTGATCGAACTCGAGCGCACAGGCAAACTGGCGGCGACCCCGCAGCCCGCGGACGGCGTGACCTACGCGGAAAAGATCGGCAAGCAGGAAGCCGCGCTCGACTGGCGCCGCCCGGCGGCGGTGCTCGCGCGCCAGGTGCGCGCGTTCGACCCGTTCCCTGGCGGTGTCGGCACGCTTGAAGACGGCACGTCGATCAAGCTCTGGGCTGCGGTTCCCAGCGACGCGCAAGCCAGGAGCGCACCGGGCACGATCACCGACATCTCTCCCGACGGCGTGGTCGTAGCCTGCGGCGAAGGTGCGCTGCGTCTCACGCAATTGCAGAAACCCGGCGGCAAACGCCTGCCGGTGCGCGAATTCCTGGCCGGCTCGACGCTGGCTGTGGGGCAGCGCTTTCAACTTCCCGAAGCAAAGTAACACCGTCGCGCACGACCTGAACATCGTCCATTCGGACGATGTTCAAGACCCCGCTGGACAGGCCTGCCGCGCGTTAGAATCCTCCATGCAATAGCCCGGATTTCGAGGATTTCCATGTTCGGCATCACCCATTTCGAGTTTTTCGTCGCCGCGGTCTTTCTCCTGAACGTGACGCCCGGTCCCGATACGGCTTATATCGTCGGGCGCAGTGTCGCTCAAGGCCGTGGCGCGGGTCTCATGTCGGCGCTTGGCATTTCCGCCGGCTGCTGCGTTCACTCGCTCGCCTGCGCGTTCGGCTTGACCGCGCTGCTGGCCGCGTCGGCCACCGCATTCACGGTCATCAAGTTCGTCGGCGCTATTTATCTGATGTATCTCGGCGTGCGCCTGCTCTTCGCCAAGCCAGCCGCCAACCAGGCTGCGGGCGAAGCGCGCGCGGCCGGCGCGCCCAAATCGCTGCACCAGCTTTTCCTGCAAGGCTTCTGGACCAACGTGCTGAACCCCAAGGTGGTACTGTTTTTCGTGTCGTTCTTCCCGCAGTTCGTGACGACCGGCAGCGACCACAAAGCGCTTGCCTTCCTCACGCTCGGAGCGGTGTTCGTCGTGATGAGCATGCTCTGGAACAGTTTTGTCGCGTGGATCGCGGGCAGTGTGACGCGGCGCTTTTCGGGCCGGCCGTCGGTGAAGAAGTGGCTGGATCGCGGTGTCGGCAGCGCTTTCGTCGGCCTGGGCCTCAAGCTCGCCACCGCATCAAGATGATTGAATTTTCCCTGCGCGCCCATATCTAACATTTCGCTTACAATCGAGCGCCGCGATCACGCGGTGCAGATTTGAACCCCGCGTTAGGGCAAGGAGTTGCAGACATGTTCAATTGGGTCAAAACCGCGATGTTGATGGCCGCGATCACGGCCCTTTTCATCGTGATCGGCGGGATGATCGGCGGGTCGCGCGGCATGACGATCGCGCTCGTGATCGCCCTTGGGATGAATTTCTTTTCGTACTGGTTCTCCGACAAGATGGTCTTGCGCATGTACAACGCGCAGGAAGTCGACGAAACCAGTGCGCCGCAGTTCTATCGCATGGTGCGCGAGCTCTCCACGCGCGCCGGACTGCCCATGCCGCGCGTCTACCTGATCAATGAAGACGCGCCGAACGCGTTCGCCACAGGCCGCAATCCGGAGCATGCGGCGGTCGCTGCCACAACCGGCATTCTGCGCGTGCTGTCCGAGCGCGAAATGCGCGGGGTCATGGCGCACGAACTCGCGCACGTGAAGCATCGCGACATTCTGATCTCGACCGTTTCGGCCACCATGGCCGGCGCCATTTCCGCGCTGGCGAACTTCGCGATGTTCTTCGGCAGCCGCGACGAAAACGGCCGTTCCACGAACCCGATCGCGGGCATCGCCGTAGCGCTGCTGGCGCCGATCGCCGGTGCGTTGATCCAGATGGCGATTTCGCGGGCACGTGAATTCGAAGCGGATCGTGCCGGCGCGCAGATTTCCGGCGACCCGCAAGCGCTCGCTTCGGCGCTCGACAAGATCCATCGTTACGCGAGCGGGATTCCGTTCCCCACGGCCGAGCAGCATCCGGCCACCGCGCAAATGATGATCATGAATCCGCTGTCGGGCGGCGGCATCGCGAATCTGTTCTCCACGCACCCGGCCACCGAAGAGCGCATCGCGCGTTTGATGGAAATGGCGCGTACGGGGCGCTTCGAATAACGCCGCGCGGCACTCGCGCGGTGTGAGGAAGGGCGAGTCGGCTGACTCGCCTTTTTTATTCCGGCGCGACGGAGCGTGAGCTAGTGATGGCGCTGCGGATCACGTGAACATCATTCCCGTCACCGGCGTCTGAAGGTCCGCACCGGATCTTTGACCCTGCGCTTCAAATGCCGGTCTTCCCGCCTGCCGTGGATTTGCAATCGCTACGCTTATGGACTGCCCGCGGGCCGGTGCGTCGCGCCATCCCAAGTTCGCACCAAATCGCAGAACCCGCCCTCCAGCCCCACACTTTCCCGTTCGTCGCAGATCCGCGGTCGGCTCGCTCATAGACCGCCCGCCGGCCCGCTCCCCGCGCCACGCTACAATGTGTGCTGATTGTGTCGCGCGCTCCCGCGCGGCCCGCTTTAGCCTTCTTCATGACCACAAAGCCTTCTTCGCGTACTGCTTCCTCATCGGCGCGTCCGCGCGAATCACGTTTGTCGATGCTGCATCTCGCGCCGGAATCGCTCGGTTTCGCGCTCGACTGCGCGGGCCAGGCGGTCGGCGCCGTGCGTCTCGGCGCAGCCTTGCCGGCCGCGCTGCAATCCGTCTTCGTGTCCGCGCCCGAGGGCAACGCCGCCGCCGCGCGTGGCGCGGTGCAGGACATCGCGTACCGCACCATGCGGCGTCTCGCGACCGCCGAGTGGCTGATCGCGAAGCTGGTGAAAAAGGCGCCTCCGCCGCACGTCGGCCATGTGCTCGCCTGCTCGCTGGCCCTGCTCGTCGACGACGAAGCGAACGCTGCCTACGCGCCGTTCACGGTGGTCGATCAGGCGGTGAACGCGATCGGCGCACGTCGTGAATTCGCCTTTGCGAAGGGCCTCGTCAACGCCGTCCTGCGCAATTTTCTGCGCGAGCGCGAAACGCTGTTGAACGCCGCACAGGCCGATGACGTGGCGTGCTGGAACTACCCGGCATGGTGGATCGACGCGGTCAAACGCGCGTGGCCCGACGCATGGCAGTCGGTGCTCGCCGCCGGCAACACGCAAGGCCCGCTGACGCTGCGGGTGAACGCGCGTCACTCGACAGTCGACGCCTATCTGCAAGTGCTGCAAAACCATCACATTGCCGCGAGCAAGGCCGGCGACTACGCCGTCAAGCTCGTCATGCCGATGCCGGTCGACCGCATTCCGGGTTTCAACGACGGCGTCGTCTCGGTGCAGGACGCCGGCGCGCAACTCGCCGCACAATTGCTCGGCGTGCGCGACGGCATGCGCGTGCTCGACGCCTGCGCGGCGCCCGGCGGCAAGACGGGCCATCTGCTCGAACTCGCCAAACTCCAGCTCGTCGCGCTCGAAAGCGATGCGTCGCGCGCGCGTCGTATCGGTGAAAATCTGCAGCGCCTCAAGCTCGAAGCGGAAGTGCGGATCGGCGACGCGGGCGCGCCGGCGAAATGGCACGACGACATCGACCAGCCGTTCGACCGCATTCTGGCCGACGTGCCGTGCTCGGCGTCGGGCATCGTGCGGCGCCATCCGGATATCCGCTGGCTGCGCCGCGCGTCGGACATTCCCGCGTTGGTCGCCGAGCAGCGCCGCATTCTCGACGCCCTGTGGCCGCTCGTGAAGCCAGGCGGCGAGTTGCTCTACGTTACGTGTTCGATCTTTCCGGAAGAAGGCGAGTTGCAGGCGCAGTGGTTTGGAAACAAGTATCAGGATGCGGTACGATTGGACGCGCCGGGGCAACTGTTGCCTTCAGTCGCTCGCGCGCCCGCCGACACATCGGCCGGTTCTCATGCCGGACAGCCCGCTGAAGACAGCGCCGGCGCGAACTCAGACCACGACGGATTTTTCTACGCGCGCTTTCAGAAACGGTGACCATCAAACGCTTCTTCCCGCTTCGGCTCGCTGCCGTGCTCTGGATCGCGCTGGCCGTATGGCTGGCGGCGCCGGGCGTGGCGCACGCTGACTCGATCGCGGTCCAGCGTGCGTCGCTGCAATCCGACAACACCGGCTGGAATCTCGACGCGCGTTTCGACTTCGATCTGAACAGCAACCTCGAAGACGCGGTCAATAAAGGCATTCCGCTTTATTTCACGACCGACTTCGAACTGAGCCGGCCGCGCTGGTACTGGTTCGACGAGCAGCCGGTGAGCGTGTCGCAAAGCATTCGCCTGTCGTTCCAGCCGCTCACGCGCGAATATCGCGTGTCGAGCGTGTCGTCCGGCGGTTTGCAGCTCGGCTTCACTACGCTCAAGGATGCGCTCGCAGTGATCAAGCACATCACGTCGTGGCACGTGATCGACCGAAGTGAAGTGCGTGTCGGCGAGACTTATAACGCGTCGGTGCGTATGCAACTCGACATCGCGCTGATGCCCAAGCCGTTCCAGATCGACGCGGTGAACAACCGCGACTGGAACCTCGCGTCCGAATGGAAGCGCTTTACCTTCACGGTGACCGAACGTGCTAAATAAAGTGCGCTCCGCTACCAGTGTCAGCAGCATCGTCGTGCGCGTGCTGGTGTCGACGGTCGCCGTCACGGCCGTGTTGCTGCTCGTGCTGCTGGCCGCGGCCAGCGCGAACACCGAATTCTTCGACCGCTATTACCAGTGGCTCTACGCGGCCAACCTCGTGGTCGCGATGATCTTTTTGCTGGTGGTGGCGACGCTCGTCATCATCATCATCGCGCGGCTGAGGAAGGGTAAGTTCGGCACGCGGCTATTGGCCAAACTTGCGTTCTTCATGGCGCTGGTCGGCGTGGTGCCCGGCGGGATCATCTACGTCGTGTCGTATCAGTTCGTGTCGCGCAGTATCGAGTCGTGGTTCGATGTGAACGTCGAAACAGCGCTCACGTCCGGTTTGAATCTCGGGCGCGGCATGCTCGACGCGTCACTGTCCGATCTGCAGACCAAGGGCCGGTTGATGTCGGAACAGTTGGCGAGCGCGGATGCCGCCGGCACCACGCTTACGCTGCTGCGTCTGCGCGATCAGTTCGGCGTGCAGGATGCGACGATCGTCGAACCCACGCGCAGCATGTCCGGTGCGACGCCCGAAATGCACGTGGTCGCGCAGGCATCGGGCAACTACGCGACGCTTGTGCCGAACGATTTGCCCACGCCGTTGATGATCGATCAGGCGCGCGGCCGCGGCTATGCGGCGATCGAAGGCGAAGTGGACGGCGATCCTCACGCGCATGGCAGCAAGGGCGTGTTGCGGCTGCGCGTGGTGCAACGTATCCCCGATGCGAATGCCTCGCTGCTGCAGCCCACCGAACGCTTCCTGCAACTCACGCAGCCGGTGTCGCCCACGCTCGCGCGTAATGCCGACGCGGTGCAGCGCGCCTATCGCGAGTACCAGGAGAAGGCGCTCGGCCGCACGGGTCTGCGCAAGATGTATATCGGCACGCTGACGCTCGCGCTGTTCCTCGCCACCTTCATCGCAATGATGCTGGCGCTCGCGCTTGGCAACCAGCTCGCGCGGCCGTTGTTCCTGCTGGCGCAAGGCACCAAGGAAATCACGGAAGGCGATTACACGCCGAAGCGGGAAATCAAATCGCGCGACGAACTGGGCTTTCTCACGCAGTCGTTCAACGCGATGACGCGGCAGTTGTCCGAAGCGCGCGCGGCGGTCGAGAACAATCGCATTGCGCTCGAACATTCGAAGGCGTATCTGGAAAGCATTCTCGCGAACCTGACCGCCGGGGTGTTCGTGTTCGACCGCCAGTTCAGGCTGACCACCGCGAACCGCGGCGCCGAGCGGATTTTCCGTCAGCCGTTCCAGGCGGTGATGGGTTCGGCGCTGGATCAGATCGGCGTGCTGAGCGAATTCGGCGGTATGGTCCGCAAGGCGTTTGCCGATCGCGAAGCGGCGAGTGGCGATGGTCACGACGATCGCGGCCACTGGCAGCAGCAGTTCTCGGTGCAGGTGCCGGGCGAAACCGAGCCGCTCACCTTGCTCGTGCGCGGCGCGCGGCTCGTCTCCGCGACTGACCGCGATGCGGAAGACATGCAGACCTCCGGCTACGTCGTGGTGTTCGACGATATCTCGGACGTGATCTCCGCGCAGCGTTCGATCGCGTGGGGTGAAGTCGCGCGGCGGCTCGCACACGAGATCAAGAATCCGCTCACGCCGATCCAGCTCTCGGCCGAACGTTTGCAGATGAAGCTCGCCGACAAGCTGTCGCCATCCGATGCCGACGTGTTGAAGCGCGGCGCGACCACGATCGTGAACCAGGTCGCCGCGATGAAGCAGATGGTCGACAACTTCCGCGACTACGCGCGTACGCCGCCAGCGGTGCTCGCGCATTTGCAACTGAACGATCTGGTCAGCGAAGTGCTCACGCTGTACGGTATCGAAGAGGGCAAGGGCGCTATTCAAGTGGAGCTCGCTGCTTTGCCGGCGATCCGTGGCGACGCGACGCAATTGCGTCAGGTGATTCACAACCTGCTGCAGAACGCGCAGGATGCGGTTGCGGACCTCGAGCATCCACATGTGTTGCTCGAGACGAGGACAGTAGAATACGGAGACCCCGACGCGGAAGGCAAAGTACACGTCGCGGTACGTCTGACGGTGTCGGATAACGGAGCGGGCTTTCCCGCGCGTATCCTCACACGTGCATTCGAGCCTTACGTGACGACCAAGGCCAAAGGTACGGGCCTGGGTCTTGCGATGGTCAAGAAGATCGTCGATGAACACGGCGCGCGCATCGACATCCGCAATCGTATGAAAGCGGGCGATGTCATCGAGGGCGCGCAGATTTCGATTCTCTTCCTTCAACTGGCAGACGATGCCGCGGCACCCGGAACAGGGCCGCGTCCGGCGCACGGCGGTGCGTCGCAGGGAAAGACAAAAGCAACAGTGCAGACAAAGGCAGCGTAAATGGCAACCATCCTGGTGGTAGATGATGAAATGGGCATCCGGGAATTGCTCTCGGAGATCCTGAGCGACGAAGGGCATGTCGTAGAGGCCGCGGAAAACGCGCAGGAAGCGCGCGAGTTCCGTTTGCGCCAGGCGCCGGACCTGGTGCTGCTCGACATCTGGATGCCCGACACCGACGGCGTGACCTTGCTCAAGGAATGGGCCGCGCAAGGGCAGCTGACCATGCCGGTAATCATGATGTCCGGGCATGCAACCATCGACACGGCGGTTGAAGCAACCAAGATCGGCGCACTCAATTTCCTCGAGAAGCCGATTGCGCTGCAGAAGCTGCTGAAGGCCGTCGAGCAGGGGCTCGCGCGCGGAACTGCGGTGGGTGCGCCCGGCGGCGCGGCAGCCAAGCCGGTGTTGCCGGTGAGTGCTTCGGCCGTGGCTTCGGCGGCGGCCTTGCCGATGCTCTCGACCGATGGCATGGGCAGCGGCGCGCTGGCTGCGCAAACGGCCTCGATCTCGTTCGACATTCCGCTGCGCGACGCACGCGATGCGTTCGAGCGCGCGTACTTCGAATATCACCTCGCGCGTGAGAACGGCAGCATGACGCGCGTGGCGGAGAAGACCGGGCTGGAGCGCACGCACTTGTATCGCAAGCTCAAGCAACTCGGCGTCGATCTCGGCAAAAACAAAGGCGAGTGAAGGTGAGTACCAAGCGGAAGTGAAGCCGGCGTTCCGCGCGCGGTTGTCACTTCCGCAGATTTTTTCGACGAGGGGCTTGCCCTGCTGCTGACCCTTTGATATTATTTCGTTCTTCGTTGGCCCGGTAGCTCAGTTGGTAGAGCAGCGGATTGAAAATCCGCGTGTCGATGGTTCGATTCCGTCCCAGGCCACCAGGATTCAGCCCCAGGAAATCGCAAGATTCCTGGGGCTTTTCCTTTTTGTGCCCCTATTGTGACGGGCGTGACGGGCATCCGTTGCTTCGGTTTTCGCGCGCCATGCGGCAGGGCGCGCTCGGCGGCATTCGGCGTCGCGTGATAAAATCGCGCCAGTTCAAGGACTTGCACGTGAGTGCGTCGCCTGAGTGCCGCGCGGCAACGCCGCCACCAGCACCGAACCCTTCGCCCGACGATTAACGGTATAAGCGCCCAGCGACTCTGCATGCGGAAGGCGCGGCCTATACTGCTTTGGGCCGGCAGCAGTGCCGGCACGCGTCGCGCCGCGTTGCTTGCATGGCGCACCTCGCGCAGCGCGACGTGGCACTCTTCATTCACGGAGTTTCACGGTGATCCGCAACGACGCTAAACGTAGCGCTCTGGTGCTGTTTTCCGGCGGCCAGGATTCCGCCACGTGCCTCGCCTGGGCGCTCGAACGTTATGAAACGGTTGAGACGCTGGGCTTCGATTACGGTCAGCGGCACCGCGTCGAACTGGAATGCCGCGAGGGGTTTCGCAACGCCGTCGCGCGCGCATTCCCCGCGTGGGCCGACCGCCTCGGCGACGACCATATGATCGATCTGTCGGTGCTCGGCGCGATCAGCGATACCGCCATGACGCGTGAGATCGAGATCGAAGCCACGGCCAACGGTTTGCCGAATACGTTCGTGCCGGGCCGCAATCTGATGTTCATGACCATCGCGGCGGCAATTGCATATCGCCGTGGTTTGCAGGTGCTGGTCGGCGGCATGTGCGAGACGGATTTCTCGGGCTATCCCGATTGCCGCGACGACACGATGAAGGCGTTGCAGGTAGCGTTGAACCTCGGCATGGACACGCGCATCCTGCTCGAGACACCGTTGATGTGGCTCGATAAAGCCGACACGTGGCGCCTTGCGCACGAGCTCGGCGGCGACGAACTGGTCGAGCTGGTGCGTGTCGAGACGCATACTTGCTATGTCGGCGAACGCGCCGAATTGCATGCATGGGGCTTCGGTTGCGGCGAGTGCCCGGCGTGCCGCTTGCGCAAGCGCGGCTACGAAGCGTATCTCTCGGGTGAGAAGGTCACCGAGGCGCCGGTCTGATGACGCTCGGCGCAGCAGCGCAACTCAGGCAATAATTTTCAGGAACACAGGGCAGAAAGCAGCATGACTTACGCGGTCAAGGAAATCTTCTACACGTTGCAGGGCGAGGGCGCGAATGCCGGGCGTCCGGCTGTCTTCTGCCGGTTCGCCGGCTGCAATCTGTGGTCGGGCCGCGAAGAAGATCGGGCCGAGGCGGTGTGCCGCTTCTGCGATACCGATTTCGTCGGCACCGACGGCGAGAACGGCGGCAAGTACCGCACGGCTGACGATCTGGTGCAGATGATCGCGTCGCAATGGCCGGCAGGCGAGGGGGAGCGTTTCGTGGTGTGCACGGGCGGCGAGCCGATGCTGCAGATCGACCCGCCGTTGGTCGACGCGCTGCATGCCGCCGGCTTCGAAATCGCCATCGAAACCAACGGCTCGCTGCCGGTGCTCGAGACGATCGACTGGATCTGCGTGAGCCCGAAGGCCGACGCGCCGCTCGTCGTGACCAAGGGCAACGAATTGAAGGTCGTGATTCCGCAGGACAACCAGCGTTTGTCCGAGTATGCGAAGCTCGACTTCGAGTATTTCCTCGTCCAGCCCATGGACGGTCCGTCGCGCGACATCAACACCAAGCTCGCGATCGACTGGTGCAAACGCCATCCGCAATGGCGCCTGTCGATGCAGACCCACAAGTATCTGAACATTCCCTGATTTGCCGTGCTGACGATTACACGAAAACTCGAATTCGACGCGGGTCACCGCATTCCTGATCACCGCAGCCAGTGCCGTAATCTGCACGGTCATCGCTATGTGCTCGAAATCACGCTGCAAGGCGATCTGGTCGACACCGAAGGCGCGCCCGATCGCGGCATGGTGATGGACTTCGCCGACGTGAAGTCGCTCGCCGTCGAGCATCTCGTCGACAAGTGGGACCATGCGTTTCTCGTCTATGAAGGCGACACGCAGGTGCGCGGTTTCCTGGAAACGATGGCCGGCCACAAGACGGTCGTGCTCGATCGCATTCCTACCGTCGAAAATCTTGCCGCTGTCGCGTTCGACATTCTCGCGAATGTCTACGACGCGCACTACGGCGTGAATCTGCGTCTGCACAAGCTGCGCCTGTACGAGACGCCGAATTGCTGGGCCGACGTGGTCCGCGACTAAACCCGGCGGCGCCTCGTCCCCCGAAGGAAGACTCCGCGGGGGAACGCCAACCCCCGCGTTATTGTCACGGTATGATCGCTCCGACAACCACACGGAGCGAGACATGCCGGTCACCGCATTGCGTCGCAGCAAGCAGCCGGGCCGCCACGGCCCGCGCGCTCATCTGGCCCACGAGGCCAGCATGCTTACCCGCAGTTCAGGCGAAGCGCCGCTTCATCGTCACGGAGCGCGGCGATGAGCACCTTCACCAATCCCCTCAAGTTACGCCTTAAAGAAACCGATCCGCTGTTCGGGCTATGGCTCTCGCTCGGCAGCGACGCCGCCGCCGAAGCGCTCGCGCACGCCGGTTACGACTGGCTGCTGATCGACATGGAGCACTCGCCGAACGATAGCGGCGACGTCGCCTCGCAATTGCGCGCGATCGCTGCCGCGCATCTGCCGAGCGAGCCGGTGGTGCGCGTGCCGTCCAGCGAGGCGTGGCTCGTCAAGCGCGTGCTGGATGCCGGCGCGCGCACGCTGATGTTCCCGAATATCGAATCCGCGGACGAGGCGGCACGTGCCGTGCGTCTCACGCAATATCCGACCGCCGGAGCGCTCGATGGTGAGCGCGGCGTCGCCGGCGCGGTGCGCGCCGCGGGGTACGGCATGCGGCGCGACTACGTGCAGACGGCCAACGCGCAGATCGCGACCATCGTGCAGATCGAGTCGGCGCGCGGCTTGCAGGAGGTGGAAAAGATCGCGGCGACGCCGGGCGTCGATTGCCTGTTCGTCGGACCGGCCGACCTCGCCGCGAGCCTCGGTCATCTCGGCGATTCGAAGCACGCCGACGTGCAGGCCGCGATGGCGCGCATCGTCAGCGCCGCGGACAAGGCGGGCATTGCCGCCGGTATTTTTGCCATGGACGTCGCGGGTGCCAAGCAGCATCGCGATGCCGGTTTTCGTTTCATCGCTCTGGCCGCGGACGTCATGTGGATGTTGCGCGCGACTCGCCAGGCGCTGCAGGAGGTGAGGTCATGAAGGGGATGGTGCAGTGCGTCGTGGTGCGTCTGGCAGTCACAGCGGCATTGATGGCGAATGTGGTGGCCTATGCGCAAGACAGCCGCGTTGCGAAGTCGAACGATCCGGAGACGCAAACCGCGGTCGCCGACTACAACGCCGGCAATCTGGGCGCGGCGCTTGCCGAGTTCCGCAAGGCCGCCGAGCGCGGCAGCCGGCTCGCCGAGTTCAACTACGCGATGATGCTGCTCAACGGCGAAGGCGCGCCCGCGAATATCGATGAAGGCAAGAAATGGCTGCGTAAGGCCGCCGACGCCAACATGTCGCATGCGCAATACGTGTACGGCAAGATGTACGACGATGGCGAGTTCGTCGGGCGCGATCCGGTCGAGGCGCACCGCTGGTTCCTGAAGGCGGCGCAGCAAGGGCACGTGCAGGCGGAGTTGGCGCTGGCGAATCAGTTCCTCGATGGACGCGGCACCGAGCGCGACAACAAGCAGGCGTTCGTCTGGTACAAGAAAGCGGCGGAGGGCGGCGACATGACCGCGCAATACGTAGCGGGTTCGTTCTACGAGCGAGGCGGCGACGGCGTGGAGAAGAATCTCAACGTGGCGCGCGCTTATTACGCGGCCGCGGCGGCGCAGGGCGATCCGGCGGCGCGGCTCAAGTATCAGCAACTCAGCGCGCAGTTGCGGGATCAGAAGGAAGTGAAGCCGCAGTAAACCCGAGGCGGTTGATTACGCCGCTGAATACAAAAAGGGGCGCTCCGTGTGTGAAGAGCGCCCCTTTTGCTTGTGGTGTTGTCGGTGCCGTGCGCGCGGCTTCGCGGCGCTAACTCTGCATCAACCGCTTCTGTCGCGCGACGCTCATGATCAGGCCGATGGCGACACCAAGCGTCGTCAGCGCAGTACCGCCGTAACTCATGAACGGCAACGGCACGCCGACCACCGGCAAGATGCCGCTCACCATGCCGATATTCACGAACGCGTAGGTGAAGAACGCCATCGTCAACGAGCCGGCCAGCAAGCGTCCAAACAGCGTCGCGCCATTCGCCGCGATATACAGCCCGCGCGCGATCAGCAGCATGTATAGCGTGAGCAATACGATGCCGCCCGCCAGCCCGAACTCTTCGGAGAACACCGCGAAAATGAAGTCGGTGTGCTTCTCGGGGATGAACTCCAGATGCGCCTGCGTGCCCTTCAGCCAGCCTTTGCCAAGCGGACCACCGGAGCCGATCGCGATGACCGCCTGGATCGTGTGGAAGCCTTTGCCGAGCGGATCGGAGGTCGGATCGAGCAGCGTGCAGATGCGGTGCTTCTGGTAGTCGTGCATCAACGGCCATTGCACTTGTGGCTGACAGATCTTGTCCTGAAACGCCGCGATCGAAGCGACCGCGATCACACCCGCAATCAGCACCGGCACGATCAACTTGAAACTCAGGCCCGCGAAGTAAATCACGAAGAGGCCGGCCGCGAACACCAGCACGGCGGTACCGAGGTCGGGCTGCTTGGCGATCAGGCCGACCGGCACGGCGAGGATCAACAGACCGACCAGGAAGTCGTACCAGCGCATCACGCCTTCGCGCCGCTGGTAGTACCACGCGAGCATCAGCGGAGTGGCGATCTTCAGGATTTCCGACGGCTGGATCACCACGCCGACATTGATCCAACGCTTCGCGCCCTTGCGCGTGAGGCCGAATAGCGCCACCGCGACCAGCAGCGCGATCCCGAATGTATAGAGTGGAACCGCGAAGCGCATCAGCGTGGTGGGTGGCACATTGGCGAGCGCCCACATCAGCACGAACGTCAGCATGATGTTGCGCAACTGGTCTTCCACGCGGCCGGGAACGTCGAGACTCGCGCTGTATAGCGTGACGATGCCGACGCACAACAGCAGGAACACGATCAGTGCGAGCGGACGGTCGAAGCCCGCGAACATCCGCTTGATGCGGTCGAGCCAGGCGCGCTTGTCGAATTGCATGCCTTTCTCCTTACTCGTCGATGCCGCCGGAAACCGGCTGGCGTGGCGACGTGGCCTGAATGCCGTCATCGCGCGACGGAGCGGCGGCAGTCGGCGCCGGCGCGCTGGCCGGACGGGGTTTGTGCGGGACGCCGGATTTACGCGACGCTGGATTCTTTGCGGCGGTGGACGTCGATGCGGCCACGGGCGCCGACGCAGCAGCCGGCGCGGAGGCAAGCGCTGCCGCGGATGCAGCTTTCGCGGCCGCCGCAGCGGAGGCCGCTGCTGCCGCCGAAGCCGCGCCGGGAATCGGCAGGGCCGTGAAGCCCGCCGCGACCTTGACCGGCTGAACTCCGTCTTGCGGCGGCAACGGTGCGCCGCCGACTTCGGGCGCGGACGCATCTTCGGTCGCCGACGCCGCTGCCTCGATGGCCGCCGCCTGAGCGCCCGGCTTGTCCTTGCCGACGAGATAGTAATCGAGCACCTTGCGCGCGATCGGGCCCGCCGATTCCGCACCCCAGCCGCCGTTTTCGACGATCAGCGCGAGCGCGATTTTCGGTTGCTCGGCCGGTGCGAACGCGATGAAGAGCGCGTGGTCGCGCAAATGCTCGGCGATCGCGTGGCCTTTGTAGTTCGCGCCCTGCAGCGAGTAGACCTGCGCCGTCCCCGTCTTGCCGGCGGCCTGGTATTGCGCGCCAATGAACAGCTTCGACGCCGTGCCGTTGGTCACGACGCCTTCCATCGCGCGCTTGATGATGTCGATGTCCGATTGCTTCACCGCGATCTTGTCGCTCGGGTCGCGCACGACCGGCCGGGTGTCTTTCGTAATCGGATTTTCGATGTCGCGCACGAGGTGCGGCTTCATCACGACGCCGTTGTTCGCGAGCGTGGCCGTAGCGTGAGCGAGCTGGAGAATGGTGAACGAGTTGTAGCCCTGGCCGATGCCAAGACTGATCGTTTCGCCTTCATACCAGCGCTGCTGTTCGGGTTTTCGGTACGCCTTGCGCTTCCATTCCGTGGAAGGCAGGATGCCGCGCGCCTCGCCCGAAATGTCGATGCCGGTGATCTGGCCGAAGCCCCACGGCTTCATGAAGTTGGCGATATTGTTGACGCCGAGATCGTGCGCGAGCATGTAGAAATACGTGTCGTTCGACACCACGATCGCGCGGTTCATGTCGACCCAGCCCTGGCCCGAGCGCACGTCGTTGCGGAACGTGTGGCCGCCGAAGGTGTACGAACCCGGATCCTGAAAGCCCCAGCCCGGCGTGCGCTTATGCAGCGTGAGCGCGGCGAGCGCCATGAACGGTTTGTAGGTCGAGCCCGGCGGATAGGTGCCGTGCAGCGGCCGGTTGAGCAGCGGGTGATCGGGCGAGTTGTTGAGATCGTCCCAGGTCTGCTGGTCGATGCCGTCGACGAACGAATTCGGATCGAAGCTCGGCGCGGACACGAATGCGAGCACGTCGCCCGTGGATGGTTCGATCGCAACCAGCGCGCCGCGGCGGCCCGCGAAGGCCTGCTCGGCAACTTGCTGCAGCCCGATATCCAATGACAGCACGAGGTTGTTCCCAGGCGTTGCCTGGGTGCGCGACAACGTGCGCACCGGACGGCCGCCGGCGGTCACTTCCACTTCCTCGAAACCGGTCTGGCCGTGCAACTCGGTCTCATAGCTCTGCTCGACGCCGATCTTGCCGATGTAATCGGTGCCCTTGTAGTTGTTCGCGTCCAGACGCGGATCGTAGTGGTCCGGATCGCTGTCGTTCTGGTCGCTGGCGTCGTCGATACGATCCTGGTCGCGCTGCGAAATCCGGCCGATGTAGCCGATCACGTGCGCCGCGGTCGGGCCGAGCGGATATTGGCGGAACAGGCGCGCGCGCACTTCCACGCCGGGAAAACGGAAACGCTGCGCGGTGAAACGCGCGACTTCGTCGTCGGTCAGGCGGGTGCGGATCGGCAGGCTTTCGAAGTTCTTCGAGTCTTCCTGCAGTTTCTTGAAGCGGCGGCGGTCGCGCGCGTCGATCGAGACGACCGTGGCCAGGTTGTCGATCACGTTTTCGAGCGAGTCGTTCAGTTTCGAGGGCGTCAGTTCAAGCGTGTAGGCCGAGTAGTTCTTGGCCAGCACGACGCCGTTACGATCGGTGATGATGCCGCGGTTCGGCACGATCGGCGCGACGGAGATGCGGTTTTCATCGGCTTGCAGCGAGTATTTGCTGTAGTGCCAGACCTGCAGGAACAGGAAGCGGAAGCCGATCAGCCCGAAGCAGACGAACACGAACAGGCCCGCCGCCGCGACGCGCAGGCGGAACTTCGAGAGCTGTTGCTGAGTGTCCTTGAATTCGGTCATGCGATTCTGCAAAAGGCCGGCTGACGGCCATCATGAGTGTGCGCCTTTTCCGGCCGGAACCGGAAGGCATGAACAGCGATGCGCGTCGAGCGGGCCGGCAAAGTGGGTTCCATCAGAACGGCCGGCGGGCTCGATGCGGGATCAAATTGGCCGGGTATCGTCCGGATCGGCCGGGCGGCGCTGCGGCATCAGCAGCAGCACGCTGGTGACCGGCCACAGCGCGGCTTCGACGAAGCCGTCGATCAGATAACCCCAACCCGGAAACGCCGCGCCCGTCAACAGACGGATCACGAACGGCACCAGTTGCGCGACGACTAGCAGCGGCATGACCGCGAAGGTCTGCACGCCGAGCGACATCCACAGCACGCGGCGGTGGATCGTGATCGCGCCGTACGACAACAACGTGTACGCCAGCGCGTGTTCTCCGAGCAGGCTGGCGTTATGCACGTCCATCAGCAAACCGAGCGAAAACGCGATGCCCATGCCGACTTTGCGCGGCTGGTGCACGTTCCAGAACAGCAGCACGAGCGCGACGAAGTCCGGCACGCCGAGGAGGCGTCCCCACGGCATCAGGTTCAGCAGGAACGCCGCGGCGAGGCTGAACGAGATGAAGTAGGGATTGACCGGCTGCAGAATGTATTGCGGGCGGTTCATGGCTGGGCCCCTGGCTTGGCTGGCGGCTTCGCGTTCTTCTCAGCGGCCGGTTTCTTTTCGGGGGCGGGCTTTTTCTCCGCGGCGGCCGGTTTGGCCGGCGCTTTTTCGACGGGCTTGGCGGCTGCAGGTTTCTCGGCGGCGGCGGGTTTTTCGCCTGCTTTTGCCGGAGACTTGTCCACCGCAGCTTTGCCGTCTGCCGGTTTGCCGCCCTTTTTCGCTTTGGCGTCTTTCGCGGCCGTGGCTGCGTCGGGCTCTTCGGCCGGACGCGGCGGCACATTGTTCACGTAATGCAGCACCAGCAACTGGCGTGCGCCGCGCACCGGCGCGATCGGCAGGCAGATCACGCGCGCGAACGCCGTGTCGGCTTGTTTGTCGACTCGCACCACCTTGGCGACCGGCAGACCCGGCGGATACACGCCGTCGAGTCCGCTGGTGACGAGTTCGTCGCCGGTTTGAATGTCGGCGCTGATCGGCACGAAGCGCAGATCGAGCGTGTCGCCCTTCGGCGTGCCGTAAATCACGCTGCGCAGGCCGGTGCGCACGATCTGTACAGGCACCGCCTGATCCTTGTCCGTGAGCAGCGTCACCTCGGCTTGCAGCGGGAACACGCGCGTCACTTGCCCGATCACGCCGTCTTCATTGACGACCGGCGAACCGTTCTGGATGCCTTGCTGCGCACCGCGGCCGATCACGACCTTCTGCGTAAACGGATCGCGCGTGTCGTACTGGATCTCGGCGGGCAGCGATTCCGTGGTGGAGCGCTGCGACAGCTGCAGCAACGCACGCAGATGCGCGTTCTCGGCAGCCAGTTCGGCGGCCGTATTGGCTTGCTGCGAAAGCTGCAGATCTTTGGTGCGCAGTTTGTCGTTTTCGCTGCGCAGGGTGGCGCTGGTCACGGCCAGGTCGGCGGCGCCCACGAACATGTCGCGCGGCACGAGCGCCGCGCGTTGCAACGGATAAAGACCCGCGCCGAGCACGCCACGCACGATTTCGAGCGTTTTGAAGCGTGCGTCGGAGATCAGCAGGGCGAGCGCCAGCACGACGAAAAACACGAGTCGTGCGAGGGCGGACGGTCCTTGCTTGAACAGGGGCGGCGGACTGTATTCCATGGTCGGCGCCGGGGGCGTGAGCGGTTGGGTGAGACGGCGGCGCGCGAGGGACGCGCGTTCAGCACGCGGAGGCTGGTAGGCCCAGCCAACGGCAAACCGGCCCGCAAGGGGCCGTTTGCCTGATCCGCGCTACTGACATGGAGACGGGCTCGCTTACTCGTACGAGAAGATGCTGCCCAGCTTGTCCATGCGTTCGAGCGCCATGCCCGAGCCGCGCACAACGCAGGTCAGCGGGTCTTCGGCGACGAGCACCGGCAGGCCGGTTTCTTCGGCGAGCAGGCGGTCCAGATCGCGCAGCAGTGCGCCACCGCCTGTGAGCATCATGCCGCGCTCGGCGATGTCCGCACCCAGTTCCGGCGGAGTCTGTTCAAGCGCGATCTTCACCGACGACACGATCTGGTTCAGCGGATCGGTGAGGGCTTCGAGAATTTCGTTGCTGGAGATGGTGAAGCTGCGCGGAATGCCTTCCGACAGATTGCGGCCCTTCACTTCCATTTCCTTGACTTCGGAACCCGGGAAGGCGGAACCGATTTCTTTCTTGATGGCTTCGGCGGTTTGCTCGCCGATCAGCATGCCGTAGTTGCGGCGGATGTAGTTGACGATGGCTTCGTCGAACTTGTCACCGCCCACGCGCACGGAGCCCTTGTACACGATGCCGCCGAGCGAGATCACGCCGACTTCGGTCGTGCCGCCGCCGATGTCGACGACCATCGAGCCGGTGGCTTCCGACACCGGCAGGCCGGCGCCGATTGCAGCGGCCATGGGTTCTTCAATGAGGTACACCTGCGAAGCGCCCGCACCGTGCGCGGCTTCCTTGATGGCGCGACGCTCGACCTGGGTCGAACCGCACGGCACGCAAATGATGATGCGCGGCGACGGCGAGAACATGCGCGATTCGTGAGCAGTTTTGATGAACTGCTTGATCATCTGCTCGGTGACGGTGAAGTCGGCGATCACGCCGTCTTTCATGGGGCGGATCGCCTCGATGTTGCCCGGCACCTTGCCGAGCATCTGCTTGGCTTCCTTGCCGACTGCCTGGATGGTTTTCTTACCGTTGGGTCCGCCTTCCTGGCGGATCGAGACCACCGACGGTTCATCAAGTACGATGCCCTTGCCACGCATGTAAATGAGCGTGTTGGCCGTACCGAGGTCAATGGCCAGATCGTTGGAGAAGTAGCTGCGCAAAAAACCGAACATTCAAAATCCTGTCTCGCTGGAAGCCGGGCCTCGCAATGGTTGCGCAGGGCGGCAGCGGAAAAAATAACAGCTTCAACCGGGCGGAAGCGGCGCCACAGGAACTTGAAGCTGCGAGGGAGTCTACCGGAGGCCGGTGCAAAGCCAGGTCAGAAAAATCCGAACTATCTTTGGGAATTGTTCAGAAAGGCCTTGGTAAGTCGGTCCGGGTTTGGGTCGAACGCGTAATGATACCTTATAATTTTGGATGTTTTGAAGGAAACGGACGGCACTTTTTGCCTCCGCTGGCCCCTTTTTCGAGGTCTTCCTCCAGCGTCGTAACCCGCTGTCGCAGCGTTGTTTTTCCGTGCTGCGGCAGTCCACCACATTTTCCGGTGACTGCATGGCTCTGACCCTGACCGATGTAAAACGCATCGCGCATCTTGCGCGGCTCGAACTGGCCGACGCCGACGCTGAGCACACGCTTGTCCAGCTCAACGATTTTTTCGGCCTCGTCGAGCAGATGCAGGCGGTCGATACCACCGGCATCGCGCCGCTTGCCCATCCGATCGAGCAGATCGAAGACGTCGCGCTGCGTCTGCGTGACGACGCGGTGACCGAAACGGTCGAACGCGAAGCTTTCCAGCGCCCGGCGCCGGCTGTGCAGGAAGGCTTGTACCTCGTGCCGAAGGTGATCGAGTAAAACCCGCGCATCGAGCCGGGCGCGGCGCGCGAGCCAGCCTTCCGGCGATGTGCCACCAGCGGCATATCGCCTCGTGGCTCCGGCGCTTGCATGACCGTCGTCTCCGGCTTCCTCGGCTCGGCTTGCCGGCGGGCAGCCGAACGCCTCCACGGCAGCGTGACTACGCTGCCGCGCTCTTCAGGATAAAACGCAATGCATGAAAAAAGTCTGACCGAACTGCGCGCCGCACTGACGGCCAAGGAATGCTCCGCAGTCGAACTGGCGCAGCTCTATTTGAAGCGGATTGACGCGGCCAACAGCCTGAACGCATTCATCCAGGTCGATCCGGAGCTGACGCTCGCGCAGGCGAAAGCCGCGGACGCGCTGCTGCATACCGGCCACGCCGGCCCGCTGGTCGGCCTGCCGATCGCGCATAAGGACGTGTTCGTCACCAAGGGCTGGCGCTCCACCGCCGGCTCGAAAATGCTGTCGAACTACGAGAGCCCGTTCGACGCGACCGTGGTCGCGCGTCTGCAGAAGGCCGGCATGGTGTGCGTGGGCAAGACCAATATGGACGAGTTCGCGATGGGCTCGTCCAACGAGAATTCGTACTTTGGTCCCGTGCAGAATCCGTGGGATGTTAAGGCTGTGCCGGGTGGTTCGTCGGGCGGGTCGGCGGCGGCCGTCGCCGCGCGCCTCGCGCCTGCCGCAACCGGCACGGATACCGGCGGCTCGATCCGGCAGCCGGCGTCGTTCTCCGGCATCACCGGCATCAAGCCGACGTACGGCCGCGTGTCGCGTTACGGCATGATCGCGTTTGCCTCGTCGCTAGATCAGGGCGGTCCGATGGCGCAAAGCGCCGCCGATTGCGCCACGCTGCTCAACGCCATGGCCGGTTTCGACGAACGCGATTCGACCAGCCTCGTGCGCGACGACGAGGACTACACGCGCTACCTCGGCAAGCCGTGGAAAGAAGATAGCGCCGGCAAGCCGCTCGCCGGCTTGCGCATCGGGCTGCCGAAAGAGTATTTCGGCGCCGGTCTTGCCGACGACGTGCGCGCCTCGATCGACGCCGCGTTGAAGCAATACGAAGCGCTCGGCGCCACGCTGGTCGAAGTCTCGCTGCCGAAAACGGAGTTGTCGATTCCGGTGTACTACGTGATCGCGCCGGCTGAGGCTTCGTCGAACCTGTCGCGTTTCGATGGCGTGCGCTTCGGTCATCGCGCGGCGGAGTATCGCGATCTGCTCGACATGTACAAGAAGTCGCGCGCCGAAGGTTTCGGTCCGGAAGTGAAGCGCCGCATTCTGGTCGGCGCGTACGTGCTGTCGCACGGCTATTACGACGCGTACTACCTGCAGGCGCAGAAGATCCGCCGCATCATCGCGCAGGACTTCCAGGAAGCGTTCAAGCAGTGCGACGTGATCATGGGCCCGGTCGCGCCAACGGTTGCGTGGGACCTCGGCGCGAAGGGCGACGATCCGGTGCAGATGTATCTGGCCGACATCTACACGCTGTCGGTGAGCCTCGCCGGTTTGCCGGGCATGAGCGTGCCGTGCGGTTTCGGCGCGGGCGCGAATGCGCAGCGTCCGGTGGGTTTGCAGATCATCGGCAACTATTTCAATGAAGCCCGGATGCTGCAGGTGGCCGACGCGTTCCAGCGTGCGACCGACTGGCACCGCAAAGCACCGGCAGGAGTGTGAGCACCATGGCCAAGCAATGGGAAGTCGTGATCGGTCTGGAGACCCACGCGCAACTGTCGACTCAATCGAAGATTTTTTCCGGTACCGCGACGCAATTCGGCGCCGCGCCGAACACGCAAGCCAGCCCGGTCGATCTGGCCTTGCCGGGCACGTTGCCGGTGATGAATCGCGGCGCTGTGGAGCGCGCGATCCAGTTCGGCCTCGCGATCGGCGCGACGGTGGCGCCGCGCAGCATCTTCGCGCGCAAGAATTATTTCTACCCCGATCTGCCGAAGGGCTATCAGATCAGCCAGTACGAAATTCCCGTCGTGCAGGGCGGCCAGGTGACGATTCAGGTTCCGGCCAATGAAAAGGCGGGCAAGGAAGCGTACGAGAAGGTCGTCAATCTCACGCGCGCTCACCTCGAAGAAGACGCCGGCAAGTCGCTGCACGAAGACTTCGCGGGCATGACCGGCATCGATCTGAATCGCGCCGGCACGCCGTTGCTCGAAATCGTCACCGAGCCGGAAATGCGCAGCGCGGCGGAAGCGGTCGCCTACGCCAAGACGCTGCACACGCTCGTGACGTGGCTCGGCATCTGCGACGGCAACATGCAGGAAGGCTCGTTCCGTTGCGACGCCAACGTGTCGGTGCGTCCGGTCGGTCAGGCCGAATTCGGCACGCGCGCTGAGATCAAGAACCTGAACTCGTTCCGCTTCCTCGAAGAAGCGATCCAGTACGAAGTGCGCCGTCAGATCGAACTGATTGAAGACGGCGGCACGGTGGTGCAGGAAACGCGTCTGTACGATCCCGACAAGCGCGAAACGCGCTCCATGCGCAGCAAGGAAGACGCGCACGATTACCGCTATTTCCCCGATCCCGATCTGATGCCGCTCGTGATCGACGCGGCGTGGGTCGAGCGCGTGAAGAGCGAGATGCCGGAACTGCCGGTGGCGATTCAACAGCGCTTCGTGTCGCAATACGGTTTGACGCCGTACGACGCCAACGTGCTGACATCGAGCAAAGCTATGGCCGCGTACTACGAAGCGGTAGTGAGCAAAGTCGGGCCGGCCAACGCCAAGGCCGCGGCTAACTGGCTGATGGGCGAAGTGTCGTCGCAACTTAATCGCGAAGGTCTCGACTTCGCTGAGAGCCCGGTGTCGTCCGCGCAACTCGCGTTGCTGCTGCAACGTATCGCCGACGGCACGATCTCCAACAAGATCGCCAAGGAAATTTTCCTCGCGATCTGGGAAGAAAAGGCCACCGACGAAGCCGCCGCCGATCGCATCATCGAAGCGAAGGGGCTGAAGCAGATTTCGGATACCGGCGCGCTCGAAGCGATCATCGACGAAGTGCTCGCCGCGAACCAGAAGTCGGTCGAAGAATTCCGCGCCGGCAAGGAAAAGGCGTTCAACGCGCTGATCGGCCAGGCAATGAAAGCGACCAAGGGCAAGGCCAATCCGGCGCAGGTGAACGAACTGCTGAAGAAGAAGCTGTCCTGAGTTGAAGCTGAACTAGAGAAGCACGGCTGAGGCGTCACGCTTCAGCCACCGCGGGCTGTTGCCGGAAACGAAAGTGGGGCAACGGCCCGTTTCATTTGCGGGTCTTTTTAAACGCAGATCACGGAGTGTGTGGATGGCCAAGCAACCCGAACTCGACGATTTCCGCGTGCCGTATTTCGACGACGGCAAGAAAAAAAGCAAGTTCTCGCTGAGCGACTTCGACCCGGCCGCCAAGCCATTTTCGAGCGGTTCGAAAGACATCGACAGGGCGCGTCTGTCGGAGATCGGCGCGAAGCTCGACACCTTGCAGGAATGCTTGCACGCGCAGCAGACGCGCCGCGTATTGTTGGTGCTGCAGGGCATGGACACGAGCGGCAAGGACGGCACGATCCGCGCGGTGTTTCACGAAGTCGATCCGCTCGGTTTGCGCATCGTGCCGTTCAAGGCGCCGACGCCTGTTGAACTCGCGCACGACTTTCTCTGGCGCGTGCATTCGCAAGCGCCGGCCGCCGGCGAACTGACGATCTTCAATCGCAGTCACTACGAAGATCTGCTGGTGCCCACCGTGCTCGGCACCCTAGACGCGCAAGCGTTCGTGCAACGCTGCTGCCACATCCGCCAGTTCGAAGAGTTGCTGGCGTATAGCGGCACGGCCATCGTCAAATGCATGCTGCACATTTCGAAAGACGAGCAGCGTACGCGGCTGCAGGCGCGCATCGACGATCCGAGCAAACACTGGAAATTCGACGTCGCCGATCTCGAAGCGCGCAAGCAGTGGGACAAATATCAGGCGGTATATCAGGACGCGCTGGCCGCGACTTCGACGGAGTACGCGCCGTGGTATGTGATCCCGGCCGACTCGAAGACGCATCGTAATGTGATGGTCGCGGAGTTGCTGTTGCGCACGTTCGAAGCGCTCAAGCTCGAATATCCGCCTGCCAAAGAATCGCTGAAGGGCATCAAGGTCGAGTGACCGTGCCCTTTCGCTTCATCAACGAATCGAACATAAAAGGAACGACATGTTGCGTGTGATTACCGCGAACCTGAACGGCATCCGCTCAGCGGCGAAGAAAGGCTTTTTCGACTGGTTCGGCGAACAGAAGGCCGACGTGCTGTGCGTGCAGGAAATCAAATGCTCGCAGGACGACATGACGCCGGAATTCATGGCCCCGCACAATTTCACCGGCTATTTCCAGCACGCCGTGAAGAAGGGTTATAGCGGCGCGGGCGTGTACACGCGTCACGAGCCGGACGAAGTGGTGATCGGTTTCGGCAGCGAGGAGTTCGACCCGGAAGGACGCTACGTCGAACTGCGTTTCGGCAAGCTGTCGGTGATTTCGGTGTATGTGCCGTCGGGTTCGAGCGGCGACGAACGCCAGCAGGCCAAATACCGTTTCATGGACGAGTTCATGCCGCATCTCGCGGAACTGTCTCAGGAGCGTGAAGTGATCGTGTGCGGCGACGTCAACATCGTCCACAAGGAAATCGACATCAAGAACTGGAAGAGCAACCAGAAGAACTCAGGTTGCCTGCCGGAAGAGCGCGCATGGCTCACCAAACTGTTCGATGAAGTGGGTTACGTCGACGTGTTCCGCACGCTCGACCAGCGGCCCGAACAGTACACGTGGTGGAGCAATCGCGGTCAGGCGTATGCGAAGAACGTCGGGTGGCGGATCGATTATCAGATCGCGACGCCGGGTATCGCGAGCAAGGCGAAACGCACCGACGTGTTCCGCGATATCAAGTTCAGCGACCACGCGCCGCTGACGGTGGATTACGACCACAAGGTCAAGAAGTAAGCACAACTCGCGGCGTGGCAGGCGATGCTGAAATCAACGCCGAATTTGTCTCGTCAGAGAAGATCCGCGGGCGCATTCGGCCCGCGCAATTCAATCGCGGACCAGTTTGCGGCGCGGAAGGCCCATGCCGGCGTAGTCCGGCAGCGCGTCCACCGTTTTGCCAATCGCTTTGGCGTACAGCGGCAGCATGTCGGGCAAGCGCTTGATGATGTCCTGACGGCGCGCCGGCGTGTAGGGATGCACGTAGATGAAGCCCTGATCACGGTTGCTGCGCGTGGCCTGCGCCAGCTTGTCCCAGAGCGTGACCGCCGCGCGCGGATCGAAGCCGGCGCGCGACGCGATATCGCTGCCGATCACGTCGGCTTCGGTCTCGTCGGTATTCTCGTACTTCATTTCCAGCAGGCGCGAACCGATGCCGAGCGGGGCCGCGCCCAGATCGGCGAGCCCGAACAGCTGCGGGATCGTGCCGGACGAGTCGAGCTGGCTCGCCTGCAGTTGGCCGAGCCGCTCGCGCGCATGCTCCCGCAGCGCGTGGGCGATCTCATGGCCGATCAGCATGCCGAGTTCGTTGTCGTTCAGACGCGCGCGATCCAGCAGGCCGCCGTAGACGACGATCTTGCCGCCCGGCAGACAGTACATGCGGATATCGGGCGAGCGCACCACTGCCACATCCCACTTCCAGTTCTTGGCCCGCTCGTTCCATTTCAGCGAGTACGGAATCATCTTGTCGACGGTCGACCGCACGCGCGTGACGTGCGCGTCGGTGTCGCCGTACAGACGGTTCGCGTGTTCGGCGCCGTAGGCGATCTGTTCGAACTCTGCGGCGGCTTGCGCCTCGAGCATCGGCGATGGGATCAGATTGCGGAACACCAGGTAGCCGCCGTAACGTAGCTGCGTGTTCGGGCTGTACGATGCGGACGCCGGCGCGGGCATTGACGGGAGGGCAGGCGCCTTGGCGGCCGCGGGAGGCGAAGCTGTCGCAGCGGGCGTTCTGGCCGTGACCGGGGCCGGCGGCGGCTGCGTCGATTGAGGTGACGAGGGCGATGCCGGCGGCGAGGGCGGCGTCGCAGCAGCGGGCGCGCTGCCGGCACCCGGCGCGCTGGTGGCGCTATTCGCGCCTTGCGCTGCCGACGTCGCGCTTTCCGGGCTCGCGGCAGTCGCTGCGGACTTCGCCGTCGGCGCGGCCGTCGTGGCCTGCGCAGCCGCCGGAGCCGCTGCGGGCGCGCTGGTAGCGGCTGCCGGCGCGGCCGCTGCGTAGGCGCTCGATGGCGTGGCCAACGCCAGGCCCACACAGCCGAGCGCCCATACTGCGTGCGGTACGACGCGGCTGGCTTTGAGCGCAGGACGCCGGGACGTAGTCGAGCGCAGCGCGCCCTTCGAAAGATGCGTCTTCACGGCCGCGTCCTCCACGGCGCGATGCGCAGCAGAAGCAACATGCCGGGCAACCCCAGCGCGGTGCAGACGATGAAGTAATCGAACCAACCGATCTGCGCGACCACGTAGCCGCTCGCCGCCGAAGCCAGCGTGCGCGGCACCGAAGCGAGGCTCGTGAAGAGTGCGAACTGAGTGGCCGTATAGCGCGGATCGGTGGTGCTGGCGATATAGGCGGTGAACGCCGCCATCGTCAGACCGGTGGCAAAGGTTTCCAAGCCGTAGACGAGCGCCAGCGCGACTGAACGCGGCTCGAGCTGCACGGCCCAATCGACGCCCACCAGTGCGAGCAGCTTCGTCGTGCCCTCGCTCAGCCAGACGGCGATGTCGTAGATCGCCACGAGACCGGGCGAAGCCGGTCCGAGATGCGCGAGCCACGCGAAGCCGAGCGTCGACACCATCTGCAGGACGCCGAAGATCCACAGCCCGCGGCCGATGCCGATTTTCATCAGCCAGATCCCACCGACGATCCCGCCCGCCAGACTCGCGCCGAACGCGGTGGTCTTCGCGATCACGCCGATCTGCGTGCGCGAAAAGCCGATGTCGAGAAAGAACGAGGTGGACAGCGTGGTCGCCATCGTGTCGCCGAGCTTGTACAGAAAGATAAAACCGAGCACGAACAGCGCGCCGCGCCAGCCGTCGCGCTGAATGAATTCCTTGAACGGCTGCACGATCGCATCGCGCAGGTTCTTGGGCGGCGTGCCGTGGACCGCGGGTTCGCGCACCACCAGTGTCATCACCATGCCGGGCAACATGAACGCGGCCGTCACGATGAAAACGGTGGTCCACGGCAAATGATCGGACAGAATCAACGCGAGCGAGCCCGGCACCAATGCCGCGATCTTGTACGCGTTCACATGCACCGCGTTGCCGAGCCCTTGCTGCGTGTCGCTCAGCAGCTCGCGCCGGTAGGCGTCGATCACGATGTCCTGACTTGCGCCAAAAAACGCGACCAGCGCCGTCAATGCCGCCACCGTCCAGATCGAATCTTTAGGTGACACGAATCCCAAGGTGGCGATGGCGCCGGCCACCAGAATCTGCGTGACCAGCATCCAGCCGCGTCGCCTGCCCGGACGCCAGCCCGGAAAACGCGGGACGTAGCGGTCCATCAGCGGCGCCCAGATGAATTTCCAGGTGTACGGGAACTGGATCAGCGCAAAGAGGCCGATTTCCTTCAGATTGACGCCTTCGGAGCGTAACCACGCCTGCACCAGATAGACGAGCGTGAACAGCGGCAATCCCGACGTAAAGCCGAGAAAGACGCAGATCAGCATGCGCGTATTCAGGAACGCGCGCCAGCCGGGATGTTCTTCGTGAGCGGTAAGTGCAGGCGCCTCGTGCGGCGGGTTCGACATGTGGATAACTTGCGTTAGCTTTTCTTGACGCGATAGACCGCAAGACTACCACGCCAGTTCACGCCCCACCGCACCACCTGCCCGTCGTGCAGCACCACGCGGTCGAGAATCTCGATGCCGACTTCCGGCGCCAGCGCCTCGAAATCCTCGATCGTGAGCACCCGCACGTTCGGCGTGTTGTGCCACTGATAAGGCAGCGACTTCGACACCGGCATGTGGCCCTGCAGCACCGAGAGCCGATGCGCCCAGTAGCCGAAGTTCGGGAACGACACAATGCATTCCTTGCCGACCCGCACGGTCTCGCGCAGGATCGCGGCCGTCTGATGAATGGTTTGCAGCGTCTGCGACAGAATCGCGAAATCGAAGCTGGCGTCTTCGAACAGGCGCAGGCCGTCTTCCAGATTCTGCTGGATTACGTTGACGCCGTTTTGCGTCGACGCCAGCACGCCGGCGTCGTTGATTTCGATGCCGTAGCCCTGCACGTCCAGTTCCTCGGTCAGGAGCGAGAGCAGCGAGCCGTCGCCGCAGCCCAGATCCAGCACCGTGGCGCGCGGTTCGACCCAGCGGGCGATCGCGCGGAAGTCCGGGCGCAGCGCCAGGTAATCGAGTGCTCGCTGGTTCATGCGTTCACCTCGTTTGCAATACGTTCGTAGTAGGCGCGCATCAGGTTGTGATAGCGCGCGTCGTCGAGCAGGAAGGCGTCGTGGCCGTGCGGTGCGTCGATTTCCGCGTAGGTGACCGTGCGCTTGTGGTCGAGCAGCGCCTTCACCAGTTCGCGCGAGCGGGCCGGCGCGAAACGCCAGTCGGTCGAGAAGCTGGCGATCAGGTATTTCGCCGTCGTGTGCGCGACCGCGGCCGTCAGATCGCCTTCGAAGGCCTTGGCGGGATCGAAGTAATCGAGCGCGCGGGTGATCAGCAGGTACGTGTTCGCATCGAAGTAGTCAGCGAATTTGTCGCCCTGGTAACGCAGGTATGACTCCACCTCGAACTCGACGTCGAAGTTGAAGTTGTACGCGTCCAGCGCGCCTTCCGCGCGGCGCAGCGAGCGGCCGAATTTCTCGGCCATGTCGTCGTCCGACAGATACGTGATGTGGCCGATCATGCGCGCGACGCGCAAGCCGCGCTTCGGCTTCACGTTATGCGCGTAGTAGTTGCCGCCGTGAAAATCCGGGTCCGACAGGATCGCCGAGCGCGCGACCTCGTTGAACGCGATATTCTGCGCCGACAGCTTGGGCGTGGACGCAACCACGATGCAATGACCGACGCGCTCCGGATACATCATGCTCCACGCGAGCGCCTGCATGCCGCCGAGGCTGCCGCCCATCACCGCGGCGAAGCGCGTGATGCCGAACTGATCGGCGACGCGCGCCTGGGCGTTGACCCAGTCTTCCACTGTCACGACGGGGAACGTCGCGCCGTACGGATGGCCGGTGGCCGGGTCGATACTCATCGGCCCGGTCGAGCCGAAGCACGATCCCAGGTTGTTCACGCCGATCACGAAGAACTTGTCGGTGTCGAGCGGTTTGCCCGGCCCGACCATGTTGTCCCACCAGCCGATGTCATTGGGATTGTCGGCGTACACGCCTGCCACATGGTGCGAGGCGTTGAGCGCGTGGCACACCAGCACCGCGTTGCTATGCGCGGCGTTGAGCGTGCCGTAGGTCTCGACCATCAGGTCGTAACCGGCGAGCGAGCTGCCGTTCTGCAACTGCAGCGGCTCGGTGAAATGCATTTTTTGGGGAGCGACGATACCGATCGATTCCATTCATTCCGCCATTTATCAAAACAGGGCGGCTAAACGGCGTCGGCAAAAGCACGGAGGAACGACTGTGTGCGCGGCTGACGACCTCTTTAGCCGCATTTATAGTGAACTGTCGGAAATGTTCCCGGCAGTTCGCGCGCCCGCAATCGAGTCAGCAAATCGGCGCGTATATGGTTTTCAAGCAGGTGTTCAGGTGTTGCGGACAGCGGTCCCGCATGCATCGGGGTGCCGCAGTCAGGCGCAAAGTATAGCGGAAATTTTCATGCGGCAACGTCGCGGGCGCAGAGCATGGCGCGGCGCATGCCACGCGGACTACTGAAGAATCAGGAGCAGTTGCGCGTCGGCGTGTTCGGCGGGCGGCCGCGCAAAGCCGCTGCGCACATAGCGGTGCCAGCGGCCGATGATGTAGCTCAGCAGCAGGCTCGCCCGGATCGCGGGATCGTAGCCGGCGGGCAGTGGGACGGCGCTTTCAGCCGTGTTCGCCTCCATCTGCGCGAGGCGCAGACATTGTTTCAACGACGCCTCGACGCGCTCGAGCATCTGATTGACGCGCTCGGTGAGCCGTTCATGCTCGCCGACCAGCGCCTCGCACGTCAGCACGCGCGTCATGCCGGGATTCTTCGCGGGGAAGTTGAGCAGCATCAGCGCGATCGAGCGCGCCTGCAGCACGCCGTTGCTTTCCTTGTCGGCGATCTGGTTGATCAGCCCGAAGATAGTCTGCTCGATGAACTCGATGAGCCCTTCGAACATTTGCGCCTTGCTGGCGAAATGACGGTACAGCGCGGCTTCCGATACGCCCAGCCGCGCGGCGAGCGCCGCAGTGGTGATCTTTTCGCTCTTGGGCGCCTCCAGCATCGCGGCGAGCGTCTGGAGGATGTGCACGCGGCGCTCGCCCGGCTTCAGGCGCTGCGCGCGCGGCGCGGCGAGCGTGGGGGTCGGTTCGTGTTCGGCTAAGACTTCGTCAGGCTTGTCGATCGGCTGCATGGCTGTCGTCCCGTCTGCTGTCTTTTCAATCGAACCGAGCGGGTGCTCAGTCGTAGCGATTTTAACGAACGAATGCTCCGGTCGACATAGTGCGGCCGGCCGGTGCCCGGCAGGCGCGTCGGCACGCCTTCCGCGTGCGGCTTGCGCGGCAGATGGCCGGTGATCCACACGGTGCGGATGCCGAGCCGCCGGTAGTTCTTCAGATGCGAGCGCGTGTCTTCGACGAGGATCGCGTCCTTCAGCGAAACGTGCGCGTCGCGCATGGCCTTGCGCAGCATCGCGTGGTCGGGCTTGGCGCGCCAGCGGCGGCGATCGCGCATGTGCTCGATGGCGATTACCTGTTCGAACAGACGCTCGATCCGCAGTTCGGCGAGCACCGCGCGCGCATAGGCTTCGGGCGCGTTGGTCAGCACGATCTTGCGACCCGGCAGGGCAGCCACGAGGCGTGCGACGCCGCGTTCATGGCGGATCATCGAGCCGAGATCCGGGAAGGTGTGCACGACCTTCAGGAAGTCGTTCGCATCGAGCGGATGGTGGCGCGTCAGGCCCAGCAGCGTTGCGCCATAGCGTTGCGTGTAGCCGGTGCGCAGCCGGTTGGCTTCGTCGATGTCCACTTGCAGCGCGTCGATGATGTACTGCGTCATCCCTTGATTGATTGCCGGAAAGATCGCGTGCGATGCGTGATGCAGCGTGTTATCGAGATCGAACAGCCAGACCGGACGGCCTCCTGCGATGTGCGGTCGGCGGCGTCGGGAAGTGGGAGTGCGCATGATGGAGGGCGCCGTTCAGGCGCGGACAGTTGCCTCACGCGGCGAACGCGAACGGTTCACGGTGCGGCTGATGAAAAAAGAGGGAGAGCGGGTAGGCGCGCCATGGCTGCGCGTTGTGAGCCGCCGAAGACGCTGTGCGCGCCGTACGACTGGCCGACGCAAAGGCACGGCACACAGGGCGCGCCGAGTTGACGTGCCGCGTGTGCCGGGTTTGAGGCAGGAATCAATGCGAACGGATCATCGTGCCGAACGGCTGTTCGGTGAGAATTTCCAGCAGCACCGAGTGCTCGATACGGCCGTCGATGATGTGCACCGAACGCACGCCGCTCTTGGCCGCGTCCAGCGCCGACGAGATTTTCGGCAGCATGCCGCCGGAGATCGTGCCGTCGGCGAACAGGCCGTCGATTTCGCGCGCCGACAGATCGGTCAGCAGATTGCCTTCCTTATCCATCACGCCAGGGATGTTGGTCATCATCACGAGCTTTTCGGCGTTCAGCACGACCGCCAGCTTGCCCGCGACCAGATCCGCGTTGATGTTGTACGACAGGCCGTCTTCGCCAAAGCCGATCGGCGAGATTACCGGAATGAACGCGTCGTCTTGCAGCGCCTTCACGACCGCCGGGTTGATCGCCTCGACTTCGCCCACCTGGCCGATATCGACGTACTGGCCCGGATTGTCGCGATCCGGCATCAGCATCTTGCGTGCGTGGATCAGGCCGCCGTCCTTGCCCGTTAGGCCGACTGCGTGGCCGCCGAAATGGTTGATCAGCGTGACGATGTCCTGCTGCACTTCGCCGCCGAGCACCCATTCGACGACTTCCATCGTCTCTTCATCGGTGACGCGCATGCCTTGGATGAACGTGCCCTGTTTGCCGATCTTCTTCAGCGCCTGGTCGATTTGCGGACCGCCGCCGTGCACGATGACCGGATTGATGCCGACCAGCTTGAGCAGGATCACGTCGCGCGCGAAGCCTTGCTTGAGCCGCTCTTCGGTCATGGCGTTGCCGCCGTATTTGATCACCACGGTCTTACCGTGATACTGACGAATGTAGGGAAGCGCCTCGGCCAGGATTTCAGCCTTCAGGGTGGGCGCGATCTGCGAAAGGTCGGGAAGCTCGGACATGGCGGCAGGCTCAGGCACGGGACAGTTAAAACAGGGCGAATTGTACAGGACTGGCGCGCTGCAACAGGGTTTTCGATAGTTGCGCGGGCGGCGGGCATTACCGGGTTTGCGCGCCGCGCAATGACATGTCACGGACACCAACCGGACGAGGAAGCGTACCGCGCTTTGGAGGCACCCGTGAACTAGCCGAACGGACGACTCACGACGGTTCGCCAGTCGTGGCATCATTTCCTGATCCAGGCTGAAGCGAGGGTATCCGGCCCGTCATGAAACCGTCCGTTTCCCGCTCTGAAAGCAGCGCGCGCTGCCCGCGCTGCGGCAACGCGTTCGATTGCGCCATGCATGGGCAACCCTTTGACTGCTGGTGCCGTGAGATGCCGCCGTTGCCGGCGGATCGGCTCGATTCGAGCGGGCGCTGTCTGTGTCCGGAGTGTCTTGCGGCGGAGATTGCGCGGGTGGCTCAGGGGCGGCCGCGCGGTGCGTGATCGGCGTTGCGGCCGACGGAAGCCGCGCTGTTTGAGAGCAGTATCAGGGGCTTATGGGGACTCCGCCGGCTTACGGAGGCGTCACGATGGCTCCGCCGGCCTACTCGGGCGGCATCGGCTTACGGTAGCGCCATAGGCCTACGCGAGCATCGCCGGCTTGGCGAGCGCCTTAGACCCGCGCGGACGCCCCACCGGCCATGAAAGCGCCGGCCACGAGCGCCACCAGCCACGAAAGCGTCACTGGCTCAAGCCGCACGGCGGTGCTGGGCCGCAAGCGCGCTCAAATCACGCGCGACGGCTTCCAGCGCCGGCTCCCACCGACCGAATTGCGGCTGCCGATACAGCGTGGCGCTTGGATACCACGGGCTGTCGCCGCGGTCGAGCAACCAGACCCAGTGGGGGTTGACGTCGAGCAACACCCAGGTGCGCTGGCCGATTGCACCGCTAAGATGCGCCGCAGAGGTGCAAACCGTAATGACAAGATCGAGCGCGCCCACAAACGCGGCGGTGTCGTCGAAGGTGGCGAATTCGGCGGTGTAGTCGGTCATCGGCAAGCCGGCCGTGCGCGCTGCCACCACGTCCGCGCCGGCGCCCGGTTGCAATGAATAGAACGCCATGTCCTGCATGCCGCCGAAGTAAGCCGCATAGCGTTCCCAGCCGACACGCCGGAACGGATTGCGTTGATGGCCGTGGCTGCCCGTCCATGTCAGTCCGACTTTGAGCCGTGATTCGCCGGCAAGCCGCTTTTGCCACGACTTGGCGGCTGCCGGGTCCGCTCGCAAATAGGGTGCCGCCGGAATCGTTTCCTCGTGCGTGTCGAATATTAGCGGCAGGCTCAGCAACGGAATCTCGTAGTCGAACGCGGGTAGCGATTCGACACCGCCGCCGGCCGAAAACTCGTCTGCATGACCGCCCAGGCTGCGCGAAAGCAGCGCGCCCATCTGCGGAAACGAATTCCAGATGAGACGGCCGCCTTCGCGATGTACGCGCTCGGCCAGCATCGAGATATAGCGGCAGAACTGCAGGAGGTCGCCCATGCCTTGTTCGCCCCACACGAGCAGCGTCTTGCCCGCGAGCGGTTCGCCACGCCAAAGCGGCGCCGGCATCACAGGACGGTTGCCGCCCAATTCCGAAGAGCCGTCCCAGCGTGCCTCGTGCGATGCCCAGCCGTGCGCGTAGTCGCCACGCACGAGTTGCAGCATGGAGAGATTGGAGTGCATGGAGGCGTCGTTGGGGGCCAGCGCGCAAGCGGTTTGGGCGGCTTGCATCGCGTCGTCCCAGCGTTGCGCCTCACGCAGCGTCAGCGCATAGTTGTTGTGCGCCAGCGGGCTATGCGGTGCGCATTGCACGGCCTTTGCGCCGGCTTCGAGCGCGCGCGGCAGATCCATATTCGTGCGGTAAGCGTGCGTGAGATTGGTCCAGCCGTTGCCATCGTGAGGCTCATCGCGGACGGCGCTTTCCAGAAGCGCGATCTGTTCGTTCAGGTCGCCGCCGGTAAACGTCAGTGCCGCGGCGAGATTGTTGCGTAGGCGCGGCAATCGCGGATCGATTGCGAGTGCATGACGGTACGGGGCAATGGCCTCGTGATGCCGATTCGCCATCTGCAGCGTGTGGCCGAGACGAAAGTGCGCAAGCGCGTTGTGCGGATCGAGTTGAGCAATAATGGCGGCGAGTTCGACTGCGTCGCCGGAACGGTGTTGTTCGAGTAGCCTGGCGATGAGCGAATCGAGCGACGCATAGTCGAGCGGATGAATTCGCGCCGCGGCGTCGAGGCATTCAGCTTCGGCCTGTGCCGTGCCGTTTTGCCGAGCTGCGGCGGCTTGTCGCAGAACAGTCAGGAAAGCTGAGGAGGCATCGGCCTCGTTGTCGGAAGTAGGTAGCATGGATGGGTTGCACGACGGAGGAATCGAAGAAAAGATCGTCCCCATTAGGCGCTATCGCAAAAATTCCATGTTACCGGCGCGAAGCCGCGAGGTAAGTCGGACTAGTCCGAACAGGTAAATTAAAGTCATGCATCGAATAACCAACACCGGCCGCGTCAATCTCGGACATCTGTTCTGGCTACGCTGTCTCGCGATCATTGGCCAGTTGATGACGATCGCGTTCGTGCAGATCTTCATCGGCGTGCACCTGCCGTTGCCCGCCATGCTGCTCGTGATCGCGCTCGAAGTGATCTTCAACGGGATTACATGGTGGCGCGTCTCGCAGCAGCGCCCCGAATCCAACATGGAATTGTTCGGCCAGATCTGGGTCGATCTGGGCGCGTTGTCGGCATTGTTGTTTCTCTCCGGTGGCACCACCAATCCCTTCGTTTCGCTCTACCTGCCATCGCTCGCGATTGCCGCGGCCGTGCTGCCGTGGCATCTGATGGCATGGCTCGCGGCGTTCGCCGTGGCCTGCTACGCGGTCCTCGGTTTCGATTCCGTGCCGCTGAATCTCGACAATCCCGCGAACCTGTTCGACTACTACCGCGCGGGCATGTGGGTGAACTTCATGGTCAGCGTCGGCCTCATTGCATGGTTCGTTGCGCGCATGTCGCGAGCATTGCGGCTACGTGACGCAGCGCTCGGAGACGCGCAGCAGCGCTTGCTTCACGACGAACGCGCGGTCGCTCTGGGTGTGCAGGCCGCTACCGTTGCGCACGAAATCGGTACGCCGTTGTCTACAATTGCCATGTTGTCCGAAGAATTGCGAGATGCAGCGCGTTCCGATAAGGGACTTGCGGCTTATAGCGCCGATCTCGAACTGCTCGAACAACAAATGACATTGTGTACGTCGGCGCTTGCGCGCTTGCGCAGCCGGGCGTCGACAACCACCAACCGGCAGCAGGTCGGCGAGTGGCTCGAATCGTTCGGCGAGCAGTGGCGCTTGCGTCATCCGCATGTGAAATTCGAGCGGATCGGCGTGCCGCCGGAAGATGTCAGTCTTGACGATACGGTGGCCGTGAGCCAGATTCTCACGATTTTGCTCGACAACGCCGCGCGTGCAAGCCGCGATCACGTGACGCTGTCCTGCACACTGGCGTCACGCGGCGACCAGATCGTATTCGAAGTATGTGATGCGGGCCCGGGCATTCCGGCCACGTTGCGTGGCTCGCTCGGCGCGGTGCCGGTCGAGAGTACGCAAGGTGGACACGGCGTGGGCCTCTATCTGGCTTTTTCGGCGGCGGCGCGTCTGAAGGGATCGATCGAACTGACCGATGTCAGCACGATCAAGCCGCGTGGTACGCGCGCGGTCCTGAAGCTGCCGCTCGCCGGGCGCAAATTTTCTGGCAAAGGCCGTCAAGGCGCTGCGCCATCCAACACGGAGAAACAGGCATGAGCGATATGAATTTTCTGGTGATCGACGACGATGAGGTGTTCTCCGGCATCCTCGCACGCGGTCTCACCCGGCGCGGTTACACGGTGAGCGAAGCGCACAACGCTGATGAGGCGATCAAGCTGGCGAATCAGCAGAAGTTCAGCCAGATCACGGTGGATCTGCATCTCGGCAACGACTCCGGTCTGACGCTCGTCGCGCCCTTGCGCGATTTGCAGCCCGACGCGCGCATGCTGGTGCTGACCGGCTATGCGAGCATCGCCACCGCGGTGCAGGCAGTGAAAGACGGTGCCGATAATTACCTGGCCAAGCCTGCCAACGTCGAGACGATTCTGTCGGCGCTGCAAAGTGAGGCGAGCGCACTGCAAGCAGAAGAGGCGATCGAGCATCCCACGCCGTTGTCGGTGGCGCGGCTGGAGTGGGAGCATATTCAACGCGTGCTCGCCGAGCACGGCGGCAATATTTCCGCTACCGCGCGCGCGTTGAACATGCATCGACGCACGCTGCAACGCAAGCTGGCGAAGCGGCCGGTCAAACAGTAAGCGCGGAGTTCTAGTTCCGCTTGTCGTAAGCAAATAAAAACGGGCTGCCTTATCAAAAGGCAGCCCGTTTTTTATACGCATCACATCTGTTTCGCCTCAAGCAGGGAACACAACAGCTCGAGGCAATCTCAGCATCGACATCACAGCACGTAGCGCGAGAGATCCTCGTCTTCCGCGACTTCGTTCAGCGCGCGATCGACATAGGCCGCGTCGATCTGCACCGTCCGGCCCGAGTGATTACCGGCCGCAAACGAGACTTCCTCGAGCAGCTTTTCGATCACCGTGTAGAGACGCCGTGCACCGATGTTCTCGGTCTTCTCGTTCACCGAGTACGCGATCTCGGCGAGCCGGCGAATGCCGTCGTCCGCGAATTCGAGGTGCACGTCTTCGGTGGCGAGCAGTGCCTGATATTGCTTGACGAGGCTCGCGTCCGTGGACACCAGGATCGATTCGAAGTCGTTCACCGAGAGCGAGTCCAGTTCGACGCGAATCGGAAAGCGGCCCTGCAGTTCGGGAATCAGATCGCTCGGCTTGGCCAGGTGGAATGCACCGCTCGCGATGAACAGAATGTGATCGGTCTTCACCATGCCGTACTTGGTGTTGATCGTGGTGCCTTCGACCAGCGGCAACAGATCGCGCTGCACGCCCTGCCGCGAGACTTCGCCGCCGCCGGCTTCGTTGCGCGAGGCGATCTTGTCGATCTCGTCGAGAAACACAATGCCGTTCTGCTCGACGTTCTGTACCGCCTTGGTTTTCACCTCTTCGTCGTTGAGCATCTTGCCGGCTTCTTCGTCGGTGAGGACTTTCAGCGCTTCCTTCACCTTCATCTTGCGGCGCGTTTTCTTGCCGCCGCCGATGTTCGCGAACATCGAACGGATCTGCTCGGTCATGTCTTCCATGCCCGGCGGCCCCATGATGTCCATGCCGACTTGCGGCTGTTCCACGTCGAGCTCGATTTCCTTGTCGTCGAGCAGGCCTTCGCGCAGGCGCTTGCGGAATGTCTGGCGCGTGGTGCTGCCTTCGTCGACGGTATCAGCCGCGCTCGAGCTTGCGCCGAAGCCGACCGGGCGCGCGCTCGGCAGCAGAATGTCGAGAATGCGGTCTTCGGCCTGATCTTCGGCCTTGGTCCGCACTTTGCGCATTTCCGTTTCGCGCGTCTGCTTGACCGAGATTTCGATCAGGTCGCGCACGATGCTGTCCACGTCACGGCCCACATAGCCGACTTCGGTGAACTTGGTCGCTTCGATCTTGATGAACGGCGCGTCGGCTAGTTTCGCCAGACGCCGCGCGATTTCGGTCTTGCCGACGCCGGTCGGTCCGATCATCAGAATGTTCTTCGGCGTGATTTCCTGACGCAGCGGATCTTCAACCTGCTGACGGCGCCAGCGATTGCGCAGCGCCACGGCCACCGCTTTTTTCGCGCGGCCTTGGCCAATGATGTGTTTGTCGAGTTCCGAGACGATCTCGGCAGGGGTCATGGTGCTCATCGTGGGTCCTTACTCGATCGTCTCGATAACGCGGTTATGGTTCGTGTAGATGCACATGTCGCCGGCAATCTCCAGCGACTTCTCCACGATTTCACGGGGCGACAGGTCAGTGTTGTCGGAGAGCGCTTTCGCGGCGGCTTGCGCATAGGCGCCGCCCGAGCCGATCGCGCAGATGCCGCCTTCCGGATCGAGCACGTCGCCGTTGCCGGTGATGACCAGCGTGGTGGTGGCGTCCGCGGCGATCAGCATGGCCTCGAGACGGCGCAGCATGCGGTCGGTGCGCCAGTCTTTGGCGAGTTCGACGGCGGCGCGCGTGAGGTTGCCTTGATGTTTTTCCAGCTTCGCTTCGAAGCGGTCGAGCAGCGAGAAGGCGTCGGCTGTGCCGCCGGCGAAGCCGACCAGCACCTTGCCGTTATAGATGCGCCGGACTTTCTTCGCACCGCCTTTCATGACGATGTTGCCTAGCGTCACTTGGCCGTCGCCGCCGAGCGCGACCTTATCGCCGCGGCGCACGGAGACGATCGTCGTGCCGTGAAATTGCTCCATATGCGTTCCTCTTTGCAAAACGGGTAGGACGCGGCAGCGCACTGCGCTACCGCATGAATCCTGAAAGCGGACGGCGCGCGACGCTAACAAACGAACCGGCCGGCGCGCGCTCGTGCAGCGCATGTCCGATTTATTTTAGGGCGTGCGCGGTCATATCAAGAGCCGGCAAATGGCATAAGACAAAAAACACGCGAATTGGTGCGAGGAGCGGACGACGCGCGCAAGAGTGGGCACCGCGTGCAAGGGAAGAGACAGAAAGACAGCCGCAGCGGACGTTCGCCGGGAAGCCGCGTAAAGCCAGCGTCAAGGCGGCGCGAAAGAAAGCATCACACAAAAGAAAAAGGCGCACGGCTCACCGTGCGCCTCTCGACGAAGCAGCGTTTCAGGGCGCGGAGCCGAAGCCGCGCCGCAAGCCTTCAGTCGCCGAACAGCTTCTGGCGCAGTTCGCGGCGCTCCTGCGCTTCGAGCGACAGGGTGGCCGTGGGCCGTGCGAGCAAACGCGGGATGCCGATCGGCTCACCGGTTTCTTCGCACCAGCCGTAGTCGCCCGAATCGATGCGCGCGATCGACTGCTGCACCTTCTTCAGCAGCTTGCGCTCGCGGTCGCGCGTGCGCAGTTCGAGCGCATGCTCTTCCTCGATCGTCGCGCGGTCGGCCGGGTCCGGCACGATTACCGTTTCGCGCAGGTTTTCGGTCGTCTGGCCGGCATTGCGGAGAATGTCCGCCTGCAGCTGTTCGAGCTTGTTCTTGAAGAAGGCGAGCTGATCCTCATTCATGTAATCCTTGTCGCTCATCTTCAGGATTTCGGCTTCGGTCAAGAGTCGTTTCGTCGTCATCTGGCTTACTTCTTCAATGTGAGGCAAAACTCTTACATAGTGCCCGCACTTTCGTATTGCCCGCAAATGCGCCTCGAGGACGCGGAGCGCCAAGGCGGGCACGGACGATGGACTGTCGTGACGCCGAAGCGCTTGGCGCCCACACGCCGGGCGTCGCAACGCTAATGCGGGGCCGAACTCCTCTGGAAACCGATTCTCAGATGCTCCTGAGGCATTGCTTGCCGACAGCGCGCCTTTTCAGGCGCTGCCAGCCGGCATTGTCGGCGTATCGTCCGGATAAGATTTTCCGGCGCCTTTCAGGCCCGGCGCGGAATACGCGCTGACGGGGCAATTCGTTGTCATTCTCCAGTGGGCACGTATTGTAACTGAATCACAATCTAGCACCGCAAGTGGTGAAAATCCCCGTGCGGCACCCCGATATCCCGAAAATATAACGCGCGCACGATCAAAAAGCGATGGTCGTGCACGCTTTAATACAGCAGGGTTTTCACGTGCTTTTCACACGCGCGACTTTTCAGTCAGCTTTCGACTGCCGGCGGGCGGATTCAGCAGATGATTTGGCGGCCGCGCGCTTTACGAATACACCCATTTTGGGCCTGGCAGCACGGTGCATGCCGCGCCGCGCGGCGCCGAGCGGGCTGTCGCTCCGACTGAATGACAAGCCCCGGACAAGCCGGGGCGCCACGCACATCACGCGAGGCAGGCGTCCAGACCGTCGGTGATCAGGTCTTGCGGCAGTTCGATGCCGATAAACACCATCTTGTTGGTCTTTTTCTCGATCGGCTGCCATTTCGCGGCCAGATCGCTGCCCATCATCTGATGCACGCCCTGAAATACCACCTTGCGGTCGACGCCCTTCATATACAGCACGCCCTTGTAACGCAGCAGGCGCTCGCCGTAAATCTGCAGAATGCCGCCGAGAAAGTCTTCCAGCTTGTTCGGATCGAACGGCCGGTCGTTGCGGTAGACGAACGACTTGATCTTGTCGTCATGGTGCGCATGGTGGTGATGCGCGTGATCGTGGCCTTCGTGATCGCACTGCCCGTGGTCGTGATCGCAGTCGGCGTGATCGTCGTGAGTGTGGCCGTGCTCGTCATGAGCGTGAGCGTGGCTGTGCGCATGTTCGTCTTCGACGAGGAAGTCCGGATCGATCTCGAGCTTCGAATTCAGGTTGAAGCCGCGCAGGTCGAAGATTTCCTTGATGTCCGCTTCGCCGAAATTGACGACCTTGATCGCAGCCCTCGGGTTCATGTGCAGCAGACGGTGGCGCAGATCGGCCAGTTGCTTTTCATCGACCAGATCGGACTTGGTAATGAACAGGCGGTCGGCGAAGCCGACCTGGCGCTGCACGACTTCGTGCTCGTCCAGCTGGTGGTTGGCGTGCTTGGCGTCGACCAGCGTGATGATCGCGTCCAGCAGGAATTCGTTGGCGATCTGGTCATCCATGAAGAACGTCTGCGCAACGGGGCCCGGATTGGCGAGGCCCGTGGTTTCGATCACGACGCGGTCGAAATCCAGTTTGCCGGACTGTTTCTGCGCCGCCAGATCGCCCAGCACGCGCGACAGGTCGCCGCGAATCGTGCAGCAGATGCAGCCGTTGCTCATCTGGATGATCTGCTCGCCCGTGTCTTGTACGAGGATTTCGTTGTCGATGTTCTCTTCGCCGAACTCGTTCTCGATCACGGCGATCTTCATGCCGTGCTTTTCATTCAGGATGCGCTTGAGCAGGGTGGTTTTGCCGCTGCCGAGAAAGCCGGTCAGGATGGTGACTGGAATCATATTGGTCGCCTGTATTGTCGTGAAACGGTGCGTAATCGGGTGAATAGCGAATGCGTAGGCCGGGCGCGCAGCCAGGTGGCGCGCTGCCCTGTCCAGGCGGTTATTGAAACATATCTGCCGAGCCGGCGTTGGCGAGCTCCGGTTCGAGCCCGCTTTCACCGATGCCGGTGGCGCCGGAAATATCCCCCAAAACTATGGGCGATCAGGCGATTTGCAACAGCAGGCCCTTCAGGTATTCGCCTTCCGGGAACGCGGTGAGCAACGGGTGATCCACGCCGGCCCCCAGTCGCTTGAGAATCCGGGCGTCCACGCGCGCGTCGGCGGCCGCGCCGGAGACGATTTTCTGGAACAGTTCGGCGTCGATCGCGCCGGAGCACGAATAGGTGAAGAGCAGGCCGCCCGGGCGCAGCAGCTTCAGCCCGGTCAGGTTGATGTCCTTGTAAGCGCGCGACGCGCGGTCCACATGTTCACGCGACGGCGCGAATTTCGGCGGATCGAGCACGATCAGGTCGAAGCGCTCGCCGTCGTCGTAAAGGCGGCGCAGTGTTTTGAACGCGTCGGCGTCGAGCCAGGCGGCGCGTTCGGCGTCGAAACCATTGGCCGCCACGTTTTGCTGGGCGATCGCCAGCGCGTCGCCCGACGAATCGATCGACACCACCCGTTTGGCGCCGCCTTTCAACGCTGCGAGCGAGAATCCGCCGGTGTAGCAGAAGCAGTTCAGTACCTCGCGATCCTGCGCGAGCTGTTGCACCAGCAGGCGGTTGTCGCGCTGGTCGACGTAAAAACCGGTCTTGTGGCCGTTGCGCACGTCGACGTGATAACGCACGCCGTTTTCGCTCGCAATCAACGCTTCCGACGGCGCTTCGCCCGCCAGCACGCCCGTGACCTGTTCAAGTCCTTCCTTCTGACGAATCGACACGTCCGAGCGTTCGTAGACATTCGGACAGCCGGTCGCGCCCGTCAGCGCCGCAACGATCGCTTCCTTCCACGCCTCGACGCCCGCCGCCATGAACTGGCAGACCAACTGGCTGCGCTGGCCTTCGTCCTCGGCAACGTAGTGATCGACGATCAAGCCCGGCAGGCCGTCCGCCTCGCCGAAAATCAGCCGGACCGCGCCGGTGTCGTGGACCATCGTCTGACGATGGGCGAGCGCGCGCTGCACGCGCCGCTTGAAGAACGCGTGATCGATCGGCTCGGATTCGTCGAAACTCCACACGCGGGCGCGGATCTGCGAGTGCGGGCTGTAGGCCGCGCGCGCGAGAAAACGGCCGTCGTGCGCGCGCACCAGCACGGTGGCGCCGGGCGCGGGATTGCCGTCGATCCGGTCGATCGCGTTGGCATAGACCCACGGATGGCGGCGCAGCAGCGACTTTTCTTTCGACGGTTTGAGCGTAACGGTATTCATCAGGGTGTCAGAGAGAGCAATGGGCCGCGCGGCTTAGCGCACGCGGCAGGTGAAGCGAAGGCGGAGACTGCACGCCGCGAGTCGCGGAGTCAGTCGCGTTTTTTGGCGCGCGGATGCGCCTGATCGTAGACGTGCGCGAGATGCTGGAAATCGAGCGCGGTGTAGACCTGCGTCGCGGTGATGCTGGCGTGGCCAAGCAGTTCCTGCACGGCGCGCAGATCGCCGCTCGACTGCAGCACGTGCGTGGCGAACGAATGCCGCAGCACGTGCGGATGCACATTGGCGGGAATGCCGGCGACCAGTGCCGCGCGCTTCACGCGCTCACGCACGACGTTCGGCGACAGTCGGTTGCCGCGCACCGACAGGAACAGTGGATGCGGATCGTGCTTCACCATCTGGTCACGGACGGCGAGCCAGGCGCTCAAGGCTTCCAGCGCCTTGCTGCCGACCGGCACGACGCGGCGCCGATTGCCCTTGCCGAGCACTTCGACTTCGGCGGAATCGAGCTTGAGCCAGCCGGCCGAGCGGTAGCCGTCGGCATCGGCGAAACGGGCGTCGAGACCGACTAGTTCCGCGAGCCGCAGCCCCGACGAGTAGAACAGTTCGAGCATGGCGTGATCGCGCAAACCTTCGGGCGATGCAGCGGGCGGACTTTCCATCAGGCGCGTAGCGTCGTCGACGGAAAGCGCTTTGGGCAGCGTTTTAGGCTGCTTCGGCGCGCGCACGGTCGCGACCGGATTGGCCGGCAGATCGACCCGGCCGGCGAGCCAGCGGTAAAACGCGCGCCACGCCGACAGCCGGTGACTGATTGAGCGCGCCGTCAGGCCGCCGGCGTGCGCTCGCGAAACGGCGCCGCGAATGTCCACGGCGGTCAGGCTTTCGAGCGGCCTGCCTTTGGCCAACTGCTTGAGTTCTTCGAGTTCGTGGGTGTAGCCGCGCAGCGTATGTGCCGACAGCCGCCGCTCGTGTTCGAGATTCAACAGATAGGCGGCGATCGGGTCGGCGGCGGTCACGATGGGCTTGTTGAGCGGCTGGCGCGGAGCTAGACGCGGCTCAACGCGGCAACAGACGGCTCAGCGCGGCGCTGGCCAGCGCGCCGATCTGCGTCAGGAAATCGGTGGCCATGCCGTCGTGGAAGCGGCGCGCGTCGGCCGAGCCCATCACCAGCAGGCCGAAGGTCGGCGCTTCTTCCTTGCCTTCGGGATCGCGCAGCGCGAGCAGGGCGATCGATTCGGTGGCGTGCGCCGACTCGGACGCCGCGTGGCCGGCCGCGCCCTCGTCGCTCACGGCGGCCACGGACGGCGCCAGCCACTGCGCCGCCTCGAAGCCGGTATTCGCGCCGCAATACGGCGTGGTCAGGCTATTAGCGAAGATGCGCACTTCCTCGCCGACATGGCGCGCGAAGTCGGCCTGAGCATACGGCTCGGCCACATCCCACACGCGCAGCGCGGCTTGCGGCACGTCGAAGATGTCGCGCAAACCGGTGGCGATCGTACGCGGCAACGCATACGGATCGCGCTCAGCCATCACGCGAATGGTCCAGCGGTTGAATTTCGACGCGATGCTGTCGTTCTCGTGGCCGTAGCGCAGGAGTTCGGCGAGACGTCGTTCGAGATGCTTGTTCTTGTCGCGCAGCATCTCCATCTGCCGTTCCTGCAGAGACACCGCGGCTTTGCCGTGTGGATTCGCGAGGCGGATCGTCGCGAGCATTTCCGCGTGTTCGGCGAAAAATTCAGGATTGGCGAGCAGATATTCGGCGACTTCGCGATCGTTCATGGTTTGGGCTAAAGGACTACGGGGCGACGCCTTGAGGCGAAGCATCGGTCAATGAGTTTATGCGGCCTGTGAATCGGCTAATGAGTCGGGCAGTTCGATTTCGCCTTCGAAGACCGTCGCGGCAGGCCCGGCCATCAGCAGCGGCTCGTCTGCTTGCGTGCTGTCCCACGTGATGGTGAGTGTGCCGCCGTGCGTGTGCACGAGCACCGGTGCGTCCAGCAGCCCGCGCCGGATGCCGGCCGCGACGGCCGCGCAGGCGCCCGTTCCGCACGCCAGCGTTTCGCCCGCGCCGCGTTCGTACACGCGCAGCTTGATCTCGCTGCGGCCGACGATCTGCATGAAGCCCGCGTTCACCCGCTGCGGAAAACGCGCATGACGTTCGATCACCGGGCCTTCGACCAGCACGGGGAATGCTTCGACGTCGTCGATCACTTGCACGGCGTGCGGGTTGCCCATCGATACCACCGAAATCCAGCGCGTCGTGCCGCTCACGTCGAGCGGCCAGAGCGTGTCCGCGCCTTCGCGGCGGCCTTCCAGACCTTTGGTGGCGAACGGTACGCGCTCCGGGTCGAACACGGGCGAGCCCATGTCGACCAGCACTTCGCCGTTTTCCTGCATGGTCAGCGTGATGGTGCCCTTTTGCACCTGCACGCGTACGCTGCGTTGATCGGTGAGGCCGCTGTCGCGCACGAACTTGACGAAGCAGCGTGCGCCGTTGCCGCAATGCTCGACCTCGCCGCCGTCGCAATTGAAGATGCGATATCTGAAATCGACGCCGGCCACCGTGGGCTTTTCGACCAGCAGCAACTGGTCGGCGCCGACGCCGAAATGCCGGTCCGCGAGCGCGCGCACCTGCACCGGCGTCAGGTTGACCGGTTGGGTGTAGCCGTCGAGCACGACGAAGTCATTGCCCGCGCCGTGCATTTTGGTGAATTTCAGTTTCATCACGCTATTGTAAGTGACGCGCCCTTGGGTGCGCCCGAACGCCGCGTTATTTCCGCGTCCGGGCGCTTTCTTCGCACACCGCGAAGGCGGCCGTTCAATACACGCTCGGTTCGCCCGGCGGCCGGGTTTTGAAGCGCTTATGCACCCAGTAGTACTGCTCGGGCATCAACGGAATCTGCTCTTCCAGGAAAGCATTCATGCGTCGGGCGTCCGCATCGTCGTCGCCGGTCGGGTAGTTTTCCCACGGCTTGAACACCTTGAGGCGGTAGCCTTTGTAATTCGGCAGCACTTCGCCGATGAACGGCACGACCTGCGCGTGGCCGACCTTGGCCAGACGCCCCACCGCGGTCAGCGTGCAGGTCGGCACGCCGAAGAACGGCACGAAGGTGGAGTTGCGAGCGCCGTAGTCCATATCGGCGCCGAGCATCACCGGCTTGCCGTCGCGGAGCCAGCGCAGCACGATGCGCGCGCTGTCGGCGCGGCTCGCCATGTCCGCGCCGAAGCGCGCCCGCGCGGCTTTGGCGACTTCCTCGAGCTCGGGATTCGACATCGGCTGATACAGCGAGCCGCATTGGCGCTTGAGTGAGTAGTTCAGGAAGATTGCACCGGCTTCGATGCCGACGAAGTGCAGGCCGAGGAGCAGCGTGGGCGGCAGATTCGGGTCGGTCAGATCGATTTCGCTGTCGACCTGGATCAGCTTTTCGAGCTTCTTCGCCGAGCCGAACCACTGCACGCTGCGCTCGAGGTAGCTGCGGATCGCGTGGCGGAAATGCTTCTGCGCGACGTCTTCACGGCGCTTGTCGCTCCATTCGGGGAAGCACAGCTTCAGATTGATATGGACGATGCGTTTGCGCCGGCTCGGGATCTGATACAGCAGCCAGCCGAGTCCGTCACCGAGACGGGCGATGACACCATAAGGTAACAGTGCAAACAGTTTCAGCAGCCCGATCGCGAGTTTGGCGCCATAGCGGCTCAGCATGCCACCCCCTGAAAAGATGCGCGGGGCAAGGCAGGCTTCAGGAAAGCGGAAAAGTTGACGTAATGCCGCACTCTTGGACACTCTGTGACAATCATAAGAAGTCGCTATAATAAGGGCTTCGCCGAGTTAATAGACAACTTGCGGGGCGAAGCCGGTGGCTGCAAACCATGTGATTTGCGCCTCCCGGTAAGGTAATCCGCTAAAGCGTCGCCGCTTCAAGGCTCCCGAAGCTGGCTACGTGAAACTCAACCGTAACCACAAAACAGGAGTCTGCAACGTGGCAAACGACTATCTCTTCACTTCCGAATCCGTCTCCGAAGGCCATCCCGACAAAGTCGCGGATCAGATTTCGGACGCCATTCTCGACGCCATCCTCGCTCAGGACAAATACTCGCGTGTCGCCGCGGAAACGCTGTGCAACACTGGTCTCGTCGTTCTGGCCGGTGAAATCACCACCACCGCGAACGTCGATTACATCCAGGTTGCGCGCAACACGATCAAGCGCATCGGCTACGACAACACCGACTACGGCATCGATTACCGCGGCTGCGCGGTGCTCGTCGCATACGACAAGCAATCGCCGGACATCGCCCAGGGCGTGGACCGCGCGCACGACAACAACCTCGATCAAGGCGCCGGCGACCAGGGCCTGATGTTCGGCTACGCGTGCGAAGAAACGCCTGAACTGATGCCGCTGCCGATCCACCTGTCGCACCGTCTGGTGGAGCGTCAGGCAAATCTGCGCCGTGACGGCCGTTTGCCCTGGCTGCGTCCGGACGCGAAGTCGCAAGTCACCGTGCGTTATGTCGACGGCAAGCCGCATTCGATCGACACCGTGGTGCTGTCCACGCAGCATTCGCCGGACATCGATCTGGGCATGCTGCGCGAAGCCGTGATCGAAGAAGTCATCAAGCCGACGCTGCCGGCCGAGCTCATCAAGGGCGACATCAAGTTCCTGGTGAACCCGACGGGTCGTTTCGTGATCGGTGGTCCGCAAGGCGATTGCGGTTTGACCGGCCGCAAGATCATCGTCGATACGTACGGCGGTGCCGCACCGCACGGCGGCGGCGCGTTCTCGGGCAAGGATCCGTCGAAGGTCGACCGTTCGGCGGCCTACGCCGGCCGTTATGTCGCGAAGAACATCGTGGCCGCGGGCCTCGCTTCGCGCTGCCTGATTCAGGTGTCGTACGCCATCGGCGTCGCCCAGCCGACGTCGGTGATGGTGAACACATTCGGCACGGGCCGCGTGTCGGATGCGACTATCACGCGTCTGGTGCAGGAGCATTTCGACCTGCGTCCGAAGGGCATCATCCAGATGCTCGACCTGCTGCGCCCGATCTACGAGAAGAGCGCGGCCTACGGTCACTTTGGCCGCGAAGAGCCGGAATTCACGTGGGAATCCACGGACAAGGCATTGGCGCTCGCCGAAGCCGCTGGCACGGAACCGGTTGCCGCGCTGGCCGAATAGCGCGAGTTGTCCGTTTCAACAAAAAACCCTGCGGGCGTGAGC